>JALFZJ010000023.1 GCA_022783665.1 Arcanobacterium sp.
CTTGCGTACCGGCCAATCGCCGGTCGGTCGCGAACAAGTCTAGCACCGTAGGGCTGGTTTTCCTATTGCAGACGCCGCTTTTCCACCATTCGCTCCGTGACATCCACCACGCCAGGTTCTAAACGCCTGCAAAGAACGGGCGGATCTCTACGACGTCAAGCCGAGCTCGCACATACTCATTTCGCGTGAGAATAGCTGCGATGGTTTCAATGGCCGCCACTGCCTGATCGCGGGAAGTCCCAGCAAGAATATGCACAATCACGCGCACAGCACCGTAACGTGCCGGCTCGAGCACAATATGATCAAAACCAGGAATTGCATAAGGTAGGGAGCTTTGCACTTCGCGTGGAATACGCTCGTCATTCCACGGCGCAACCCACTGATCGCCTTTGCCTGTGGCAAGAGCAACCACGGCACTGCGCCCGAGCCACTGCTGAGCATCTAGCCCAGGATCAAGTACAAGCAGTCCTTCGCCTCGAGTCATTGCGGCTTGAGCCATGTTCTGTGCCGTGACGAGTAACGGGCGCGCCTGAGGATCATATTGTGCGAGAGCTTGAGCGCTTGAAAAGATGGGATAAGCTTTTCGCCCGCCAGGAAAATCTACGTCGAGGAGATCGTCGCCCGCATCGTCTAGCGGATTCGCTGAGACTTTCTGATGCTCGGCCACTTTTCCACTCGGATCTACCGCAGGGCGAGCATGCGGCATCACGGGAATCACCACACGGCCAAGCGAAGCCACCACTGCCTCAAAACGCAGGTGTTCGGGCTCATCGAAAGCTTTAGCGAGTGCTGTAGTGAGTGAACCATCGTCACCGGCAAAGGGGTTATCTTTGAGCAATTGTGAAAAGTCGGGCATAAAGATCCTCCTAGCGTGTGGCTACGTCCAGGGCTTCTTGAACAGTGAACTTACCCGCATAGAGGGCTTTACCGATAATAGCTGCCTCCACTCCTTCTGGCACCATAGCACGCAGGCGCTCAATATCTTCGAGACTAGAAACCCCTCCCGAGGCAACAATAGGAGTATCAGTGAACTCGCACACGCGTCTGAGAAGATCGAAATTTGGCCCTTGAAGCATACCATCGCGAGCCACGTCTGTGAGCACATACCTGGCGCAGCCGTCGTCATCCAAACGCGAAATAACCTCCCATAGATTACCGCCATCACGCGTCCATCCACGCGCCGAGAGCGTTTCGCCACGCACATCGAGCCCCACGGCCACACGCTCGCCATAAGTGATGATTGCATGGGAAGTCCATTGAGGGTTCTCGAGTGCTGCTGTACCGAGGTTCACGCGAGTTGCACCCGCTTCCAATGCGGATACTAAAGACGCTTCATCGCGAATACCGCCTGAAAGCTCGATATTAACGCTGGAAAAATCTGCCACAATCCCAGCGAGAAGGTCATGGTTTGTGCCACGGCCAAATGCCGCATCGAGATCTACCAGGTGAATCCACTGTGCACCTGCATCGACGAATGCCTGCACCGCCTCTGCAGGATCACCGTAGGACTGCTCCGTACCAGCAACCCCCTGCACGAGCCGTACTGCCTGCCCATCAACCACGTCTACTGCCGGCAGTAAAATGAGTTGTTCCATACGCGTCTATTCTCCCTTGGTTGTTTCTCTTGAGCTCAAGTGTATGTGATGCTCATTGAGCTCGGCGCAACATCTGGGCTACACCTCTTTACAGGCGTTCAAGCCAATTGCGCAAAAGCTGGGCGCCTGCATCACCAGACTTTTCCGGATGGAATTGAGTGGCAACGAGCGGACCATTCTCCACGGCGGCTACAAATCGCACCCCATGTTCGGCGAAACTCACCTTAGGCGGCTCGAAGCGGCCCGAACCGTCATCCATATCAGCTCCCGGATTAGAGAGCACCGCATAAGAATGGACGAAATAAAAACGCTCATTCTCTACGCCGGCAAAGATATCTGATTGAGGATGCACATCGACGTGCGACCATCCCATATGCGGCACGATATCGGCTGGCAGCAGATCCACCGATCCGCGCCATTGGCCAAGGCCTTCGTGCGTTCCATGCTCCGTGCCTTGATCAAACATGATTTGCAGACCCACGCATATACCGAGCACTGCTCGCCCGCCAGCCAAACGCCGGTCGATGAACGTATCGCCTCGAACCGCTCGCAGCTTGTCCATCACCGCACCGAACGCGCCGACGCCAGGCACTACAAGCCCATCTGCCTCCATCACCGTAGCTTCGTCTGACGCGAGCTCTACCTGCGCCCCCACACGTTCGAGTGCTCGTACCACTGAGCGGACGTTACCCGTGCCGGCGTCTAACACCACAACTTTTTTCATTCGTCACTATCTCGTTTCGCGCCGGAACTGCCCTAAACTACGGCCAAGACGCTGCAAGAATGCGTCATCGACGTCCCATGGATGAATGATCTGAGTAATCTCGTCAACAGGCTTCACCCCTAAAACGAGGTCTTCCACCACATCATCAAGTCCTCCTAGAAGCATTCCTGCCGATATCTCATCACCGGCCTCGCCCCGCACGTATCGTTGCGCATGAATAAGCCCGGAGACGCCGTCTTCCCCTCCTACGTCGTCACCCAGATCAGCGCGGAAGAGCACCACTCCGTAAGGCGTGAGTTTCGATAGCTCTACTGCTATCTGCTCAGGCTTATTCGAATCGATCGGAACGTCATCGCTGTGCGGATCCTCGCCACTAGCGCCACCGCTGCCTGACGAGCTCTCGGAGTGTTCATTGCCTAAAGCCGTCCCAGATGCACCAGTGGACGGCGCATCGGAGCTATTATCAGCGCTGCCGGAGTCATCGAAGCCCAGCAATTCTGCAATATCCCAATCGTCGAACGTCGGATCAGCGATCTCTTTGAGCACAAGAGCCCCTGATGGAGAATCGGCTACATCCGCATCGACAGCACGAAGCTTGAGGATCCCCGCCACAATATCCGTGCGTTCAAAAGGAGTAAGAATCACGTAGCGTTTGCGGGAGTTCACAGCGTTCCTTTCGTCGAGGGAATTCCGTGCACGCGCGGATCGAAAGCGATCGCTTCACGCAAAGCTCGGGCTAATGCTTTGAACTGCGCTTCGACGATATGGTGAGGATCGCGCCCATACACCAACTCCACATGCAGGCAGATACCGGCATTATAGGCGAGCGACTCGAATACGTGCCGCGTCATCGATCCGGTAAAGTGCCCACCAATGAGGTGATATTCTTGCCCAGCAGGCTCACCTCGATGCACAACATACGGCCGACCGGCCACGTCTACCACGGCACGTGCCAGTGCTTCATCCAAAGGCGCAAACGCGTCCCCGAATCGCGCGATACCGGCCTTATCCCCAAGGGCTTGTTTCAACGCTACGCCGATGCATATCGCGGTATCTTCAACCGTGTGATGCACGTCGACGTCGATATCGCCGCGAGCATGCACAGACAGGTCCATAAGCGAATGCTTGCTCAGCGCAGTAAGCATATGGTCATAAAACGGAACTCCCGTGGAAATATCGCTGTGTCCGGCGCCGTCAAGATTGAGCTCGACGCTGATATCGGACTCCGACGTGGTACGCGAAAAATGTGCAGTACGTTGCGTCATCGTGTCACCTCCGCTAGTGCCTTCAAAAAGATCTCGTTTTCGTGTGGGGTTCCAATACTCACCCTCAACCTGCCTTCGTATCCCACATCGCGCACAAGCACTCCGCGCTCGAGGAGGCCTTGCCATGCAGCGTGCACATCTGAGAACGTGCCGAAGAAAATGAAGTTGGCATCGGAAGGCGCTACGTCGAACCCTCGGCGTACCAGCTCCGCCGCCATTGCATCGCGGCTAGTACGGATTTCGCCCACTTGCTCGAGTAGTTCACTGCTGTGGCTTAGCGCCGCAAGCGCTGCTGCCTGCGTGATACTCGAGAGATGATATGGCAGACGCACGAGCATCAGTTGGTCGATAATATCGCGGTGTGCCGCCATGTAGCCTAGCCGCAGCCCCGCAGCGCCAAAAGCTTTCGATGCCGTTCGCGTTACTATCACGTGAGGATAGTCCGCTACCAGTTCAAGCGCAGAAGGCACTCCCTCGCGGCGAAACTCCGCGTATGCTTCGTCAACCACAACGATCGTCGATGCGCGAGCCTCACTCGTCGTTTCGCCGTCCATATCAGTGATTAGTGGCCCAGAGCTGCGCGTCAGCTCCAGTATCGATCGCAGCGTTGCCAAATCGAGTGCGGTGCCAGTGGGGTTATTGGGCGATGCGAGGAACACGACGGCAGGATGATAGTCATCTAGTATTCGCCCTACCTCGGCAAGGTTCAGACTGAAATCAGCGTTGCGGGTGCCACTCACCCACTGCGTGAATGTATCGCGCGCATACTCTGGGTACATTGAGTAGCTGGGGGCGAAGGTTGCAGCATACCGCCCTGGCCCAGCGAAGGCCTGGAGAATGTGGAGCATAATCTCATTGGACCCATTTGCAGCCCAGATCTGCGTCGGATCGATCAATACCTGCGCTTCCGCCTCAAGATAATTCGCAAGCGCCTCACGCAATGGAAGAAAATCGCGATCAGGATAGCGATTGAGCTGGCGTGCGGCGGCGCCTACGGCTGAAGCAATATCTGCTTGTACCTGGGCAGATGGGCTGTATGGATTCTCATTCACATTCAAACGTACTGGAACGCTCAATTGTGGCGCACCGTAAGGCTTTTCGCCTTTGAGGTCTTGGCGTACGGGAAGCATGAGCCGTGTGCGTCCTTTCCTACTCGGAGCGTCTGAAGGGCATGCGGCATGCCGCCCGCATATTCGCACCCCAGACGGTTCGCATGTGCCAGTTGCGTGTGTACTAGTGTATCGCTGTTCGGGCAAGGTAACGTACCACAGCGTATCGTGAGACGCCGGATGAGCACTTTTCTGTTGGCGCCACAGGTTTTGTGCACGCAGCATGATTGCTGCCCAACACCCAAGCGAGCTGTACAACACATACATAGGGTAGCCTTGCCTGCCTATCATCTACCCAGAGCACTTCCTAGGATAGTCGCTATGGACGAAACTCAGCGCACACCCCTGCCCGAAACCACCGCCGCGACGACGTTTGATTCTACGGCGTGCGACGAATGCTCTGCTATCTCTGCTGAAGGTAACGAATCTGGATATTCAGCCGAATCAGATTCGAGCCCTGATTCGAATTTGGGATCGAAGCTCAATTGGCTACGCGCCGGAGTGCTCGGAGCAAATGACGGTATCGTTTCAACAGCTGGCCTAGTGGTAGGCGTATCGGGTGCATCAATGACGTATACCGCGCTGTTTATTTCCGGCATCGCCGGCTTGGTGGCCGGCGCTTTATCGATGGCTGCAGGAGAATACGTATCGGTATCTACCCAGCGCGATGCGGAAGAGGCAGCAATAGCGGCACAAAAGCAAGAAATTGCCCACGATCCACAGGCAGCACAACGAGCCCTCGGGCAGACGCTACGCAACCAAGGCTTATCAAAACCTCTTGCCACACGTGTGGCAAGCGAGCTATCCACAAAAGACGCTCTAAAGGCTCATGTACACTTTGAACTCAATATGGATCCCGACGAGCTCACAAGCCCACTCCATGCGGCTATCGCCTCTATGATCTCATTCGCACTCGGTGCACTCATCCCCTTATTCGCTATTGTGATATCACCTCAGAACATTGCCGTGCCCATCACGGCAGTAGCCGTCACGATAGCTCTTGCAATCACAGGATCTGTATCGGCAAAGCTCGGCGGAGCGCGCATACTTCGAGCTACCGTGCGCAATATCCTTTGGGGCAATATCGCAATGTTCGTTACTTACTATATTGGCACCTTCGTAGGCGGCTCGATAGGCTAGCTGATGCGAACCCTCAAAGCATGAGCATGGGCTGGCAAGTCTTCGTCAAGCGCTATCGTTTTCAACGGTTCGTACAAACTCGCCATTGCTTGCTCAGTGTACTCTATCTCTTGCACTGACTTGATGAATGCCATCACATTGAGTCCAGAGTTGAATCGCGACGTGCCGCCTGTCGGTAGTACATGGTTTGACCCTGCCATATAGTCTCCCAAGGGAACTGGTGTGAAACTCCCGACGAACACGGCGCCCGCATTACGTATTCTTTTGGCATCTTCTCTGGCATTCTCCGTGTGGATTTCGAGATGTTCAGCACCGTAGGCATTGGCCACCGCAATTGAGTGATCAAGATCCCGAGTCAAGACAATGCCAGATTGCGGGCCACGCAGCGCCTGAGCGACGCGTTCCTTATGCTTTGTGTCGCCTGCCTGACGCTCCAGGGCTGAATCAACGGCATCAGCCAGCTCAACGGAATCGGTAAAGAGTACTGACGCAGCCGCCGGATCATGTTCTGCTTGGCTCAGCAGATCGGCTGCCACAAATTCAGGATTTGCTGAACCATCGGCGATAATGCCGATCTCAGTGGTCCCAGCTTCAGCGTCAATACCCACGACGCCTTGAACTGCGCGTTTCGCTGCGGCAACATAGATATTTCCTGGCCCAGTCACAACGTCTACCGGCTCACACAGAACGCTCGGATCCCCTTCATTTGAGTCTCCCGTAGCACCGTAGGCAAACATTGCGATTGCTCCTGCTCCGCCGGCTGCATACACTTCCGTAATCCCAAGCAGTTTACATGCTGCAAGGATCGTGGGGTGTGGAAGCCCGTCGTGATCGGCCTGAGCAGGGCTCGCGAGCGCGATTTCATCAACGCCTGCCACTTGCGCCGCCACGGCGTTATGGATTACAGACGACGGATACGCGGCGAGCCCGCCTGGTACGTAGAGGCCAACGCGACGCACGGGTACCCATCGCTGCCGCACAATTCCCCCTGGTATCACCTGCGTTTGTCGCGGCTGGGGCAGTTGGGCTTCATGCCCTTTACGATTGTGCTCTATCGAGATCCATAATGCTTCGCGCATCTCAGCACTGATCTGGGCTTCAGCAGCATCTATCACTTCTTGTGGCACCCGCACGTAGCGCGGGCGCACCGAATCGAATTCTTCACTCAGTTCACGCAGCGCTCGAGCTCCGCCACTGCGCACCCTATCAATGATAGGAAGTACCGATTCTAGTGCGCGTGCTACGTCAACTTTTGCCCGCGGCAAAGCATGAGCCAATGCATCGGCAGACAGCTCTTTCTCACGTACGTCAATCCGTTGCAGCATCGTCATCAGCCTTCCCTACCGCTACTTCGTTATCTGCGCTACTCTTTATCTGCGCTACTGTGTACGTTACCCGATATGGAAATATGGTGAGGGTGCATCCCTCTATCCAAACGGGTTCGCATATCCAAACGCATTCAAGAGCCGCCTATTTATGCATCGCCGGCTACTGCATCAACTGCGCCACCAAAACGCCGATCCCTGTTTGCGTATTGCTCTATACAGCGCCAGAGCACGGATCGATCAAATTCAGGCCACGGTTCGGGCACGAACATCAGCTCCGCATAAGCGCTTTGCCACAGCAAGAAGTTAGATATTCTCTGCTCTCCACCACTGCGAATAAACAGGTCTACGTCAGGTATATCGCTGTGATACATCGCCGCATCGAGTACGCGCGCGTTGATACCGCTCGAATGGAGCTCCCCACGCTCCACGCGCTCGCATATCTGGCGAACGGCGTCTACAATTTCTGCTTTGCCGCCGTAATTCATACAGAAGTTCAATATCATCGTGGAATTATTTGCGGTGAGACGTTCCGCTTCACGAAGCTCCCTTATTACTGATTTCCATAGTTTTGGGCTGCGCCCACTCCATACAACCTTGACGCCCCACTCATTGAGATCCTCTCGGCATCTGTGGATCACATCACGGGAATACCCGAGGAGGAATTTGATCTCTGACGGGCTGCGCTTCCAGTTTTCAGTCGAAAACGCATACACAGAGAGCACTTTCACGCCTACTTCCATTGCCCCCACAATAACGTCCATCAAGGAAAACTCGCCCGCTTGGTGGCCTTGCGTGCGAGGAAGCCCGCGCGCATTGGCCCATCGCCCAT
>JALFZJ010000040.1 GCA_022783665.1 Arcanobacterium sp.
GCGGAGAGCTCATTAGTAAACTCAAAGCTGAGGGAGTTGATTACAACGAGCGAATGGCTCTGGCAGATGAGGTAACGTGGCCGCGCCCCCTTGCTGATCTGCTCGAACCGGCACTAGAGACCTTCGCTCACACAAACCCGTGGGTTAAGAACGAAGAATTGCGTCCGAAGTCGATTGTGCGTGAAATGATCGAGACGGCGAGTACCTTCACGGAGTTTGTGTCGAGATACGGTATTCAACGCTCAGAGGGCGTGTTGCTGCGATATCTCACCGATGTGTATCGCGCTTCGCGCCAGATAGTGCCGCTTGATGCGCGTAACGATGAGCTCACTGCAATTATTGATTGGCTGGGCGCGCTGGTCCGATCGATTGACTCTTCATTGCTCGACGAGTGGGAGGCTCTCGCCGATGGGCGAGTAACACCTGGGGAGCTTATGTTGCGTTCAGATGGTGACGCGACCGAGGGCACTGAACGTGCTTTCGGTGCTGATGCCAATGGTGTGATCGCGTTTTCACGCAATCGCCATGCGCTACGTACCGCTATCCGCAATTCGCTTTTTGCACGTATTGAAGCGCTCGAGCGCGATGATCTCACTTTGCTCGACGAATGGGATTCTCAAGCCGGCTGGAACGAAGATCGCTGGGCAGACGCTATTGACCGCTATTTCGACACATACGACTATCTCGGCATAGATAACGAAGCGCGCTCAGCTGAGTTTTTCCAAATCCTTGAAGATCCTTCACTTGCCGATCTCATCGCTGCTGGCATGGATCCTGATGCCGGAGCACAACTTTTGGAAGATCATGCTAGTGGGCGTGTGTGGCTAGCGATTCAAGTGCTTGATGACGGCGAACGCGACTTTTCGTGGGCGATTTGGGCACTTGTGGATTTGGATGCGTCTGATGAGCAGGGTTCGCTCGCGATGCAGATCGTGAACTTTGGCGAACGCTAGGCACGATCGCTAGTTCACACTCGCACTGCCAGGCGTGGTGGGCTGGCGGTGTTACAGTGGCAAGTATGGTGGATATTGCAGCAAACATTGCCCAGGTGCGTGAACGAATCGAGCGGGCGCTTGAGCGTAGCGGACGCGAGCCTGGAAGCACTAAACTTATGCTGGCTGTAAAGTACCAGCCGATTGAGAATTTGCTCGCTGCTCTTGATGCTGATGAACGCTTATTTGGGCATAATCTTATTCCTCAGCTTGAAAGTACCGAACGCGAACTGGCGGCGATAGGTGCGCGTGGCTCTGATACGAGGCATACTGCTACCGTGATAGGGCACGTTCAGTCGAACAAGTTGTCGACGGCGATGGCTTACGCGGAGCGTATCGATACAGTAGATTCTTTGAAAACCGCCGAGAGGATTAACCGGCGTCAAGATGAACGCATTGCGCGAGGCGAGGCTACCGGCCCCTACCCTATTTTGCTGCAGATCAACTCCTCAGGCGCTCCTACTCAGTTCGGATGCCCACCGGAGCAGCTACTCGAACTTGCCCGTGCAGCCTCCCAGCTTGAACACATCGAGATTCAGGGTGTGATGACGATTGGTGCACACACGCCTGATTCTGCAGATATTATCCGCAGCTTTGAGCTGACGCGCAGTCTCTCCCAAGAAATGAGGGAATTACCTGGCCTCGCTAGCGCGACGGAAATCTCGATGGGGATGACGCACGATCTTGATGTTGCTGTGGAGCACGGGAGCACGGTTATTCGTATCGGTACTGCGATTTTCGGGCCGCGCCCACCGCAGTAGGCGTGCGAGTTATAACTATGCTCCCACAGCACGTATCTTTGCGATGTGGTCTACCCATTTGCTTTGCTCGGGGATCGTTCTCATCGCGGGTGTCAATGCCACAATGAGGAGCGCCGGGAGTAGCGCGATGCTCAGTAAGGCGACCGTTGAGTATCCAAAGATGGGGAGGAACACCGCCGCAACAGGTGCGGTTACCAGGCCTGGCAGATCGTTAATTGCTGTAATCACTGACATGTCACGCCCTTGCCGCTCGGGCGGAGTATAGGCGGCAAGGAAAGCCATGAAAGGGTTAGCAAACGGCGCAATTCCAGCCGCGAGCACCATCAGCACAAGACGAACCGGCCACGAGGGTATGTATGCGAAAGCAATACACAGAAGCGCCAACGCTACACACAACGCGATCAGCACTTTTCCGGGTTTCCAGGGTTTCAGGTTTAGCAGGAGTGGTACCAATATCGCACCAAGACATTAATATGCCGGTTTTGGATGGTGTGCAAACTGCGGAGCGGATTATACTGAGCCATCCCGAAGTTGTCGTTGTGATGTTAATAGCGTTTGAACAAGATGATTATTTGAGCCGTGCCCTCACGCTCGACATCGGCGGTTTCCTCACCAAAGATATGTCCGGGGAACAACTTGGTGAATCGATCAAGCAAGCATATTGTGGGCAGAAGGTCTTCGGCCCACAACCAACAAGTGTCCTTATCGAGAGTTATCGTTCTGTGGCGAGTGCAGCCTCGGAGTTTGCCGAATTCAAAGACGCTGTTGAAAAACTACCCGACTATTTGCGACATGTCTTTGATCTACTCATCACGGGGCTCCCCTATAAATCGATCGCTAGACGGCTTTCATTGTCTGACACAACCGTACGTTCTTACATTAGTGACATTTATTCTGCAACGGGATTCACCAATCGCGCCGAACTTACAATCGTAGCCATACGCGCGGGCTTCTAGAGAATTGCGCGTCAAGAATCTACCAACAACGACTACCCACAATTCGTCTCAGCCTTGGGCAGATACCCTACCGCTGGATACGATGATAGTCATCCCCACCACCGCATACCTAAAGCCTCGCATGTACGCCACCACGGAAAAGCCCGTACACATAACCATCGGTTAGGGCTTCCCATGACGCTTCGATCACATCATCTCCAAGCCCTACCGTCGTCCACGTCGATTCGCCGTCACTGAGCGTAATCATCACGCGAGTCACGGCCTGAGTACCCTTGTGCGAATCGAGGATGCGTACTTTGAAATCTGTGAGCACGATGTGTTCAAGCTCGGGATAGACGTTCTTTAACGCCGTGCGTAGAGCATCGTCGAGGGCGTCCACCGGCCCTACACCTTCCCCTACGCGCATCAAACGCCGTCCACCAGCGTGGATTTTTACCGTAGCCTCAGCGTAAGTCTCCTCCACATTTGCACGATCCGTCGAGGTACTAGTGCTCCATGATTCCACTTCGAAATACTCAAGCGGTGCTCCAGTGAGAATCTCACGTACCATCATCTCGAAGGAAGCATCGGCGGCATCATAGGTATAACCTTCTGCCTCTGCTTCTTTGACTCGATTTGTGATGGCGGCAAGAATATCGCGATCTTCGGAAAGATCCACACCGAATTCCTTTGCCTTAAGCTCGATCGACGCACGGCCTGCCATATCCGACACGAGCATACGCATATTGTTGCCCACAAGATCAGGATCGATATGCTGATACAACCCAGGATCTACACGGATCGCGGAAGCATGCAAACCCGCTTTGTGCGCAAAGGCGCTCGCCCCTACATAGGGTTGGCGAGGGCTAGGGGTGATCGTCGTAATCTCCGCTACCGCATGGGCAACGGCTGAAAGGCCGGCAAGCTCTTGCGAAGAGACGGCGTCAAAGTTCGTTTTCAGTTGAAGGTTCGCCACCACCGTGAGCAAGTTGGCGTTTCCCGTACGTTCGCCGTAGCCGTTGATTGTGCCCTGCACTTGCCGGCACCCTGCCTCCACAGCCGCAATGGAATTTGCTACCGCGCAGCCGCCATCATCATGTGTGTGAATGCCTAGGTGGGCATCCGGGAAACCGGCCTGAGTCAACCGCGAGCGCAAATCTGCCACAGTGCGCGAGATACGATCAGGCAAAGATCCGCCGTTCGTATCGCATAACACCACCCAGCTGGCACCAGCTGCGAAGGCTTCAATGACGACGGACGCAGTGTAATTCGGATCGTAATCGTAGCCGTCAAAGAAGTGTTCGGCGTCTATCATCACCTCACGCCCCTGTGAGCGCAGAAACTCTACCGTATCACGGATCATGGCAAGGTTCTCTTCACCCGTGGTGCGCAGGGCATTGTTGACGTGGCGAATATCGGATTTTGCTACAAGACACAGCACGTCCGCACCTGAGGCGAGCAGAGCTAAGACTTGGGCATCGCTATTGGCCGAAGTACCTGTTTTGCGCGTCGATCCAAATGCAGTGAGTTTGGCCGTCGTGAGTGGGTTAGAGGCCTTGAGCTGTTCGAAAAACTCAGTATCGCGCGGGATAGCGCCAGGCCAACCGCCCTCGATATAGTCGGCACCCATTTGTTCGATATACGGCAGTAGCGCTAGTTTGTCCGCTACTGAAAGGTTAATGCCTTCTTGCTGTGCACCGTCTCGGAGAGTTGTATCGTAAACGAATACTCTTTCACCCATATGCCTGCTCCACATTCAACCATTAGCGTCGTATTATCTGACGATAATACCCGCAGGGCTTTGATCTGCGGCAGATTCGTCTTAGTTTCTGGAATCAGTCTCGAGTAGCGCTACACAGATGTTGCAAAAATGTAGACTTGGATCATGACAACTTCGTACAGCAATTCTGATAGTCAGTACAATCAGTACTCTCAGCCACAACAGCCAGCTCAGCAACCTGCAAACAATCGCTGGGATGTACCCACCTCCGAAGAGCGTACATGGGCGATTTTCGCCCATCTTTCGGCAGTTGTCGCGACGATTATTTCTGTTGGGTGGCTCAACTTCTTAGGCCCGCTCGTGATTTGGCTGATTAAGAAGGATTCGAGCCCTTACGTGCGCCGCGCCGCTGCGCAATCGTTCAACTTCAACCTCGGCATGTGGTTGATGAGTGTGGTGGGTTGGATTCTGGTGTTCACGCTCATTTTGGCGCCGGTGGGTCTGATCTTGTTTGCAGTAAGCTTCATTTTGACCTTGTGGCATCATATCCGTGCAGCTCTTGCCGCCTCGCGTGATCAGCTATATTCATACCCGTGGCAGATCAAGATCCTCAGCTAGCGCACACGCATTCGCTTGGGTTCCACAGCCACGCCATCTAGAAAGGCTCGCAAGGCAGTATGCTTACACGAACCGTGATCGCACACCGCGGGCTCAATCGCCTTGCCCCTGAAAACACCATGGCAGCGTTTAGGCTGTGTGCAGAACGTAGTGTGAAATGGCTAGAGACCGATGTGGACGTGATTGGCGACGGTACTCCGATTCTCATCCATGATTCCGCGCTTGATCGCACGACGGATGCTTCTGGCTCGTACTATGATTTATCGATTGATGAGGTCTCGAGGATTGACGCCGGTGGATGGTTCTCGCCCGCCTTTGTTGGTGAACGAATCCCCACCTTGCGTCAATTCGTCCGTTTTCTCAACGAAACGGGCACGAATGCCAATATTGAGATAAAGCAAAATGAGGCCGGCAAGGCGATGACGTACCGCCTCGTCGATAATGTTATTGCTGAGTTAGAGCATCTCGATCATGGCCGCGAGGTGATTATTTCCTCGTTTTCGCAGTTGATTCTGCAGTTGTTTCGCGATCGAGCACCGAAGCTTCCTCGGGCGTGTTTGTACGAAGCGCCAGCACTGTATGATGACTGGCGCTCTGTGCTCGAAATCTTAGATGCTACCTATATCCATCCTGAGGATTCTGGCTTGACTCCCCGGCGCATCGAAGCATTCCGACGCGCCGGATACGGAGTGAATATCTGGACTGTCAATAGCGCGTCGCGCGCCAATGAGCTATTCAATTGGGGCGCAACTGGCGTATTTACTGATACTGCCGACGCGCTGGCGCATCTTGGGCGCACGCTCTAATCACAGAGTTTATAGCACCAGCCAAATGGATCATCAGCTCGCCCAAGCTGAATCGAGGTGAGATCATGATAGATCTTCTTCGTCACCTCACCAACTGGCACCGCTACATCGAAATCGTCGGAGGCCAGCCTCCCGATCGACGTCACTACCGCTGCCGTGCCGCAGGCAAACATCTCGGCAACACTGCCGTTTTTGACGCCGTCCACAACCTCTTGGATCGGCACTTCGGTTTCGCTCACCTTGACGCCTTGAGATTCAAGCAAGGTAATGATTGAGGAACGCGTGCAGCCCGGAAGGATGTTACCTGTGAGTGCTGGTGTGCGCACCGAACCATCACTCATCACAACAAACACGTTCATACCGCCGAGCTCGTCAATGTTAGACGCCGTCTTCGCATCGAGGAACATCACTTCATCGAAGCCTTCATCGTGTGCTTGTACCTTCGGCAGCAACGAGGCAGCGTAGTTTCCGCCCGTCTTGGCATCCCCCATACCGCCAGGGCCTGCACGGTGATAGTCTTTTTCCACCCACACATCGATAGGCTGGAAACCGTGCTGGAAGTACGCTCCACTAGGTGAGCCGATTACCAAGAACTCATAGCGGCTCGCTGCGCGAACCCCGAGGAATGACTCAGAAGCAAAAGTGAATGGGCGCAAATATAGACTCGCTCCCTCGCCTTCAGGCACCCATCTGGAATCGGCTCGCACAAGCCCCACGATGGCTTCCATAAAGTCACGTGCGGGCAGCTCGGGAATCGCAAGGCGGCGGCCGGATCGATTCAAACGCGCGGCGTTATACAAGGGGCGGAACGTCCAGATGGAACCATCATCGTGACGATAGGCTTTGAGGCCTTCAAAGATCTCCTGCCCGTAATGCAATACGGCAGTACCCGGATCGAGAGATAACGCACCGTATGGCTCGATGACCTTTCGATGCCATCCCTTCTCAGAAGTCCATGTGGAATGAGCCATATAGTCTGAATAGTCTACGCCGAAG
>JALFZJ010000064.1 GCA_022783665.1 Arcanobacterium sp.
TGGTGGGAACAATCCGAAATGGGCGGCACAGCAGCAGGCAACCTCCAGTACAACTCCAACCGCGGCGACAAACACGCAGTAGGAACGACAGTCGTTGGCTCGTATCTGAACGACGAACTCACAGTCGCTCTTGACGAGTGGAAGAAAGCTAACAAAGGCTATACGAAGGTAGCATTCGAAGAAGCACAAGCCGAGAAGATTGCTGCGTATGAAGCTATTCATGGCAAAGGCTCAGCAATTGCCGAGACTGTTATCGCAACAGTGGCCGGCGATGGTTCCTATCGCCTTCCGTTCCGCGGTCTGTACGGCGCTAGTGCTTCCACAAAGGGCGCTGTGGATGCGGATAAGTGGCATCAGCTTGCAGAAACCTCTGCTGCAGATCACGGTAAGATCACTTTGTGGGACGGCGCTATTGTAGGTAAAGATAAGCGCCACATTAATTCGGACTACCTGTATGTCTACCCGATCGTTGACGGGAATCGTGATGTCTGGTCTGGCTCTTTCGCGACTGCCATTTTCGATAAGGCTGTGCTGCCAGCGAACGAATTAGCGTCTTACAACATTTCAGACGTACGTTTCGCGTTGCTGACTGAAGATCCGAACCATAACATCACCAATTACGATACGACGACGAACGTTGCGACGATTGGTGATACTGCGGTTTCGGAAACAATTGGTCTCGTGCCGACCCAGACGTACGTTGTGGCTTGGAGTGAGAATGGCAAGCTCATTGATGGCTCCGAATGCCAGCTGACTGCTGATGAGCTTGGTCGACTCGAGTCCTGTGATTTCACAGTGCCCGATACCATGACTTCTCCAACGATCTACACTTCGGCTGTTTACGCAGCGTCTGCTGACGGCAAGCCGTCTGGCGATCCGTTGCTGGCTGATAGTTTCCTCGCTGATCCTGTGTACTTCGCACACGAGACTGTAAAGGGCGAAGCCAAGAAAGCAGATTTGACTGCTACGCCAGTGTTCAACAACCCGGCCACCCCCGGCGAAGAAGTAATGCCTACTGGCGCAACCTTCGCTTTCGCTGATCCAGATGCCGCAGCGGCTGATGGTTTGACGATTGATCCTACGACCGGTGTCATCTCCTGGCCGAAGGATTCACAGAAAGCCGGTGACATCACCGTTCCTGTGACGATGACCTACCAGATTAACCAGCAGACGTACACCAAGACTGCTAATGCCGCGTTTAACCTCACCGAGCCGACGCCGACTCAGGCGGATGAGATTGATCCTGGGACTGGTAGTGCGACGGGTAAGCCTGGCGAGGATGCTCCTGCCACGTTTACTGGTGATGAGATTCCTGGCGGTTCGGATATCACTCCTGGTGACAATGCGCCTGCCGGTTTCGTGCCGAACATTGACGCCGATGGTAACGTCACCGTGACCATCCCAGACGATGCGACACCAGGCGAGTATACTGTCCCAGTCGTGATCACCTACCCAGACGGCTCTGAAGACGAAACCACCATCACCGTCACCGTGACCGAGAAGGACAATCCAGACGCTCCGCACATCACACCGATCGACGATCAGACTGTTGTTGAGGGTAACCCGATTGATCCTGTGAAGGTAGAGACGGACGACCCGGCAGCGAAGATTACGGTTAAGGGTGTTCCAGAAGGTGTGACCTTCGACGGTAAAGACGCGATCAGTGGTACTCCGGAGATCAACGACTGGGGTAAGGACGAAGAAACTCGCTCATTCACCGTGACCGTGACGGCAACCGACGAAGACGGTAACTCCAATGAGGAAACCTTCGTCATCACCGTTCAGCGTGACACGGATGGCGACGGCGAGCCCGACGTGACTGATCCTGATGATGATAATGACGGCTTCACCGACGATGAGGAGAAGACTGCTGGCACCGATCCAAAGGATCCAAACAGCAAGCCAAGCAAGGATTCCGATGGTGACGGTCTGACCGACGATCAGGAAAAGGAACTCGGTACCGATCCGAACAAGCCCGACACTGACGGTGACGGCGTGAACGACGGCGACGAGGTTTCTGGCGACAAGAATCCGTTCAAGGACAACAAGTCCAACCCGGATGGCAAGCCTGGTAACACTGATCCACTCAACCCGGACTCTGACGGTGACGGTGTGAAAGACGGTGAAGAACTCAACACGATCGTGGACGACAACGGCAAGACCGTGACTGACCCGAACGCTAAGGACAAGATCACCGACCCGAACGCCAAAGACACCGATGGTGACGGTCTGACTGACGAGCAGGAGAAAGAGCTCGGCACTGACCCAACCAACCCGGACACGGATGGTGACGGTGTGAAGGACGGTGACGAAGTCAAGGACGGTACCGACCCGCTCAAGGCTGATACTGATGGTGACGGTCTGACCGATGGTGAAGAGAAGGAACTCGGAACTGATCCAAAGAACCCTGATACCGACGGCGACGGCATTAACGACGGCGACGAAGTCTCCGGCGATAAGAACCCCTTCGACAACGACGGCGACGGTAAGGGTGACCCGACTGATCCGCTCAAGGCTGACACCGACGGTGATGGTGTCAAGGACGGCGACGAGATCAACACAATTGTTGACGAGAATGGCAAGACCGTTGCTGATCCGAATGCCAAGGACGAAAAGACCGATCCAAACGTTCCAAACAAGACGGTTAAGAACCCAGATTGGAACGATACCTCGGTTATCCCAGGCACCTCAGTGAAGGTGCCGAATGTCGGCGGTGAAGTGCCGGCAGGCTCGACCGTCACGGTTGAGGGTCCTGGCACGGCGATACTGAACGAAGATGGTTCCATCACGGTGACGCCAAACAAGGATGCCAAGCCTGGCGACACGATCACGGTGACCGTGCGCGACAAGGACGGCAACGTTCTCGACACGATCACGGTGACTGTGGGTGAACCGAAGCAGCCAAAGCTGGAGACGGTGAATCAGAAGAACGCGAAGCTCGCTAAGACCGGTGCTAACCTGGCCGGGTTTGGTGTGGCTGCTGCTGTGATGACGATTCTCGGTGTCGCAGCTACCGCTACTCGCCGCCGCCGCGAAGACTGAGAGTACTTGTGAAGCCGCGTGTTGTGATAAACTGTGCGCCCACGCAGGGTTACAGCCAGCGCAACACAAAGCTCCCAGTAAACTCACCAGCCGGTTACGTAATATAACCGAATAACATAAGGGTGGGTGACGCCTAATGCGTCACCCACCCTTATGTTCTCTGCATGAGCACCCCATTGCCATAGTAAAAACACTGCGTCGACTCGAATCGATGATCAAAGATGCTGCGGCATTGCTCGATGATGCACGCCCCGAGGATTTCGACGTTGATATTCACTGTGGTGCCGACGAGACTAGAGAGCTGGTTGGTGCCTACGAAGAACCTCTGCGGTAGAACGGCAAGCCAGCCAAAATCTTGCCATTGCTTCTCGTAAAGCAGTGCGCGTTATGCGTAGCAAAGGGATCCCCGTGCAAGATATCGCGAATCTTCTCGGCGTGACCCCAGGACGCGTTTCTCAACTCGCTAACCAGCCATAGCCGCGTGCAGAATCGCAACGAAACCTTTGCAGAATGGCAATGACAGGGTTGCAGAATGGCAATGCAAGGCTTGCAGAATCGCGACGATACTATTGCCGAACTATGTCAGTCACTTGACTGTTCGCCCATGGTACAGACGAAAATCCCACGCTGGGTAAGTGATGCGCCGATACAATAGAGACGGTGCGCAACAGCGCATTCCCGAGACGTCTACGAGCAAGGGAAATGATATGACCTACAAACTCCTTTTGGTGCGCCACGGCCAAAGCGAATGGAACGCTTTGAATCTATTTACCGGCTGGGTGGATGTGCCACTTTCAGAGCAGGGCGTTGAGGAGGCTACCCGCGCGGGCAAGCTTCTTACCGATGCCGGTGTGCTCCCCGATATTCTGCACACATCGATGCTTCGCCGCGCCATTATGACGGCGAATCTGGCTCTCGATTCTGCAGATCGTCACTGGATTCCGGTGAAGCGGAACTGGCGCCTGAACGAACGCCACTACGGCGCTCTTCAAGGCAAGAACAAGAAAGAAATCCGCGACGAGTTCGGCGAAGAACAATTCATGCTATGGCGCCGTTCCTACGATGTGCCACCGCCGGAAATCGAGCTCGGTTCACAGTATTCTCAAGACGCCGACCCGCGCTATGCCGGCGAACCGATTCCTCGCACCGAGTGCCTAAAAGACGTGCTTGAGCGTCTCCTGCCATATTGGGAAGAAGAGATCGTTCCAGATCTCAAGACGGGTAAGACGGTAATGATCGCCGCGCATGGCAACTCTCTGCGCGCTATCGTAAAGCATCTCGACGATATTTCAGACGACGCTATCGCCGGCCTGAATATCCCAACGGGTATTCCGCTCTACTATGAGCTCGACGAGGAAACCCTCAAACCAGTCACGAAGGGTGGCACCTATCTCGATCCTGAAGCTGCAAAAGCCGCAATTGAGGCAGTAGCTAACCAGGGCAAGTAAGGCCAGCCATTAGAACAATGCAGGTAACATACCCTCAGTAACTCACAGAGTGGCTCAGATCCTCCCGGCGGTGAGATCGTTTCTCGATCTCACCGGCCGAAACATAATCTGAGCCACTCTCCGTTATTCGAAGGTACCCAAGCCGTCGCACATGAGAAGGCGTTGATGCGTCTCGTTGATGCGATCGTCGCCGCGAGCTGAGATCATCAGCGCGCGAAAGCTGCCTTAAGTGCGGCGTCATCAATCAATACTGCCTGGCTACCTCCGAGCGTTGACTCAACGCCCATATTCGGTGCAATCTGCAGATCAATCTGCGAGGAGTCAAGGCCACGCAACATCTGGTAAATGCGGTTCACCTCAATCATCGAAACATCCGAATCTACAGCGAGATAGCTTTGCATCTTGTTGTGGAAGCCAAGCAGCTTATACATCGAATCGAACGCCTGGCCATCGAGCAACGCATCAAAAATCGCCCCGATCCATTCCTGCTGGCCATTAAGCCATTCAAGCCCCCGCTTGGCGCCGCGCGGTTTCTCGCCGATCTTTTCGGCGGCATCTTTACCAGAAACGGCTACGCCACCAAGCATTACACCACCAGCGGCGTCACTCGCCGCGATCAAGCCGGTTGTGCTCGTGAGTGCAAGATGATCTACGTGCATGCCTGTGGCTTGCTCAAGCGTGGCGATCACAAGTGCCGCGCCTCCAAAGGCGTAGGCATCATAGAGCGTTCCGAAGGAATAGCCAGGGATATCGAGCCACGAATCAGAAGGGAACAGTATGCTTTCGATTCCCTCCGGTGCCACACGCATCAGCAAAAATGTGTCGATCTCTTTGGCGTTTTCTTGCCAAGACGCCGGATCCTGCGAAAGCTCTGTAGAGCCGGAAAGCACCGCAAACACTTCGCCGCTTTGATCGGCAGGCCGGTTGCCGTCTACAAAAGCATCTACCTGCGCAAAAGGAGGCTCCAAAGTTGCCACCATATTGAGTTTCGACTGCGCCCATGCCAACGTGCCAACCACGATGCACACAATCAGCACAATCGAGATACCGATGGTGACGCCCACCTGTTTGAATTTGTTATCTGGCGGCGGAGGGATGAAGTACACCTCGCGGTAGGCTGGCTTTTCGGCCGAGTCGCCAGGTTGCTCGTGTTCAGCAGGCTTGGAAGCCTTCGCTTGAACTTGTGATTCATTATCTTGAGCATGCGATTGATCATCGGCAACGGCGTGGGTTTGCGCCGCCTCGCCTGCCTCATTGGGCTTGTTGGCCTCGCTCGCGTCATCGGGCTTCTTGGCCTCATTCGCCGCGGTCTGCGGTGCCTCATCAAGTGCGTCGGGGCTCGCAGGCGTCTTGTGCCTCGCCATCTTACACCGCCCTTTCGCATGGCTGTGATGCCTCAAAACTCTGTGAATCGTAGCGACGATCACGATTCTAGCAAATGCCTGCGCTGCTCTCTGCAATAATCATCAGCTAAAATACCAGTAGTCGACTCACGCAAATCATATAACTACGACGCCACATCATCTAAACTACGGCACCTTCAGGTGTGTGAGGTTGAAAATCATGGCAGCACTATCGAAGAGAACGAAACGACGCCTGATCGCGCTGGTGGTACTCGTTGTGCTCGCGGTAGCTGCCGGAATATACAACTTCAATATGAATGCTTCTGGCGCGATTGTTGACGAGTATGATCTCGCAGTGGCTCGCGAAACCGGAGCGATGAATGCGCTTCAAGCATCAATTGATACCGCCGAAGTGTTGAATAACCAGTGCGATAAGCTTACAGACGACGCCGCGGCATGTTCCGCTCTAGATCACGCTTTGCGTGAAGCCAAAGATGCGAAACCCTATCCCGCAGTAGAGCAGAGCTCTTCGCGTAACACGTATCGCGAAGGGCGTTCCGCAGTAGATGAGAATCGCAAGACAATCAATCAGCTCCGCCTCGATCTCAACGCCGCGATTTCTGGGGTAGTAGACGCTCAGCAAAGCGGTGCCGAAAGTTCACTTAACGAGGCACGCAATGAGCTTCAAGATGCGATCAGAGAACTCGAAGAGCTTGTGGAATCGGCAGAGGAAGCCGTGGCCGATCCACAAACGATTACCGATGCACGTTTTGTAATCGATGAGGCCGAAGATCTCCTTGATGCCACTACGGTTTCAGCTCTTGCTCAAGAGCAAATCGATGGCATTAGTACTACAGGTATTGTGAAAGCTATCGAGGATGCCGGCAAAAATCTTGCCGCAATGACTCAGCGTGTGACTGAAGCGCGCGATGCTGTGCAAGCTTCCGCAGATCAGTACGTGCTGGATCAGCAAGCAGCTGAACTAGCGCAGACGCCTGCCGATCAACAACCGTTTGAGCAGGCTCCGGAGCAAACCTACACCCCGCAGCAGCAGACTCAGCAGAATACGCCTGCCCCACGTGCGCCGTCTACCCCAGCTCCCGCGCCTACTCCGCAACCGCAGCCCTCCACGCCTACTCCTGCGCCACCGGATGAACCCGCACCGGATTCGGGTACGCAGCCAGGTGACGGAACTGTACCGACGGAGTAGTCACGAACTCACTCAATCGGCTTACTAGCGTTTGGCTTATGTCTGCAAGGTAGTAACCGTACAACTACCGGCGCAATCAACCGAGGCCACCGGAATAACCAGCCGGCAGAGGTACTCGCACAGCAAACAGATGGGCGGATTAAACTCATCTCAGCTCGGGCAACTCTGGAATACATGCGATCACCATGGCGCAGCGATTTCCAAGCATCGCGGGATGATGCTTCTCGGCGAGCACTTGCGGCTGAGCAAACCATCGTAACGTGGCGGTGTTGGCGCCTTCCCTTACTGTACGGCGGTTTTACCTCACCGGCTCAGAATCGATTGAGCGTAGCTCGCCTTGGTTGGCTGCAATGTATGACGTAGCGTTATCCTGCACGAAGGCGTCAAACAAAGGTGCCGCGCGATCCATATCGAGGTTAACGATAGACTGCCCATCGGCGGAGGTGCCCGTACCGGCCACCGGCACCGTGATGAACTGGAAATCATCGGAACGGACGTCCGTCATACTCGCAGCAAGCGAAGCGATCTCCGTCATCCCCAAAGAATCATCCACTGCTACGTAGGGGCTCATCGCATTGTAGAGATCAAGGATCTTGGTGGGCGAGCTGAGAGTATCGGCGGTAAGTACCTGCTTCATGACGGTACTCATCCACAACTGTTGCCTGCGCACGCGATCGAAATCGCCGCCGACCAAGGATTTACGTTCACGCACGAACGCTAGAGCCTCAGCGCCAGAATAATGCTTCGTGCCTTCTGTTGTGCTGGTGAGATCCACGCCGCCTACAAGATCAGTAAGCTTCACGAAGGAAGTGAAATCCATCAAAGCTACATGATCGATCGGGATATTCGTAAGCTGCTCGACGGTGGAGATAGCAAGGGAGGGCCCGCCGAAGGCAAGAGCAGCATTGATTTTCGCGTCGCCATGGCCTGGGATGGGCACCCACGAGTCACGCGGGATCGACATCACGTTTACTTTCCCGCGATCGCCCGAGATCTGCATAATCATCAGGGCGTCTGAGCGGGTTCCGCCTTGTGCGATTGCTTTGAGATCCCCGCCTGATGTGCGCGAATCGGAGCCAAGAATCAGGATATTGACAGGCCTCTCATCCTCAGGCTGTACCGGCTCCGGGCGTGGAGTTTCGATTTTGGTGAAAGGATCGGCAATCTGCTCAATCTGGCCAAATTTGGAGTTAATCCACCAGGCACCCACGCCGATAAGCGAACCCAGCACGAGAATCAAAGCGGCAAGTACTACGAGCACTTTTCGCCCGTTTTTCGTGCCACGTGGATGGGCGCTTGGCACGAACTCCTCGTCTGTTGATTCAACGCCGTCAGGGTTGATAGCCCCATTGGGGCTATCAGGGGTGTCTGGGGTACTCATTTGGTATCCTTCCTGCTGCATTCTCCACACTAATTCTAATCCTCCAAAGACTCTCCGATCGCGTTTATTGGCGTAATGGGAGGCACAGTTCGCTGCCCGCATGTGTTTATCGCTCCTGCTTTTGCCCGGTGAAAAAGCATTCCTTGTGGAGGCATTCGCGGCGAAGCGCAGGGGATGATTTGGTAGAATGAGACGTAATTGAGCAGAAAGAGTGGCAACGAATGGCGTACAAAATCGGTGAGACTGTTGTGTATCCACATCACGGAGCCGCCTACATTCAAGACATCTCCGAAAAGACGATTCGCGGCGAAAAGCGCCTCTATCTTTCCCTTCGGCTTGTGCAAGGTGATATGGAGATCGAGGTGCCGGCAGATTCGATCGAACAGGTGGGCGTGCGCGACGTCTCTAATGACGAGCAGCTTGAGCATGTGTTCGGTATTCTTCGTGAAGAAAATGTGGATGAACCGGCGAACTGGTCGCGCCGATATAAGGCGAATGGCGAGAAGCTCACCTCGGGCGATGTGAATAAGGTAGCTGAAGTTGTGCGTGATCTTTCGCGGCGTGACGACGAACGCGGCCTTTCTGCCGGCGAGAAGCGTATGCTTGCCCGGGCTCGCGGGATTCTTGGTTCGGAAGTTGCCTTAGCGCGCAGTATTTCTGAAGACGACGCAAACGTATTACTTAACGAAATCCTCGGCGAGTTTTCCGCCGGTTCGGCTGCCTCGGGCGAGACGCCTGCATCTCCAGTGAGTGCGGAGTCGGCCGGAAGCCCAGCATCTGCAGGAAGTGCTGACTCGGCTGCGGATGCAGAAGCAGGCGAGCACACGTCGTCTGCCGATAGCGCCACTCCTTCTCGGCGCGCTGAGTAGGCGCCGGCGATGCGTCTTGCAGCGATTATTGCCGCGGCCGGTTCTGGTACGCGCCTGGGCGCCGACAAGCCGAAGGCGCTCGTGGAGCTTGCAGGTGAGCCGCTCGTGATCCACGCGATCCGCTCGATGCTCGAAGCGGATGTACACGATATCGTGGTTACCATACCTGGCGAGGCAGAAGCTGAGTTTATGTGGGTGCTCGATAAGGCAGATCTCTCTAGCGATATGCGTGGAGGATCAGCGGGTGAACCCGGCAGCCAGATTGTGCTTACGCCGGGCGGTGCCACTCGCCAAGCCTCTGTGCTCCGTGGGCTCGACGCAGTGCGTGAGCATTTTCCTGATACAACACATGTGCTCGTGCATGATGCCGCGCGTGCTCTCACCCCTTCGGCCATGATCCGCAGAGTGTATGGGATGCTTGCGGTGGGCGCACCAGCGGTGGTGCCGGCATTGCCAGTGGTAGATACTCTCAAAGAGGTACGCCCTGATCCTGATGCGCTCGCGGCTGCTGAGCTGACGCACTCCGAGCTTGTACCTCCCTATACTCAAGCCGTCGAACGTACCGTTGATCGCAGCGTTCTCCGCGCGGTGCAGACGCCGCAGGGTTTTGCTATCGATGTGCTCGCTGATGCTCATGCCAGCACCCATACACTCAGCGAAGATGAACAAGCCGCCGCGCCAGACGACGCCGCGCTCGTAGAACTTGCAGGAGTTGTGGTGCAGACAGTGCCTGGTGATCAGCGCGCTTTGAAAGTGACGACTCCTTTCGATCTTGCTGTTGCCGAGATGCTCGCATCGCAGAAAGGGGAGTAGTGGTGGATGTTTTCGAGGGTTTGCGGGTGGCCACTGCAGTTGATGTGCATCGGTTTGAACGTCGCCCTGACTTCGAGCAGTCCCGAGATAATTCTGAAGCGCCAGAGCTCTTACAACTATCAGAATCGCGAACAGGCTTAGGCGTGTCGGCAGCACAGCAGCGCAGTTTACGGCTCGCGTGCCTAGAATGGCCAGGCGAGGTAGCGCTTGAAGGGCATTCGGATGGAGACGCCGCCGCCCACGCCCTATGCGATGCTCTACTGATTGCCTCTAGCGTAGGAGAGATGGGAAGCATCTTCGGCACTGATCGCCCAGAATTTGCAGGTGCGAGTGGTGAAGAGTTTCTTCGCGAGACTCTGCGGCTCGTGCACGAAGCTGGATTCGGCGTGGTAAATGCCAGCGTGCAGATTATTGCCCAACGCCCGCGTTTTGCTCCGCGCAAAACAGAAGCTGAGCAGCGCCTGAGTGAAATTATAGCGGCACCCGTATCAGTATCAGCTACAACTACCGATCATCTCGGATTCATCGGTGCTGGTGAAGGAATCGCAGCACTTGCAACTGCCCTCCTCGCCCGCAGAGCACACGCTGCCTAAGCGGAGAAAGATAATAATGAGCGTACTCACCCGCCATTCGGCTCTCAGCCATAGTATTCTGCGCGAACACCGGATCGACGCTGAACGTATGCTTCGCCTCACAGGTGTAGATCGCCTCAGCCAGCTTGTGCCAAGCGACTTCTCGCTCAATGTGATATTAGCTGAGCTTCCCAAAGTGCTGGCATGGATGCGCGGCAGCGGTGAGCCGCTGCCGCGCCCAGTAGCTGCCGCAATACAGGCCGAAATGCGCACTGGCGTAGTAGAACGTAAACGCCTATGGGTGGCTGAAGTTCAGGCAGATGCCGTGCCGGCAATTCAAGGGTTCTTTGGTGAGGATCCAACCGGCGATCCCCTGGTGCACGTGATTAGCGATTCACCGGGCGAGCAAAGCGAAAGCGGAGAACTGCTCGTCGTGGTGGCCATCAACCATGCGCACTGGTGCCAAGCTTGGGCGAATGGCACACCGAATCAGCAAGCATTCGTCAAAGAAGCCATGCGTGGGGTGGATTCCTCTGTGATCTCCAACCGTGCATACCATGCGCTCAAGAAACTCGGTGCAGAAATCATCCCCTCCACATGGGCGTATCGCGGGCTTCGCAACCCGAAGTTTTGGGCATACGTGATCGTCTTTATCTACTCCTGCCTTCGCGCACTCCCAGTGGTGTTTGTGAAGAACTTCGAAGGAAGCGTATTCGTGCTGTGGGCCATGGATGTGCTCACAGCCATCCCATACACGTGGGGTTTAATCTCATTCGTTGCGGGCCGAACCCGAAGAATACGCTACCTCGGCCTTGCAGTTGCGCTGATTACGTTCGTCTCACCGTATGTGTATTTCTGGACGCACGGGCGAGGCTATCCTGCAGGAGTGAACGTTGTTGTGGCATGTATGATTCTTGGCGCGCTCGGCTGGGAAGCATTCAACTATATGCGAGATCGCGCCATTCGATCCAGCTTGTGCCGATCACCGCGCGCGTGAGTGCCTCGAACTGATCGTCCGCAACGCACCCGTGAGAAGGAACCACACGCCCGTCACCCAAAATACGACCATCACGCTCAGGGGCTGGCGAGGATACACGGCCACAAGCACGATCACGCATGCGCTCCACACCAACACGGACGCGATGTTTACAATACGGAAACGAGCAACCCTAAACGGGTGAGTCCAATAACTCGGCACAATCGTAAGCACTACGAAAATCGCAGTTGTAGCGATATTGATCGCTGCGCCCGTCTGCAATACATACAAGATCACCGCCACGATATTCCATGCGGCAGGGAAGCCGTAGAAATAAAAATCGGTAGATTTCCAGTGCTCATTGGCGTAGCACAGGGTAGACGACGTGAGCACCAGTACGATCAGAAGCCCCGCCAAAGGTTTAGGGCCAAGATCGAGATTCGTGTACATAAACATTGCAGGAATGAACGTCCAGGTGAGGTAGTCGATAATAATATCGAGAATGCCGCCATCAAACCATGGCAGTGCCTCCTTCACGCCCACCTTGCGTGCCAATGAGCCATCCACGCCGTCTACAAGCATCGCCACCACGAGCCACAACCACATCATCGTAATATTGTGTTCGATAAGCGAAAGCGTTGCTAAGATGGCAAAGGCAAGACCCGTCATCGTGAAAATGTGTACACCCCAGGCCGCTATGCGGCGCTTCAGCGGGGCAAGTTGGGCCGGCGTATGCGAAGAAACATTTTGAGTCACGATTCCAACCTAACAGGCGATGTACAAAACCCCGTACGCCGAAAGTCTTACTAACGTAAACCCCATCTATCAGGGCATATTAGAGTGGTTCGCCGGCGATCACGCGAGGCCGAGCCTTCACCGGCAAAAATGCCACAAGCCCAAGTGCCAGAACCACCACGATCCCAAGAATCCCAAAATAGGCTGCGCTCTGCCGATCAATACCGGCAGCGTTCGCACCGATCAAAATTGCTGTGGAATACATAAACGGTGCAAGAAACGAAACCGCCCTGCCCGTTGTAGCGTAAAGCCCGAAAAGCTCGCCTTCCTCGCCAGGAGGCGCAATCCGAGCAAGAAAGGTGCGCGAGGCAGACTGCGTAGGCCCCACGAAAATACACAAACCAAGCCCAAATACCCAATACACAAGCTTTGGATCAAGCCCGCCAACGCCGTCATGAAGCACGAACACTGCCGCGCCAAACACAACCATCGCCACAAGCGAAATAATGATCACTTTGCGTGAACCCAAGCGATCATCCCAGAAACCAAACGCTATCGTGGCGACACCAGCCACCACATTCGCAGCCACCCCGAAAATGATCACCTCGCCGGCGTCAAACCCGAAGGCAGTAGAGGCAAGCACAGCGCCAAAGCTAAACACGCCCGCAAGGCCATCGCGATAGATCGCAGACGAAATCAGGAACCAGACGATCGAACGATCCGTGTGCCACAAACGCCCAATCGAGCGAAACAACTCCCCGTAACTCGACAGCAATCCGATCTTCTGCGTGCCTGCGCGGCGCTCGCGATTCTTTGCCGAAAACAATAGCGGAAGTGCGAATCCCAAAATCCACACTGCCGCAAGTAGCATCGAGACGCGCACATTCAACCCGTTATCGGCAGTGACGCCGAACCAGCCCACTTCAGGGCTAATCAAACCAACGTACAACACCAGTAGAAGCACAATCCCACCGATATATCCCAGCCCCCAGCCAAAGCCTGAAACCTTGCCCAGATCACGCGGGGAAGCAATATCTGAAAGCATCGCGTTGTACACCACTTGGCCGACCTCGTAGGCGATATTGCCCAGTGCAAGAAGCAGCAAACCCAGCCACAGGCGTGAATGGCCAGAGGAGTCTAGAGGCGTAACGAAATACAGGCCGGCTGTAGCGAAAAACGTAATCACCGTGGTTGCAGTGAGCACCGTAGAGATCTTGCCTGAGCGATCCACCGCCTGGCCAATAGCGGGAGCCGCAATCGCGATCAACACACCCGCAGCCGCAAGCGCATAACCCAAGGCGGTATTCGCGCGCTGGCCAAACAAATCCGCGTTCGTAAGATACACCGTGAACACAAAGGTAGTGATCACCGCGCTGAATGACGACAGCGCGAAATCCCACATGCCCCACGCCCACACCTTACGATTGAAAATCCGCCGAGAAGGTAGAGGTGTGCTCGCCGGATCAGCCGGTGGCACCTCGCCTGCCTGGATAGCGGCAAGCTGGGCTTTGGCAATATCAGATGCGGCCCGGCCCGAAGGCCGAGAGGAATGTTCGCTCATAGTATTCACGGTACTGGAATCTCGGCTTGCGTGGGGATAGGCCGCTGATTTGCGGCGTCGGGTATCCTAGACACGTGAGCTTACATATCTACGATTCCGCCAAGCGGAGCCTCGAAGAATTCCATCCGATCACGCCAGGTAAGGTAGGCGTGTATCTGTGCGGTGCCACCGTGCAAGGCTCGCCGCATATCGGTCATATTCGATCTGCTCTCGCTTTTGATGTACTCGTACGCTGGCTCCAACGCTCGGGCTATGAGGTGACGATGGTGCGAAACGTCACCGATATAGACGACAAAATCCTCGTAAAATCGGCCGAAGCAGGCAAACCCTGGTGGGCATGGGCCTACACTTACGAAAACGAATTTGCTGCCGCTTACCGTGCTCTGGGCGTACTCCCGCCCACGTATGAGCCGAGGGCTACCGGCCACGTACCTGAAATGATTGAGCTCATTCAAGAAATCATGGATCGTGGCCACGCATACGTAGGCATCGAAGGGAACGTGTATTTCGACGTCAACTCCCTCCCAGACTATGGCTCACTCACACATCAGGCGATCGCAGATCTTTCCGTGGACGAATCCGAAGCCGAACCAGATAAGCGCTCCCCGCATGATTTCGCACTGTGGAAGGCCTCGAAACCAGGCGAACCTGCAAGCGCATCATGGCAGACGCCGTGGGGTAGGGGCCGCCCGGGCTGGCACCTTGAATGCTCAGCTATGAGCGGCAAATATCTCGGTGCTGAATTTGATATCCACGGCGGCGGGATAGATCTTCGCTTCCCCCACCATGAGAATGAGCAGGCACAGTCTCATGCCGCCGGGCGTGGTTTCGCGCGCTATTGGATGCACAATGCGTGGGTGACGATCGAGGGTGAAAAAATGAGCAAATCGCTCGGGAACTCCCTCACCGTGAGCAACATTCTGCGCGAATACCCAGCCGTGCTCATACGCTTGGCTCTTGGCACTGTGCACTATCGCTCCACCGTGGCGTATTCACCGAGCACGTTAAAGGAGGCGGGTGCCGTATGGGAGCGGCTCGCTGGGTTTGTTGAGCGTTCGGTAGACGCCGTAGGTGAGGTGCCTGCAGAGGATGTAGCCGCTGTGAGGGCGCACCTCGATTCGAGCGCTGGTGGCGCCGCGAATGCGGATGCTTCCTCGCGCACTGTAGGTACGCAAGAGGATTATTCGGGCGTGGATTCTATCGCCGCGGGTCGAGAAGCAGTAGCGTTCCCGCAAGAATTCGTAGATGCTATGGACGACGATCTCAACGTATCAGCCGCACTCGCGGTGATCCATCAGCACGTAACAGCCGGAAACAATGCGCTCGCAGTGCATGACGATCTTGAAATCCGTAGCGAACAGTTGCTTGTGCGAGCAATGCTCGATGTGCTCGGGCTTGATCCGCTTGCGGCTCCGTGGCGTACCGCGGGTGGCGGTGGAAGTGATTCTCTGCGCGAGGCATTGGATTCGCTAGTGGGTAGTGTGCTTGAACAGCGAGCCCAGGCTCGCGCCGCAAAGGACTGGTCTACCGCTGATGCTCTGCGTGACTCCCTTGCTGAAGCAGGTATCGTGGTGGAGGATTCGGCAGACGGCGCTCACTGGAAGCTCGCCGATTAGGCGTTACGACGCGTGGGATGGAGATACTATGGCAGGCAATTCGCACTTTGGGCGCCCAGGCGCAGTGCGCAAGGGGAAAAAGGCCACAAAGGTAGGCAGCGGTGGGCAGCGCCGGGCACGCCTAGAAGGAAAAGGCCCCACCCCGAAAGCAGAAGATCGCACATACCATCCGGCATACAAACGCAAGAAAGAGGCCGAGGCGCGCGCTGCTGCCGAAGCTGCCCGCGCAGCAAGTTCGAGGCTGCGCAGAGTATTGCAGCTTCCTGAGAGCCATGAACTGATCGCCGGGCGCAATCCGGTGTATGAAGCAGTGAATTCAGGGGTGCCGTATGCGCGCGTATTTATGGTGGCATCACTGGCTAATGATGATCGTGTATCAGCGGTAGCCGCTGCCGCGGCACAATCAGGTGCGCCGGTGGTGGAGGTGACTCGCCACGAGCTTGATCGGATGACGGACGGCGCATCCCATCAAGGTATTGCAGTGGAGGTGCCCCCATACGAATATGCCAACATCGAGGATCTTGTGGATGCCGCTCGTGATCACACCACCCCAGGATTGATTGTGGCACTCGATTCCGTTACTGATCCGCACAATCTTGGTGCCGTGCTGCGCTCTGGGGCTGCTTTTGGCGCAGACGGCGTGCTCATTCCTGAACGCCGAAGCGCGTCGATGAATGTGACGGCTTGGAAGGTGAGTGCGGGAGCCGCCGCGCGTATTCCGGTAGCTCGAGAAACGAATCTTGTGCGTTCACTTGAGGATCTTAAATCGCAAGGATACTTCGTGGTAGGTCTTGCTGGTGAAGACGGCGCAGTGCCGATTTCTGAGCTTGAACTCTTCGACACTCCGCTCGTGATTGTGACGGGTTCTGAGGGCAAAGGGCTTTCGCGTTTGGTGCGACAGACCTGCGATGTGATTGCGCAGATTCCGATTGCTGGTGCAGTGGAATCGCTGAATGCGTCTGTGGCTACTGGGATTGCTCTCTATCAGGTGGCCGAGCTGCGCCGGCGTTCCTAAGCGTTGTACTGTGCCCTATATCCGCCACGACGTACGGGCGTAGGCTAAGCTGGGATCAGTACACGTACGGTACCCCAAGCGTAGAAAGGCAGTGCTATGGTTTCTTGGCGTCCCATCCGAGGCAAGATCACAATTCTCGACGCTGAATTTACTACGCTCGATGATATTGAGGCATTTTTCGCTGCGCAGCGCGTGCTTGGCCGTGGGCAGTTTACTGACGACGACGTTTACGAGTTTGAGATAGCTGTTGGTGGAAGACGCCGCAGGGTCGCCTCCGTAGACGACGACGGCAAAGTATTTCGTGGAATCGCCGTCACCGATCTGCTCGATAAGCTCAGCACAGGCCTACGTAAAGTGGAAGTGGAACTTGCGGGCGCTGTGCGGCACGGCCCGATAGATTTAGGCGCAGTAGAGGTTGGGGATGATGATCTCGATGCCCTCACTGAGCCGGAGCCGGAGGTTGAGAGCAGCGCTAATGATGCTGCAGATGAGCCCTATGATGTGGCAGGCGATGCATTGCCAGAGTTGGAGTCAGGCGCGATGGTGCTCATCTCGGATATTGCGCTTTCTGAGGTGCCATTGCTGGCGAAGTCGGAACGCAAAACGCTCGGAGTGCTTCGCCTTGAAAGTTCGCGGGTAATCGTAGCGAATGAGAGTTTCGATCTGCACCGCAAGGTGTTCCCGCGCCCGAGCTACTCGATTGTGCTTACGCTCGATGCTGATACTCATTCCAAGCCTGTGATGATCGTTCGCAGAGACGATATGCGTCTCACGTGGGATTGGTCTAGTGCAGGAGAACCGTTCGCATGGATCGCCGATGCTGGTGCCTCTACGCCGGATACGGATACTCCAGACGATGGCGATGATTCTAACGCCGAAGTATCGGCCGCAGAGTTTGTAGATAGTGAGCTAGGTGCGGGCGGGGTGGCGCGCCTCGCTGTGGCAGATCTTATCGATGTACGCTTCGCTGATCTGCGCGATGCTCTGCTCGCAGATGCGGCTCAAGGCCCGCGAAAAGTACTTGAGCTTTTCGGCTTGCCGCCAGAGGTAGCGGATGTGCTCGAAGGTAAGCGCGCTGTAGAGGATATTCCAGGCGCACAAATCGTTGAGCCCAAACGCGCAGCGAGCACATTCGAAGAAAGCCTCGCCTGGGAGATTGCGGGAGAAGGCGTTGTGGAGCCAGATATGGCAAAAGCCTATCGCGAAGTATATTTGAAGCGGCCTTGGTTAACCTCTGTTGTGGCGGCAGGGCAGGCAGCTATCGGTGGCGGCGTCTTCATGGCCGGCCTACGCCCACGGCCAGGCAACACCCGCTCGAAACTCGCAATCGCTGTGGGGGCTGTTCTGGTTGTGAATGCGCTTTCGCGAATCGGCGTCAGCGAATATGTGCAACGTGCGCTTGAGCGTAATACGAACTCTGGTGGCGTATCAGAGTGAAGCACTGTGTTGGAGGCAAGCATGGCGCTTTTGCTTGTGAAATCTCGCGTTATTGAAGTGAAACATAGCTGATGCTGCACGGACTCGTGCTCATAGGTAGCGAGGCGCCGGCAAGGTGGCGTGCAAGCTAACAAATTGAATACGTGCACAAGCTAGCGAGCGCAGCAAGGGCGCAAGCGGTATATGACGAGCCGTATATGAGAAGTAGAGTATCCACAAGGCGGAGTAGAGAGATGAGCGAAATCTTAGAGCCAATCGAAAAGGATCTTGAGGCGTTTTGGACCCACGCCGTCATTGCAGCAAAACTCTATCCTGCGTCAGCATACGCCGGGCAGGACGACATCACATCGCTACGACCAGCCGCATTCGCTTTTGGGGCAACGCGTGAAGAAGCAGACGAGCTCGCACAGCTGGTGGTTGATGGGAAGAAGACGGCAACCTCAGGGATTGTAAAAGAATATCTGTCTGAGGGTGAGCCACTGCCTGTAAAAGGTGATATGGCAATCGTGGCAGATGGCCGTGGTATCCCACGTGCTCTGATCCGTAATACCCGCGTGGAAATCACCCCTTTTGCAGAAGTTGGCGATGCGGTTGCCCTCGCCGAAGGCGAGGGGGATCTCGAGCACTGGCGCGAGGTTCACGAAGCTTTTTTTGCTGAGCACATTCCAAGTTTTGCTCAGGGCTCTGATGGCGAGGCTCGGATGGTTGTAACTGAGTTCTTCGAAGTGCTCTATGCCGATCACGGCGGAGCTAACCGTTCCTCTGCCGGCGTCACTAACTAGATCTGCTGGAGGGAGCTATAGACCTTAGCGTCGCGCGAGTAGTGTGCTGCGAATACTTCGTTGCTACAACTGTGTGTTTCCACAATTGTGCCGGTAACATGGCGCTGGTAATCCTGTGATGCCGGCACTGGCCAGGCGATACGTTGGCGGTAGTGCTGTGCAGAGGGGCTTTCAGTTGTGGAACATTTAGGCCAGCGCAGCGTCAGCGAGGTAGTATTTTCTGGGCATCAAAGCCCTGGCGAAGATCTAAGATGCACACGCCGCTGATGTTTCACTGATGTTCGCCGCACTACCACGTACACACGTGCACACAACTGCACGATCACTACCTATCGAGGGAGCACGAATGGCTGGCTTTGGCTGGAAACTTCACGGTGATGGAAAGACGATCAGACCAGGAGAAGTGGTGCTTCCTGGTGAGCGAATGGCAATGCCGATCACAATCGGGATCGGCGCTCAACACGTTGTGGCCATGTTTGGCGCCACATTCCTTGTGCCTCTCCTTACTGGTTTCGATCCGGCAACAACATTGTTTTTCACCGGAGTCGGAACCATTATTTTTATCTTGGTGACGTCGGGCAGGTTGCCATCGTATCTTGGATCTTCGTTCGCGCTGCTCGCTCCAATCGGCGCAGTGACGGGGTATGTTGCAGGCGGCGGTGAAGCTCTCGATCCGCATAAAGCGGCTTTAGCACAAGGCGGTGTGATCGCAGTGGGCGCGTTGCTTGCTGTGGTGGGCGTGATTGTACACTTCGCCGGGGCGCGGTGGATTGATCGGATCATGCCTCCTGTAGTCACCGGAGCGATTGTTTCGCTTATCGGATTCAACCTGGCTCCAGCCGCATGGAATAATGTGAAGACGGCGCCCGTCACCGCAGTAGTGACGATTGTTGCGATTCTTCTCGTCACGGTGTTGTTTAAGGGAATTATTGGGCGTCTATCGATTCTTATCGGTGTGATTATCGGCTACATTACCGCTGTGCTTCGCCACGAAGTGGATTTCACTGCCGTTGCTCAAGCCGGATACGTAGGTTTGCCGAGTTTCCGTGCGCCAGCCTTTGATCTGTCGCTCCTTGGCTTATTCATACCCGTGGTGCTCGTACTGATCGCCGAAAACGTAGGCCACGTCAAATCCGTTTCGGCGATGACGGGTGAGCAGTTAGATGATATCACCGGCAGGGCTTTGTTTTCCGATGGTGTGTCTACCGTGCTGGCAGGTTTCGGTGGCGGATCTGGTACCACGACGTACGCTGAAAACATTGGAGTGATGGCAGCCACTCGCGTGTACTCTACGGCAGCTTATATCGTTGCAGCGCTGATAGCATTGACGCTTTCCATGTTCCCCAAATTTGGTGCTTTGATTGCAACCATTCCAGCAGGCGTACTCGGCGGGGCGGCAACGGTGCTATATGGCATGATCGGCATGTTGGGCGTACGTATCTGGGTGCAAAACCGCGTGGATTTCTCTGATCCGGTAAACCTCAACACTGCAGCTGTAGCGATGATTGTAGCAATAGCCAACTACACGTGGATGGTTGGAGATATGACGTTCGAGGGGATTGCGCTCGGCTCGTTCTCAGCAATTATCATCTACCACGTGATGCGAGCTATTGCGCGTTGGCGCGGCACCTCGCAGGAAGCTGCCACGCCGGCGTCTGCCCCTGGCGGCGCGGAACTCACTGGTGATTTGGTGCGCGATCCCGAACTTTAACCTGGCACTCAACTCAACCCGATTGGGTTCTGAGCCAGCTCTAAGCAGATGCTATGTATGTTTCTAAAGATCGCTCAAATTCATACACTTATCGATGGGTTTCATAGCGTCGGCGAAGTTTTCCTCGCTCGGCGCCTCAACCATTGAATCCCAACCAGCGCCGAGTACTACATCCACCACTTTCGACGTATTCGACGAATCGTAAATAACGCTCGCATCAGGGAAGTAGGCTCTCAGAGTGTATGCAGCCTGAACGCCGTCTTTTCCGGTGTAAATTCGCACCGCCTCAATAACGTCGTCTCCACCCCAGTTCGTCGTATCCGCCACTTCCACGCCTGCACCGTTGAGTTTCTCACCCACCTGGCCCGCAAGCCCTTCGATCAGGCCACCGTTATAGACGCGGGCTGTGATGGTGGCAGGGTCAAGCGCGGTATCTCCAGGAGGGCACGGTGCGATAGTGAGTGAGCGCGGGTCTTGGCTGTATTCTTTATTGAATGGAAACGGGATACCCGAAATCCAGAGAAACGTGCAGATTACGAGAAGTGCGGCAAGTACGGCACCGATAGAACCAAACACAACCGTTTGGCGCTGATGGAGCTTGTGCTGGTAGGCGGTGCGGGCGTCTGTTGCGCTCAGCTGAGAGCTACTATGTTGATTCGGAGCTTGTGCCATGATGCCCGCTTCCTCGCTGCCTGCTCGTGCGTGTGTACGTCTTAAATGTAGCGAATCGGCTACGGCACGGGCAAACAGTTGTGCCGCTATTCCGTTGGGACATTCCCAGATGCTCGCTAGGCCGAACGAAGCATGCGCTGCTCACGCGGCTGAGCGCTGCGGTGAGCGTCGAGGGAGTCTACGGCCTCACGAATCATAATGCGGCACTCGCCGTTGCTGTGAAGCGGCGTCAGTTGCACGACTCCGCGGCCACCGATAGCTTGTTGAATAAGCAGGCGGTGAATGCGGCATGTATAGCCCACCTCGCCACCATTAAGTTCACGGAACGGGCATGCTGTAACGTGAATCTGATCGTCGTCAAGATAGGAATCGACGTCAATCGTTTTAAGGAACGATACGATTGAGGGCTGAAGATCTTTAGTATCTTCGAGCACGCCCTCAAACTTGCCAGTGATCAGAGCTTCCAGAATAAGTTGCTCTTCGGGGCTGGCTCCGTCGAAAGCTACCATAGCATCACGAAGAGCGGTGTAACGCCCATTGCGTGCGCGAAATACGTAAGTAGGGCGGCCGCGCTTGCCATCGCGGTGTTGCTGCTTTTCGAGAATGCCTTTATCGCTCAATTTCGTGAGGGCTGCGCGAATGGAATTTGTGTGGACGTCCATCCCTTCAGCGATTTCAGAGACTGTACACCAATCGTGTTTCTTCTGAATGTATCGAAGTACACGCTTTTGGATATCTGAGATTTCCATTGCTCCTCCCCTCCTATTGAGCTCGCATAGTGGTAGAAAGCATCACTGAGATGATTATATACCGGCATATCTTGCAATTCTAGTGACGATTTGTGAGTTTCGCTGCTCGCTTATACCGCATGTGAGTGTCGGTTGGACGAGCATAACGTAAGGTGTTATTGACGCAATGCGTTACGTGAAGGTAGTGTTACTACATGATTCAATCTTTTGGAGACCGTGAGACTGAGCGAGTGTGGCTCCGGCAGCCAGCTCGCAGAATCGATCCTCGGCTCCACAAGATCGCTAATCGGAAACTGCACCTTCTAGATGCTGCGGTGACCCTCAATTCGCTTCGGGTTCCGCCCGGAAATAGATTACAGGCGCTTCAGGGGCGTGGGCGTGGGCAGCACAGTATCCGAATAAACGATCAGTGGCGCATATCCTTTGTGTGGGCCGATTCAGGGCCAGCCGACGTAACCATCGAGGATTACCATTAAAGGGGAGTATTGATGAACAAACTGTATCCTCCGATACATCCGGGCGAGGTATTGATGGAGGATTTTATCGACGCATTCGGGCTTACTCAGCACAAGTTGGCTGTAGAGATCGGTGTGCCGCCGCGTAGGATTAATGAGATCGTGCATGGAAAGCGTGCCATTAGCGCTGATACCGCGCTTCGGCTCGGGCGGTATTTTCAGATCGAGCCCCAGTTTTGGTTGAATCTCCAGAGCAGGTACGATCTCGAACTTGCCGAAGATCGTCTTGAGGTGGAGATCGAGAAAATCGAACCGCTCAAGATTGCCTAGAGGGTGGTAGCGGGTGCTGCAGCAGTTTGCCCGTGCTGTAGAGGCTCCGCACGGCAATCACAACTCATACGTGGCGGCTCGGCCCTCCCTGCTTAACGCCCCCTAAATACACGATCAATTTTGCCTCCATAAGGGATGCAGTATGCTAAAGCCTGTGACGCATGAAGCCATACCTATGATTCGCCGCCGTACCCCTGAGGTGCTTGCGCCGGCAGGCAATCTCGAGACGCTCAAAACGGCGATCGATTTCGGGGCAGACGCCGTCTACTGTGGCGGCAAGGCCTTCGGTATGCGCACCGCCCCAAAGAACTTCACGCTTGATGACTTCGAGCAAGCGGTTGCATACGCCCATGCCCGAGGCGCCCGCGTGTATGTAACATGCAATATCTTGCCCAATAGTGACGAAGTTGAAGCCATGAATGCCTACATGGGTGAGCTAGGCCAGATTGGTGTAGATGCGCTGATCGTAAGCGATATCGGGGTGCTGATGGCCGCTCGGCAGGTGGCGCCCAACACCGAGATACATATTTCCACCCAGGCGGGCGTCACAAACTATCAAGCTGCGAATGCTCTTGCACAGCTCGGAGCGAGCCGCGTGGTGCTCGCAAGGGAACTCACCTTGCCGCAGATTCGTGATCTGCGGCGTCATGTGCCGCAAGACGTCGAAATCGAGGCGTTCGTGCACGGCTCGATGTGCATGGCCTTCTCTGGGCGATGTCTCATTTCGCAGCACACCACTGGCCGCGATGCGAACCATGGCGACTGCGTGCAGGCCTGCCGGTACAAATATCATGTGGTGGAAGAAAAACGCCCGGGAGAGTTTATTCCTGTGGAGATTACCGATCAGGGTACATTCCTTTTCAACTCTCAGGATATGAATCTTCTCGAACATGTAGACGACGTGATCGACGCCGGCGTCACGAGCCTGAAAATTGAAGGCCGTGCGAAAGGTGCCTACTATGTGGCGGCGATGGCCAACGCATACAAGATCGCCGTCACTGAATACATGCGCCAACGAGGATTTGAAGACGCCGATGGCAACGAGTTGCGCCCGTTCGTTGCGAGCTCAGAGAGTACAAGCGATGGCGAGGGGGCGCTGGAGGAATCGATACATCTTCCGAAATGGCTTACCAGCGAGCCGTATAAGGTGACGCATCGTGAATACTCCACAGGGTTCTACTATCCGGATGCGCCAGCATCTGAGAGTGTGGTGCGCGGGGGTTACATTAATGAGTGGCGCTGGCTTGGCACGGTCAACCGATTCGATACTGCGGCACAGCGCCTATATATCACCTCGAAGAACAAGATTGCTCCTGGAATGCAGATCGAGATTCTCTATCCGGGTGGAGAACCGCTAGCTTACATCGTGCCCGAGGGCGGAATACAGGACGAAAAAGGGCATGCCGTTGCCGAGGTCAATAATCCTTCCCACGAGTTTTCACTGCCATTTTCCGTGAGTGGGCGCGCCCTTCCTCCTGCGGATAATCTTGTGGGGGCGATGATCCGCGCGGAAATGCGCCGCAGCTAGCCTTAGCTATGCCTGCGTCTGTTCCCCTTTCAGCATGGCTTTCAACGTGGCGTTGGGATTGAGCACTCAACCTAAGTGTATCTGCGCGTTCTTTAGGCCCACCTTCTTGTTCTCAAGGCGCATGTGCTCGTTGGAATCAGGCAGATCAGGGGAGGTCGCTAAAATCTGAGCCATCGTTCCACTCGGGATCGATCATGCGATCAAATCCGTGCATTGCGGGGTGATAATCATAGGCGTGCATGCCGAAGAAAAGACCAACTAACCCTGCAAACGCGGCAGTGATTATCAGTACTATCAGCGCGGCAATTGTAGCGAGCGTAATCTTGGCTCCGTTGCTCATGCCTTTCTTACCCTGAGGAGGGTACGGCTCATAGCGTGGTTCCCTCGGCTGGTAATACCCCGGATAAGGCATAGCTTGCCCATTCGGTACTCCCGAACCGCCCGGCATGCCCTGCCACCCCGGCGCCGTGCTGCCGCTTGGAATCCCTTGCGGCTCCGGCGCTCCTTGAGCCCCAGGAGGTGGTTGCGTGCCCGGAACATACCCGTGTGTGTAGCCCGAGTCTGGTGCATACTGTGCTCCTGGCGCGTAAGCGGGATCATACGCACCCGCTCCAGCGTAGTACTCATTTGGTTGGGATGCGCTGGCGTGCCCGCCCTGAGCATGCTGCTCACCAGCCTGATGCCCATCCGGAGCTGGCGTTTGGGGCATTGAATCACGGGGATCTACATTGTATTCTTCGGGTCTGTTATTCTCGCTCATCGTTGCATTCCTACTTTCCTCTACGCGCTGGCGGTTGTGCTGAAAGTCCACCTTACTGTAGCTGGCACTCGTACCTGGCATTCGTTCTTGCTCAGTAGCCTACCCTCTTATCATCCATGGTACGTGCCTTGCTAGAATCATTCGCGAGTATGACGCGCCAAGGAGCGAGTATGACGCGCCAAGGAGGCTGCACGAGATGTTTGTTTATATCGCGGGCGACATTATGAGTTCAGGTGCTCAACACGAGCTGGAACAAATTGAGAAAGTCATCATTGATTTAGGTCTCGATTACTATTCGCCCATCAAGAATAAAGGTATCAACGACAAAAAGAACGTCACGGTTGAGGAAAACAACTCCCTTGCAGAGCGGATCTTGCGAGAAGATACAGAGCGTCTCAAGAAAGCCGATCTCGTAATCTTCAACGTCAAAGAGCACGCCATCGGCACTCTCGTGGAGCTTGGGCAGGTACTCGAAATGATGGAGCACAATCCTCGCAAGCGCTGCATTTTCCTCTACGACGATATTCGCCGCACTACACTTCCTGAGATTGCTGATCGGCGTTCGTGGAGCATCAATCAGTACCTGTATGGAGCCGTATTAAAGATGAGTGACGGCGTTGGCTTCATCGAGCTTTCCCAGTTGCGTAGCGCTGTGGAGAAGTATCTCGCGGACGCGCAATAGCGCTCAGCCCAACCTTTTGTGTTGTTTTAGAAATCTGTGAACGACGATGGTGTGGTCAACTACGATGGAGATATGCAGATTGGATGGCCGACGGTGCACTGACGGCCGGCTTTGATACCGATCACTTGACTCGATAGTTGATCTTGAGAGTTGGTGGCTTGGGCCGAAGCGTTTGTGCGGTGTGGGAGAAAGCGCAGGAATGGAACAGATGACGCACCACTATCCTGAATCACGCCCAGAGGAACCGTCAGGCCCCACACGTAGCTGGACTGCGTGGCTCATTATCGCCACAATCGGCGTCTATGCTGGATGGTTTGGCCCGCTCCAACTGCTCTTGCCTTCCCAGGCTCTGGAGATCACCGGCGGCGTGGGTAGCGAAGGATTGCTCGCTTTAGTGACTGGCATTGGCGCTGCCATTTCCATGATCGCAAATCCTGCCTGGGGGCTTGCTTCAGACCGCTTCCGTCTGCGCTATGGTTCCCGCGTGCCGGTACTCATTGCTGGTTTAGCTGTGGCAGCAGTTGGCCTCGTCGTGCTATCTCAAGCCACGTCCGCGCTTCCCATGGTGATTGGGTGGGGGCTCGTGCAAGTCGGGCTCAACGGCCCTTTTGCCGTGTTATTGGCATTTATCGCAGACCGCGTTCCCGAGGCGCATCGCGGCACAGTAGGCTCCCTCTTTGGCGCGGCACAACTCCTCGGCGCCGTCACCGGAAACGCTGTGGCGCTCATTTTCAACTCTGAGCGAATCGGATATATTGCCCTGGCTATTGCCGTGCCGTGCCTAGTGCTCCCCATCGCCGTGCTTCACAAGCGAGGACGCGATCTCGCTACTACCTCAAGCTCTGTGGCGTTTAGCTGGAGCGACGTCAAACTTGATCGCACTTTCGTAGCGGCGTTTAGCATGCGTTTCTTTTTGAATCTTGTGAATGCGCTGATGCTGCTCTATCTGCTCTATTACGTTATGGAACGCCTAGGGCAGAGCAAAGATGACGCCGATGGCACAGTATTTGTACTCACTGTCGTGTATGTGGGCTTAGCAGCAGTAGCCGCAGCGGGTGGGGGCATCGTCTCCGATAAAATGCATCGCCGGAAGATTTGGGTAGTGTATGCGGCAGTAGTGAGTGCAGTGGGTGGAGTTGTGCTCGCGTTCGCCCACAGTTTCGGCATGCTCATTGTGGGTACCGTGGCGTTTGCCATCGGATACGGGCTATTCTTGGCAGTCGATGTAGGTATTATCACCGCCGCATTGCCCAATGAGAAGACTCGCGCCACGATGCTGGGGGTGGCTAATCTGGCGAGTGCTTCTCCGCAGGCTCTTGCCCCAGCTATTGCAGCTCCTATCGTGGCAAACGCTGGTGGATACACTGGCCTTTATATCGTGACGGCGGCCGTGGGGCTTATTGCCATTGCTTTCTTACCCCTGTTGAAGAAAATCCCCTGATCGGCGTCCGCTATCTGATTGGTGCTGACCGTCTGATCAGCTCCTGGCGTCTCCAAGTACCCGCGCTAGCTCCACCTACCCCAGTTACCTGCAAAGGCAACCACGTTTTCCAGTACAACCACTGCCACACTACTGTAAAACAGAACTATAGGGATAAACACAGGTAAGACGATTGATAGGATCACCATGATTGATGTACATGAACTTGCTGCGCGGCTGCCTCAAGGTTTCCGCCTCGGCACTGCTACGGCAGCCTACCAAATCGAAGGGGGAGTGGCTGACGGCGGGCGTGGCCGCTCCATCTGGGATACTTTTACCCATGAGTCAGGGCACGTGATCAACAATGAAAATGGCGATGTTGCCATCGACCATTATCACCGGCTTGAGGAAGATCTCGATTATATTGCCGATCTCGGCGCGCCTGATTATCGGTTTTCTATCTCCTGGAGCCGCGTACTGCCCGCTGGACGCGGCGATCTCAATCCTGAGGGGATTACTTTCTATGATCGCCTCGTAAATGGGCTCCTTGAGCGCGGCATTCGCCCATGCCCCACGCTTTTCCATTGGGATCTTCCTGAAGCATTGCAGCAAGAGGGCGGCTGGATGAATCGCGATACATGCACCGCCTTCGCCAACTATGCCCGCCTGATGGCTGAGCACTTTGGGGATCGGGTGCAGCGCTGGGCCACGATGAACGAGATGAGCGTTCATTCCCTCTACGGGCACGCCCTTGGCTCCCATGCTCCTGGCTTGCAGATGGGCTTGGGTGCTATGGCTGTAGTACACCGGCTGCTGCTCGCCCACGGAATGGCCGTGCAAGCGATTCGCGAGGTGGCTCCCCACGCTGAAGTTGGCGTCGTCAATCAAAACTTCCCCGTTATCCCAGCCTCAGATTCACCTGAAGATCTGCAGGCCGCCGGCATGTTTGATCTGGTTACTAACCAAGTGTTCGTCCACCCGATCCTCACCGGCGAATATCCCGTGCAGGACGTGTATGCCATGATGGCTGATTCTCCAGAGCAGATAGCCGAAGACCTGGCCATTATCTCCGCCCCCATTGATTTCTATGGCCTCAATTACTACGAGCCCACTGTGATCGAAGCTCCGAAAGCGGGCAAAGATTACTCTGGAAATCTTGAGGTAGATATCCCCGCCGATATGCCATTCCAGCCTGTTCCATACGCCAGCTCCGAACGTACTGATTTTGGCTGGGCTGTGGCTCCCGAAGGCTTATCCCGCATTCTGGTACACCTCCATGAGACGTATCCGAATCTGCCACCAGTGACCATCACAGAGAATGGCGCCTCGTATCACGATGTGCCTGCAGCGGACGGCTCCATCAACGATGAGGCTCGCATCCGATATCTTGCCCAGCATATTGCAGCCTGTGCCGATGCCATTGATGCGGGAGTGGACGTGCGTGGATACTACTGCTGGTCCACATTCGACAATTTCGAGTGGGCAGCAGGGTATCAAGAACGCTTCGGTCTCGTCTATGTAGACTACGAAACGCTTAAGCGCACACCGAAGGCATCCTACGCCTGGTATCGCGATCTCGCCCGTGAACTGCGTGAGCTTTAATCCATGCCGAAGAGTCGCCTGGCGTTGCCTGTGAGGATAGCGTGCTTGTCAGCCTCCGATAGGCGGGATGAGCGTATATAGTCGAAGGCGCGCACATAAAGCTCTTCTTGGAAATAAGGCATATCGGAGCCGCCCATAATCTGCGATGCTCCGTACACTTCGGCTGCGAGTGCAAGGGCAGGCTCTGTGAAGTTTGCGGCGTCAAACCACATTTTGCGGATCGCTTCGTTGGGGGAGCTTGGGAATGAATTCCAATCAGTGTAATTGTCTTCCAAGCGCTGCCACATAAACGCGAGGTCGCCGGCAAGATGAGCGATATGGAACCTGATATTGGGGTAACGTTGTGGGATTCCACGTTTGAGAAGCTGAAGCACCGCTATCTCATCCTCTATCGGGGCGCCGTTTACCCATGTGAGCCAAAAATCGGTGATCTGCTTGGAGTATGCGCCCGCACCGGTAGCATGTATATTCACGATAGCGTGGCGTTCGTTGAGAGCTTCCCATACTGGTTCAAGCACCTTATCGGTGAGCGACTGCCCACCAGGTAAGAAAGTAGGCAACCCAATTCCTACAAAATGAAGCTCATCAAAAATGCGATCAATTTCTGCTAGCGATTCAGGAATGTGCGGCAACGGTAAAGCTCCATAAGCCAAAAAGCGCCCTGGATAATCACCGACGACGCCAGCGTAGTGATCGTTAATCCATCGCGCAGCGTCGAGCGAACGCGTAGCTTCGGGGGCAGAGGGAATCTGCGGCGTCACGGCAAGGATCTGCGTGGCCACCCCTGCCTTGTTCATCCATTCGATACGCCGCTGCATATCATCGTAGGTGGAATCGGCGTGAAGGTTACGTGCGATCTGCGTCGTCTGCGGATCGACTCCGATCTCCTCGAGCATATCGAGATAGCGAGCAGGGTAGATATGGGCGTGTGTATCAATTGCTCCTTGGTAATGATCAACCACGGTAACGCCTCGTCTTTCAGCAAAGCTATGAATGTTGATGATAGATGTGAAGGGTGCCTGCGAGTTTGGGCGCCGAACGCTTCCAGAATATACCCGCCCGCTGTTTCGCCGTATACTTCTAGCATGATTAAAGGGGCAATCTTCGATGTCGACGGCACTTTGCTTGACACAATGCCGCTGTGGCGTGCCTCGGCCGGTAAATACCTCGAAACGCTAGGAATTGACGCTGATCCGGCGCAAAACCGCAGGTTCTTCACTCTCACTGTTGCCGAATCGGCAGAGCTTTTGCGTTCAGAATACGGCCTCAAACAGAGCATCGAGCAGATCAGTGATGGGATCAGACGCGCGGTTGTGGCTGGATACCGTGAAGATGCCCCGCTGAAGCCAGGCGCGGGTGAGTTCCTTAAGAGTCTGGCCGAACGTGATGTGCCAATGTCCATCGTGAGTTCAGGGTCGGTGCATCTTATCCGTGCAGCGTTTGAGCGTCTCGGCATCGATCAGTACTTCAGTTCCTACTTCACTGCTGCAGAAACGGGTCTGCACAAACGCGAGCCTACGATGGTGTTGGCAGCAGCAGACTCTATCGGGGTTACACCGAAAGATGCCTGGGTATTTGAAGATGCTCTCTACGCCGTGAATGTAGCTAAAGCTGTAGGGTTTCACACCGTAGGGATTGCCGATGCGTTGAGTGTGGATGAGGCTGGCGATTTAGCCGCTGCTACTGAAGCGTTTTGGCACGAGTATCCTTCAACAATTCCAGATATTATGCTCTGATTCGGTTCTATCTTTCACGCGCATACCTCTAGTAGATCAGGCACATACGCCTAACGGACCTCGGCCAACATGCATAGCAAGCACACCTTGGTAACCAGGCAAAAGCTGACTTGAGCCCTGTGTTCAAGTACGCATGAAGCTAACGACGAGAGGCGCATATAATCGTAGGGATCGCCACCCTACAAGAACACAGCAAGCATTACTGAGACGAGCAATATCTTCACAACGATTCCGAAGGCGAAAATCGCCGCGTATCCCGATTCGATGCGTTCATCATTTTGCTTCGACTGAGCAAATGCGAGCAGAGCCGGTTGGCCGAGAACCCCGGCCATCGCTCCAGCAGTGCGTGTGGCAGAGGTGCCAAGCAGCTTACCCGATACCGCGACGAGAGCGAGTGCAACGAGTGCAAGCACTGCACCCAGCGAAATCGCGATTGCGCCCGTCGATGTAAACGCCGTCTGGGCAAATGCAGGGCCAGAGGCGATACCCACGGCGGCTAAGAAAAGCAGCAAGCCGAGCTGGCGAATGGTGAGGTTCGCACCAAGCGGCAGCTGCCACACCAGCGGGCCTGTACGCTGCAGATAACCGAGCACCATCCCCACAACAAGCGGGCCTGCAGCGGACCCGAGCGAGAAGGAGCCGCCGCCAGGAAGTGAAAACTCAACCATGCCCACGAGCACGCCGAGCACGATACCAAGCCCGAGAGCAACGGCGTCAATCTCAGCCACTCGACGGCGCGAGTTGCCAAAAAAGTTGGTCAGCGCCGTCTCTTCTTCACGAGGATAGGCCACAGAAACTCGATCACCGAGCTCAATATGCTCTTGATCCGCGGCGAGTATCTCAAGATCGCCTCGACTGATCCGCGTTACCACACCGCCGAAACGGGAGGAGAGATTGAGTTCGGCAATCGTCTGGCCTGCGAGCTCAGCGCGAGAGACGACGAACGAGCCGAACCGTACGATCGAACGGTCGTCTGCGAGATGCTTAGGGAGTTCTTCACCGATGGCAGAGACGGCGAGATCAACGTCGCCAGGTAGGCCAACGACGACGACGCGATCATCGGGCTCAAGGATTTCACCTGCGGAAATCACGCGCGTTGTACCGGCACGTTGAAGGTATGACATTTTGATTCGCTGATCCTGCCATCCGGGAACCGCGCGCACGGCCAAATGTGAGTGGGATACCGCCGTCACTGCTTTTAAGGATTGCCCCGAAAGAGAAGCCGAATCATGCTTTCCGCTCCACGCGCGCGAGACGATCATAGCAACAAGAATAATGCCCACAATCACGCCCGCCGGATACCCTAACGAATAACCAACTGCGGGTACGTCTGTGCCGGTGATCGTGCTGGCAGCAGCCAGAGCCGGAGTGGTAGTCATCGCGCCAGCAAAGACTCCAGCGGCCATATCTATTGGCAAGCCGACAACCCGTGCGCCAGCCACGGCGGCAACAGCGGTAAGAGCCAAAGCGAGCGCAGAAGCAAGCATGAGCTTGTATTGCCGCTTCAAATCCGAGAAGAAAGTCTGCCCGGCGCTTAAGCCTACCGTGTAGACGAAGAGCGTTAGTCCCAGGTTTTGCACCAGCGAGAGCTCACTACCAAGATCCGGTACCGCATAGCCCACAAATAATCCGACGAAGAGCGCGCCTGCCGCACCCACGCGCAACGGTCCGAACGGAATCGCGCCCAGCAGTGCGCCTGCCGCAACAACGAAGAACAAAGCGAGTAACGGAGATTCAGCGAGTATTTGCATCAGATACTTTCTCGTGCGTCACATGATATTGGTAGGGCAGGCTTGGCTTCGAGCTATTGCTGAGCCGATACTTAGACCCCAGGCGTGAGGCGCCCCAGCACCGTTCGCGAAGCAGATGCGACGCTAGGGGTGCGTATCATGCCGGGCGCCATGATGTGAGAGCGCGAGGCTGGAGTGAGCGCCTTGCCCGGTATGAGTCTACAGCGCGGTGTTTTCAGTCGGCTCATTGCACGATGAATCTCACTGTGGCGCTCGCGGCATATTCGCCGCGTATCCGTTGGTTATACGCGTAGAAACGGTAGGATTCAGAGGTGAGAAAGCTAGGACGCGCAACAAGAAATCAAGATCCCCTTGTGTACCTTGATATGAAACGCATGGCGCCGGTGACGGGTATGTTCGCCGTGGCGTGCGGTTTCTATCTCACGATGGCCGGATCTGCTATGGCGATTCTTGCCCGTGATTTAGGAAAGCCTGTGGCTGCGCTCGCGCTTATTGGATCAATGTATGGCATCGCGCTCATTATGCATGGGGTTGCCGCGCCCTTTACCCTTCGCTATGGGCCGGTGTGGCTGCTGCGCTTCGCCCCGATGCTCGTGATCATCGGTTTGATGCTGCTGGTGTGGTGCCCGAATCTGGGCGTGGTGCTGGCTGGCGCGATGATCGCAGCGATTGGCACGGCGTCAAGCTCGGTAATTAATGCAGCTACCTTCCCTGGGAGCGAAGGGGTGAGCTATCTCAGCGTGATTGCTGGGATTGCATCTGCCACCTCGATTGCTACCACGGTGATATTCGCGGCCTTTGAAAGGGCAGTGCCTGGTTCGGGGCGTTTTGCGCTTGTGCTCATGATGATTCCATCCGTAGTGATGCTTGTGTGGGCGTGGCGATTGCCCGCTGTGCCTCTCGGTGTGTTCTTGGCAAAGCCTACCAACCCCGCATTCGTGCGCCCGATTGCGAACGGTGAGAACATGGGCGTATCACACAGCACTGAGCGTAATAGCGGCTCGGGTGCGAGCGCTCAGCCGACGCGTAGCAAAGCATCACGCGCGATTGTACTGGCTCAGGTGGCGCGCGTGGTGCTGATAGCAGGCGTGGAGTACCCGTTCTACGCGTGGTCGGTAGAGAAGATCACGAGTTTGGGTGAGCCGCTCGCCGTGGGTTCAGCCGTGGCTACCGCATTCGCCATCGGTATGGCTCTTGGGCGAATCTTCGGCGCCCCTTTGCTGAAGAATCGCCATTCGATACCAGTGTTCTTGATGTTGGGTATTACGGGAAGTGTGCTCACCGGTTATGGGTCTAACTTGTGGGTGGTTACAGGTGGTTTGCTCATAGCAGGCATTGGTGTATCGTGCCTTTTCCCGATCGGAGCGTCCGACTTTTCGAGTCTGCCTGGAATCGCTGCCCACAAAGCATCTGGTGCTGTGATGGTGCTCAGCGGTGTGGGTGGGTTGGTGACGCCGCTTGTGCTCGGTGTGCTCCTTGCGGCGCTTGGCATCGAAGCGGGCTTTGCGCTCATTGCTACGCTTTTTGTACTGCTTCTCGTGATACCCCGCCCCACACACGAGTAGCGCTTTGGGCGAAACGGGGAGACGGCGTGAATACAGCGTGAATACAGAATGCTTTTGGGAGACGGCGTCTTTACTGCGATTTAGTTGCGCGGCGTGATTAAGCGATACCGCCGCTTCGGGCTATAGAGTGAGCCGATGCCTTCCACAATGCCTGCTTCAATCATGGAGTTGAGGTGCGCCCGGACGGTTTTTGGAGATAATCCGGATGCGGTGGCGAGTTCCTCATCGGTTGTTATTGGCATATCGCATCCTCAATGATCACAGTGATTGACGAGTAGTCCGGTGGACTGTGGTGTTCCGAGCTGATACTCACTCAACCTAGAAAACCTAGGAAGTAGGAAACGATAGGTTCCTAGGTAGCTTCCTAGGTTCGGGTAAGGTTCGTGGGGGTTGAACGCCGAGCCGCTTGGCCGGCGCTTCTTCGGCGTTATCTTGAGCATTCGAGTAAGTAGGTGAACAACTGAAGTGCGGATCACCGAGGCGCGAAACTGGCTTGGTGATCCGCACTTGTTGCGAGCGGTACTTAACGTAAGCCTTAGCGTAAGCCGGAAGTATTCAGGCTGCGCAGCCCAATCTGCTCATGCTGTTGCTTTGTGTAGTAACGGTTGAACTTGCGGTAGTGGTTCATCCGCGCAATCATCACGTATCCGAGGCGTTTGAGCCCACGCCAGGACGGGCGGCGCCACTCAACGGAGTAGAACATAGGATCGTGGGCTTGGCCTGTGCGATAGAGCATCTGCACTTTTGATCCGAGGCGAGAATCAACATAACGCAACACAAGATGCTTGGGCAGGATCGAATAATATATCGTGCGCTGGATCTGCTCAGGTTCCACCGAGACGTGATCGATCATGTCTGCCACATAAAACCTCATGGGATTCATGCCAGCAGCCGCGTTGTAATAGGAGTTGCGTCCAATACGAGGATTCATCTCGAAGAGGTAGACCTCATTCGTGCGTGAATCTACTTTGAAATCGAAGTTCGCAAATCCGTGCCACTTGATTCCTTTAAGGAAAGCGCTCACTTGTTCGTAGAGGCGAGGATAGGGTTCTGTGATCATTGCAGAAGGGTTGCCGAGCGCCGTGGGGTGATGATCTTCGAGTAGTACCTGCGCCGAACCGAGCATCGTCACTTCCCCGTTACGATCGATGTACGCCGTCACAGATAAATTGAACGAATCGTTCCCCTCGACGCGAGGCTGCACCACGAAGGTGCCTGCGTTATCGGCGTCGTGCGTGTGCTCCCACAGCGAGGTGACTATGCGCTCAGCCTCCTCGTGCGAATGAGCAGTGTACACCTTCGCTTTGCCTGGCCACTTGAGGCGCTCATAGCCGGCGCTTACCGCAGCCTTGATTATCCACGGGAACGGGTGATCCATCTCGTTTAGGCTTGCGAGTGAAGCCTCGAGGCCATCATGGGTGTCGAAGTGAATCGTATGAGGCACCTTCAATCCATACTCGGCTACGAGTTTGGGGAATTGGATTTTATCGGCAGTGAGATCGAGAAGCCCCACATCCGGGAAAATGCACGTGTAGTAGGGCGATAGTGCATCTTTATTGCGTGCGAAATCCCAGATATTTGAATCGACGTTCGTGAGAAGGAGCAGCGTTTTCCCAGGATAATCGGCCTGGAGTTGTGGCGCTAAATCAATGAGGCCTTGCGTGATGGCTGAATATGCTGAGCCGCTGGGAGCCTGACCCGCGATAGTTCGTATATCGATAATTCGCGAGTTCTGCATCGGGCCAAGTATTTGCGTCGTGACGACGGTGGGTTTCATTCCCCAGGCTTCGTGAAATTCGCGTGCGAGTGCGTAGGTGCCAATATCGGTGCCTACCAGTACGGGTTGAAAATCTGCGCGTGCCATAGGGAGCCCTCCTCAATACTTTGCCGTGCTCAGTTTACCCTCTTGTGGCTCATTGCTTTCGAGGGCTCTCGCTCTCTTTCAATTCCCTTACCATCTCCAGTTGGGCGTCTGAGAGCCGAATGAGATCTTGAAGCGGCATATAGTGCTCATTGACGGCGTGAATGTAAGCGAGAACGTCACCTGCCTCGGCGGCGTCTAACATATCTCCGTGAGCGCGGGCAGTGGCGAGGAGGCTATCACTGCCGGCACCTTCTTCGCTTGGCAGGTTTGAGAAGAGCTGCTGGTGGATGAACCACATTGCGCTCATCAGCTCTTCAAGCAGGGGGTTTTCGAGGTACTCCATGAGGCCTTGATGGAAGGCAATATCTGCTTCAAAGAAAAGTTCGCCGCGTTCAGCTCGAAGAGTCATTTCGGCGATGAGTTCGCGCAGATAGGGATTGGTAGTGCCTTTCATGGCAGTGGTGAGCTCTTTCGCGATGCCCAGATCCAGGAAAAAGCGGGTGGAGGCAATATCGTGAAGTGTGCGGTTTCCTTCCTTGGTTTCAATCGCGTTCTTGAGAAGGAGGGTATCTACGAGGGGCTGGAGAGTCATGTTTCCTACCACGGATCCACGGCCTTGATGCACGCTCACAATATCGAGAGCTTCGAGTTTTCGTAGTGCTTCACGTACAGAGGAGCGTGAAACGTTGAGTTGGGCGCACAGTGCTGCTTCGGTGGGAAGTGGATCGCCAGGATGGAGCTTATTGGCGAGGATATAGGCTTTGATTGCGTCAAGTGTAGAGGTTGAGCGCAGTGGAGAACCCGCCTTTGGATCCTCACCGCTCAAAAACGTTGCGGAAACGTTATAGGGCAAGGCTTGCGAAAATTTGTCTGACAACATACGATGAGTGTATCCGATTTTCCGTCGGTTCGTAACTCAAGTCACTCAATGGAGAGGACGAACAATATGCGTTCACTGAAGCGTTGGACGAAAGTCACGGCAGTACTCGCAGCTGCTGGGCTCGCTCTTTCTGCTTGTGGCGGCTCTGATGCCAAAACTGCAAGTAGTGAAACTGGTGCTGGGGAAACTCCGGCTGCCACTGGCACACTCAACGT
>JALFZJ010000019.1 GCA_022783665.1 Arcanobacterium sp.
AGACGGCGTCACCCCACTCATCTAGCAGTTTTTCAGTGACGTCTGGCAAGGCAGAGGTGGTGAAATCAAAATCGTGGATCGGCCTGCCGAGAAAGGCATCACGCACCGGCCCACCGACGAGTGACAATTCATGCCCGTTACGTGCGAAAATAGTACCCAGATTAAGTATCGCATCAGGGAGCTCACTCAGGGCGGCCTGCCCCGCAGCGAGCACCCGTGCGCGTTGGTTTATTCCAGCGGAAGGAAAGGTCTCTGGAACATTTGAATCAGATCGGTTATTCGTCACTCTCCAAGGGTGCCATGAATAACCACTGTGAACATATTTCCAGAGGCATAAATCACGGTTGTTGTCATGTCGAGAAAGTTTCCAGCACCGCGGCCACCGCGGTCATATAGTGTACACAGAACCAAGCGTGTGTTCACCATTACGAGCACGCATGCGAGTCTGCCAGTAGTGAATGAAACCTCTGCAGGTGGGGTGATCGTTTCGGTGCAAAATGGGCAGGCATATATTGCTGTGATTGCTCGCAGAAACCGTGGCGGCAGACTTGAATGGTGCCTGCCCAAAGGGCACCTCGAGGGCGAGGAAACGGCTGAACAAGCTGCCATCCGTGAGATCTCCGAAGAAACAGGCATCACTGGGCGGGTATTGCTTCACCTCGCCACGATCGACTACTGGTTTTCAGGCCACGATAGGCGCGTACATAAAGTAGTGCATCATTTTCTGCTCGAAGCGCTTTCCGGCTATCTCACCACTGAAAACGATCCTGATCATGAAGCGGAAAAAGTGGAATGGGTACATATCGATCACGTATCAGCGCGGCTTGCCTATCCCAATGAGCGAAGAATCGTGGGGCAAGCACGCCAGATCCTCCTCGGAGAGCAGCAATGACGGTGCGATCACGGCTTACTTGTCTCCTGCTGACTTTTATCGTGGGCGTTATGGTTACGCTCACGCCATACAACGCTTACGGAGTCACCTCTAAGCCGCCATCTTCTGCCACGCAGACGGCGCATTCATCTGTGCCTGCCACCCGTTCCTCTTTTCTAAACCAGCCCCATGTGCGCATGCGGCCAACCGGCGCTATTCAAACTCGTACAAGTTATTCGCATACACGCTACTCACATTCCTTCATAGCGCAGCGTAATAATATGCAGCGCAATAATATCGTGACGGCTCAACGCAGCAAGGGCATCAGTGCCGAAATCACCCGCGTCTCCCACCCTGTGCTTCCTCAAGATACAGATCTTGAACTCACGGTGACTCTTACCAACACCGCAAGCAGCGCCGTCTCAGTGCATCAAATCATCGCCCAACAAAGCCGTACTCCCCTCACGAATCAATCTCAGCTCTACGCATGGATGGCTCACGATATGCCTGCTGTAGCGGTATCGGATTCTGTGCAGATGCCTGATGCTGTGATCGAGGCTGGTGAAGAACGAGAATTCACCGTCACAGCACCCGCCTATTCCTTACGCTGGGCTCATTCCCCCTACCGCTGGGCAGCTCATGGCGTAGAGGTAGTAGTGGAGCTCGAAACGCCAGGGAAGAACTCCCGCGAGGAGCTGCGTGATCGCAGTGTGGTAGTGGCCGAACCGAACTTCGATGTAGCACCAATGCCCCTTGCTGCTGTGACGACGCTCAGTTCGCTCGATTTCCCCGATGCCACCGCCGCGCAAGGCACCGCAGCTCACACAGGGCTAGAGGGCATTGTTGCAGGTAGCAGTGGGCCGGGCGAAACGCAATCCTCCGGCGTCATCAATAGCGATAGCGCAGATAGTGTTGGCGCGCTCGCGGGTGTGCGCGGCATTGCTGATATTGCTGGAGTTACGGCGCTTGCGGATATGGCAACGCTTCCGCAAGAGTTTACCGATGCCCTCAAAGGCCTTGGGAGGGTTGAGGTAACGCCAACGCTGCCATACAACGCGGATCTTGGGGCACTGGTGCACGCTCGTAACACCGAAGCCGGCGATCTCGCCGCGCGTTTGACTGATAACGTGCTCGAAGCGAGCAAGGCACTCCAGGGAGGCGAAGATGATTCCCTCGCATACCTCTATCTTTCAGACAAACTCGATGTTGATACGCTCAATACAGTGCGGGCTCAAGGGTTCGGCACGGTGCTGTTTGATTCCGATGCTGCCGGCGCGGCAAATCAAGATCAACGCCCAGTCTCGGCGCATGTAACAATGCACATCACACCCGAAGATACCCCCTCCACGAGCTATCCCTTGAATGGCATCAGAATCGACTCGATACTCACAAATGCGCTCGCCGGCACGCTGCACGTGCCATATCAGCGCGAAGGAATCGCTCTCGACACTGCCGATACCACCAATGTAGCTATTGCCCTTTCTGCCATTCACTATAACGACGCTCCGAGCATTGCACGCTCCAACGTTTTTTCGTATGACGCACGCGCCACATCGGCCGAGCAGATCAGCGCGATTTTGAATGTGCCATGGGTGAGCCCTGTGCCTCTTTCGCAGATCGCCAAGGAAGAACCAACGCCCTCAGAAATCGTCCTCCCACAAACTGCTATCAACGCACGTGAAATCAACGCAGAAGAGCTTCAACGTATCGATCACAATGCGGCCCTCGCGCGCGGGTATCTGTCTCTATTCGATGACGACGCCACGCTCCTCCCTCAGCTTGAACCACAGATGATGAGCCTGCTCGATATGCATTATCGCACGCGTGAAAGCGAGCGCAGCCAAGCCATTGACGCCCTCGCTCCGAGCGCTGCTCTGCGCGGCAAGATCACCCTCGAGGCGTCGTCTACCATCAATATGATTTCTGCTGAAGCATCCGTGCCTCTGCGCGTTACGAATCACCACGATAAGCCAGTGACGGCGATTGTGCGCATCGATCCAGTCCGCAGCCCTCTCACGCCCACGGACGACGCTACCGTGACGATTCAGCCAGGCGTGACGGTAACGGCGCGGGTGCCTGTGCAGGCGCGTGCCTCCGGTATTGCCCAAGTGAAAGCAATTATTGTGAGCCCAGAAGGTGTAGAGGCGGGCACGCCACACACCTATACGGTGAATATCCATTCAAACTGGGAGAGCACAGGCACAATCGCGTTTGCGGTGCTCACCTTTGCAGTGCTCGCTATTGGTATTTTCCGCTCAGTGCGGGGTGGCTCGCGTGCAAAGCCCATGAGCGCCGATGAATTCACCGCCGAGGTAGGTAAGCGGCGCAAAGACGCACAACGTTAACGATTAGGTAACGACGCCCTTAAATGAAGAGCTTTATGGCGAGCAACGGTAATATGGAGGGCAGAACATTGACCCTACAGGAGAAGCAGTGGCTGTAGACACTGATCGCAGCGGGCGCATTATTTCCAAGCGCTTCGAGCTTGTTGAGCCATTCGACTCAGCTCTCGCCTTCCCGCACACCCAAGCGTGGTATGTGCACGATATTGTGCTCAACCAGCCCTTGCGCGGGCTTATTATCGATCCGGATTTCGGTGCGAAAGCACGCGCTCTTGACGCCGCTCGGCGTACTGCTTTACTCAATGATGCTCATGCTGTTTCGATTATTTCCGCGATTGAAGACGCCGACGCTGCCGCGATTTTCACGGAGATACCGCCGGGCACGTCGCTTTCGGCGATTCTTACGCAACACCGGGATGTATTGACGCCAGCAAATGTGGTGGCCATTATCGGTGAGTTGGCAAGCATGATTAATACCGCACGCCACCAAGGTATTCGCCATCTCCAGCTTGCTGCGCGCAGGATTTTTCTCACTGATTCGGCTGACGTAGTAGTAGATGGTTTCGGCCTTGCTGCTGCACTTGAAGGCGTGGATACGGATCGATTGAGCGCCGAGCTTGATTCTGATGAGACGCGCGGGCTGAGCGTATTTCTTGCCGCTTTACTCCTTGGGGAAGACTTCCCTGAAGATCCGAACACTCATGATGCGATTGTGGCTCAAGCACGCGCACTGCCTGAGTTGCCAGACCAGATTCGTGATCTTCTCACGCGCGAGATCAGCCACAACGGGCCAAAATCACCTGATGAGTTTATGCGCCAGATCGTACCTTGGGGCACGATTGATCTTTCTGAGCTGCCGAATATGGAGCTTTCAACTGATGGCAATTCGGGGCGAGTTGGCGAAGGAGGCGTTCGGGCGAGCCACACCGACGCCGATACAGCCGATGTGACGGATACAGAACACGGCGGCAAGAAAACCCTTGACGCACAAGGTGGTAGACAAGATGGTAGTAGCGGTACCGATGAGGTAGGAAGTGATGCGGGAAGTGACGACGTAGTGCTTCCTCCGCCACACTGGCCTGCTTTGCCAGCCTCTGAAGCCAGCGGCGGCGCAGGCGAGGCCGGCGAAGCGGGCACTAACGTGCCAGTGGAGTCCGATGCCGAGATCGCCTCGGAGTCTGCGGAGCCTGTCGATACCCACGCTGGAGAACCTTCTGTGAAACATCGCGTTTCCGCAGCCCCAGATGAGAACACGCACAGCGACGCGCAACGCGATACGGCGCACGGCACGCGCGCAGATTCTGATCCTCTCGTAGAGATACTGGGAGAGGAGCCTCCGCCTCCACTGAGTGCTCAGCCACTGTGGCCAAGCACGGGTGCCGAAATTCAGGATGCGGATCACCCCAGTGCCGCAATCTCTTATCCAGATGCCCGCGATTCTCACTCCGATACCGATCATCCCGAAACCGATGCGGGTGATTCTGGCTCGAATACCAGTGATTCCGAAGCTGCTGCCGGCGGCATCGCTGAGGCTTCCCCGCGATTGAAGGGCGCTAAGTCAAGCCTGAGCGTGCGGAGTTTGCAATCATCTACGAAACCGTTAGCGCACACGCTCACAAAGCAGAATCTTAACAATGAACTGGGCGCCGTCAGCGATCGCATTACCAATCACACATCGCGCGCCGTCGTCGTGTTCTTCGCACTGCTTGTGCTGCTTGCGCTGATTGCTGGAATACTGTGGCTCTTTAGGCCATTGTCTCCCGTGGAGGTGGAGCATCCGAACGACGAGCCGGCCACACAGTCAATGGAATGGATGGAATACCCGGAACATACCGCTACTGTAGATCACTCGGCTGATACGGATCACTCTAACAGCTACGTATAGCGATTCATGCTAAGAGCGACGCGGCTTCATCCGCGATCGCCTCATTACATGGATCGCCCACGAATAATACGAAAACTGGCACACAGTTGAAAGGTTCACGATGGCAACACTACGAGACGTGATCATTGTTGGTTCTGGCCCAGCAGGGTGGACGGCAGCGATTTACACTGCTCGAGCAGGCCTGCAGCCACTCGTTCTTGCAGGAGCGCTTGAGGCAGGTGGCGCGCTGATGAACACCACCGAGGTAGAGAACTTCCCCGGCTGGCCGGAGCCAGTTCTCGGCCCAGACCTGATGGACAAAATGCAACAGCAAGCTGAACGTTTTGGTGCCGAGGTTGAATATGATGACGCCATCGAGTTTGATCTTTCAGGCGACGTGAAAACGGTAAAGACTGCCGATGCCACGTACCAGGCAAAAGCAGTAATCCTCGCCCTCGGATCGGCCTACAAAAAGCTGGGGCTTGACGGTGAATCCGTATTCTCCGGAAAGGGAGTATCCTACTGCGCTACATGCGATGGGTTTTTCTTTAAAAACAGGGAAATCGCCGTTGTAGGCGGAGGGGATTCAGCAGCTACAGAGGCATTGTTTCTGGCGCGATTTGGATCCAAAGTACACGTGATTCACCGCCGCGACCAGCTACGCGCTTCAAAAGTGATGGCCGACCGTCTGCTTTCTACCGAGAACGTTGTGATGCATTGGAATTCTGAAGTCACCCGCATCAACGGCGAAGGTACCCTCGAATCTTTAACTTTGCGTGAGACGGTAACCGGCGAAGAGAGCGAACTACCCGTCGCGGGATTGTTTGTGGCGATCGGGCACGAACCACGCTCGAGCGTCGTCTCTCATCAAATTGAATGTGACGACGCTGGATACATCAAGGTTGCATCACCATCTACGCTTACGAATATTCCGGGCGTATTTGCATGCGGTGATGTCGTGGATCACCACTACCGCCAGGCGGTAACCGCTGCCGGCTCAGGGTGTGCCGCGGCGCTCGATGCTCAAGAATATCTTGCACAGTTGCCCATGGATGTTTCCGCCTGAGCTCTTTGAGTGGCAAACTAAAGGCATACCTTAGAAAGGATCTCTATGACGGCATCACACGAAGGCATTGCAGCACGGGTACAAGCGGCAGCCACTGGCGCAGGTGCCGGCAACCGTTTAGATCCATGGTTCGATCATTACGCTGATCGCGCACTCGGCATGAAACAATCTGAGACGCGATCATTATTTGCCGTTGCTAATCGGCCAGAAGTTGTGTCGTTAGCTGGTGGAATGCCTTTTATTCAAGGTCTTCCACTCGATTTCTTGGCAGATATGACGGCGCGGCTTATCCGCGAGCGCGGAGCCGATTTGCTTCAGTACGGCGGTGGCCAAGGTGAAGAAGAGCTGCGCGAACAGATCGTAGAAGTGATGGCTGCCGAAGATATCAAAGCTCATCCGGATGATATTACTGTGACGACGGGTTCACAGCAAGCCCTCGATATTATCACCGAGATTTTCGTTAATCCAGGCGATACGATCGTGGCCGAGGCACCGTCATACGTGGGGGCGCTCGGAGTATTTCGTGCCTATCAGGCAAATGTTGTGCACGTTCCCACTGATGCAGACGGTCTCGTACCCGAAGCCCTTGAGCAGACGCTGACGAAACTTGAAAACGAAGGACGCCCTGTAAAGTTCCTCTACACAGTGCCGAACTTCCACAACCCTGGTGGCATGAGCATGGCTTTAGAGCGCCGGCCGCAGGTGGTAGAGATTTGCCGGCGGCATCATGTGCTCGTCCTTGAAGATAATCCGTACGGGATGCTTGGTTTTGCTGATCAGGTCTACCCGTCATTACAGTCTTTCGATCCTGAGGTTGTGATCTATCTTGGTTCGTTTTCTAAAACCTTCTCTCCTGGTTACCGTATTGGCTGGGCGTTTGCTCCGCACGCCATTACGCAGCGCTTAATTCTTGCCAATGAGAACGCGGTGCTTTCACCGAACAAGATGGGTCAGCTTTCGATTGCCGAGTATCTGCGAACCTATGACTGGATGGGGCAGATTAAGGCATACCGTTCTCTCTACCATGAACGCCGCGATGCAATGCTTGACGCGCTTTCCACGTATCTGCCTCAATGTACCTGGACTGTGCCTGAAGGTGGGTTCTACACGTGGGTGAAACTTCCTGATGGTCTTGACGCGAAGGCAATGCTGCCGCGTGCTACTACTAACCTCGTGGCATACGTTTCTGGCACAGCATTTTATGCTGATGGGCAGGGTGGCGATCACATGAGACTCTCTTTCTGCTATCCCACACCTGAGCAGATTCGTGAGGGTGTGCGGCGTCTATCGGGGGTTGTGGAATCTGAGATGGAACTTGTGAATATGTTCGGTGTACAAGGCAGACATCGTATCGGTGGTGTAGAGACGCCGACGACAGATCAACGCTAAGCGCACAGATACGTGGTGAATTTCGGGTATTACAGAGATGCTTGTAGCGGGCGTGTGGTATAGCACACATCTGATACCCTGCAGAGAAAACAGAAAATAATCGTCGATCTGAGTAGTGAAAAGTGAGTGTGGTTGTGATGGAACGTCCTTTAACGGTAGCGGTGCTCGCCGGTGGCTTAACCCACGAACGCGAGATATCTCTTCATTCAGGACGCCGCGTGGCCGCGTCACTGCGCAACTCGGGCATTCAAGCTAAGATACTCGACGTTGATGCGCAACTCCTCCAGCGTCTTGATGCTCTCGAACCGGACGTCGTCTGGCCGCTGGTCCACGGATCGACTGGCGAGGATGGTGCGCTCCAAGATTTATTGCAGCTCGCTGGCTATCCTTTTGTGGGTTCGGAGGCCGGAGCGTGCCGTCTTGCATCGGATAAGGCTGTAGCTGCGTCTGTGCTCCAACGTTTTGATGTGCACGTTCCGGCATCAATTGCCCTCCCTCAGCCACTTTTTCGCGAAGTTGGTGTAGGAGCAATTCTTGATCTTGTTGAACGAGAGTTTGGTTTCCCCGTAGTCATTAAACCGACTCGAGGTGGTTCTTCGCTTGGCCTCACCATCGCAACAGAGCGAAGCGCACTGCCGGGCGCGATGGTCGATTGCTTCGCCTACGGCGAGGTGGCCTTGATCCAACAATATGTATCTGGACGCGAATTCGGCGTAGGCGTTGTGGATTATGGCGACGGCCCACTGGCAATGCCGCCCGTGGAGGTGACGGTGAATGGCCCCTATGATTTTGACGCCCGTTACAATCCTGGCCGTGCAGAGTATTTCGTGCCTGCGCGCGTTGATAATACCGTGATCGACAAACTCAAAGAGTGCGCACTCAAAGTACATAAGCATCTTGGCCTGCGTCATTATTCGCGCACGGATATCATCTTGGATGACGACGGCCACACATGGTTTATCGACGTCAATTCGACTCCTGGAATGACGGAAACATCCATCTTCCCTCAAGCGGCTCAAGCTCAAGCCCGTCTCGAAGGGCGGAGTGTGGACGCTCTTTATCTTGATATTCTGAAGGCTGCCGCCATTCATGCCGATCAGCATGCGAACGACGTTGCTGAAGCTGACGCTCAGTGATGGTATGTGCTTTGAGGCATTCGCTGCTCGCGCTACCTGGCGCAGAATAGAGTTACGCTACGCGGGACGGTAGTTGCACGACTACTGTGTAATATGATCCTCGCCGAGCACGTCAAGAATGCGATTGAGGTCGTCAATGTTAGCGAACTCGATGGTGAGTTTTCCTTTGCGGCTTCCCATCTGCGCTTTTACCCGTGTGTCGAATTTATCCGTGAGGCGAAGCGCTAATTCATCCAGCTCTGGTAGGTTCACAGATACTCGCCTGCGTGAAGGGTGCTTCTCCGGTTTTTCGGTGCCGAGCGCGACTATCTCTTCAACTGCGCGCACAGAAAGACCTTCAGCAACAATGCGCTGAGCGAGTCTTTCCATCTCCGCAGGATCAGACAGACCAAGCAGCGCACGCGCATGCCCAGCGCTAATCACGCCTGCTGCAACTCGTCGTTGCACGAGGCCTGGAAGCTTGAGCAAGCGCAAGGTATTAGAGATTTGGGGGCGGCTTCGGGCAATTTTTTTTGACAGTTCTTCTTGAGTGATATGGAAATCATCAAGGAGTTGCTGATATGCCGCGGCCTCTTCGAGCGCATTGAGTTGTACTCGATGAAGGTTTTCTAGGAGCGCATCGCGAAGTAGGTCTTCATCTTCTGTACGCCGCACGATCGCAGGGATCTGTGTGAGCCCAGCAAGTTTCGTAGCTCGCCACCGGCGTTCACCCATAATGAGTTCATAAGAATGGTTGGGATATTCACCGAGAAGTTCTTGTGTGAGGGGTCTGATGACGACTGGTTGCAGAACGCCCACCTCTTTAATCGAGGCAGCAAGTTCAGCGAGCTCATCTTCATCAAATACCGAGCGCGGCTGTTTGGTATTCGGAATAATGAGTTCTACTGGAATCTCTCCGTAGGTGGTACCGGGCACGGGAACTAACCCATCTGCACTTTCGGATGTTTCACGTGAAACATCAATCGCACGACCATTCGACTTGTTTTTCTGTTTGGCTCTGGGGCTGGAAGATCCATCTAGAGCCCCTGCGCTTCTTTTAGTCTTTTGCGCCTGTGACCCGAGATCTTCTCCCTGTGATGTTTCACGTGAAACAGTGCGCCCACTCCTCGGCGTGGAAGAACCCTCGTGTGATGTCAGAGCTGCCGTCGTAACCTCTATGTCCGATACAGATCGCTTCTTGGCCTCTTCCCTTTGATCGACGTGAGCATTCTCTTGTGATGATCCGCTTCTGCGACGCGTAGAATCTATCTCTTCTCGTAATTCTGTTTCAAGCTGGCGGTTTTCGGCCTTTGACTCAGCGCCAAAGAATACATCGATGGCATGGCTCTTCTCCGCCTGGTTGGTCGGGATAAGTGCAGCGATGCCACTTCCTAGGCCCCGGCGCTTTTTATCCGCCATGCGTTACTCCTTCTGAATCCAATAAATCAATCTCAATACTAACTGGTTGTATCTGTGTTCATCGCACTAGTGTGCGATTCTGGCGACACTTTCAGCGGAACTAACTCCCGCAGATTGTATGTGCGCAAAGACTTCGATGGTAGCCAATTCCGGTCATTCTGGCCGAAGCTATCAGAATCTCAATTGTGCCATTCCCAAGATACTGCATGGTGTCGCAGTTCTACCCACTTCCATCCTCTGCCATTGAACCAATCAACGAGACTCCACTCGCTCAGCACCGCGCTGCGCAATCTCTTGTGCAGCAGCAAGATAGGCTATTGAACCCGTAGATCGTGGATCGTAAGTTACCACCGTCTGCCCGAAACTTGGTGCTTCTGAGATTCGTATATTGCGTGGAATCACTGTATTCAGCGTTTCATTCGGGAAGTATTGCCGCACTTCATCAGCTACATCGTTAGCAAGATTTGTGCGCTTATCATACATGGTCAAAAGAATCGTAGAGACGTGAACATTGCCATTTAGATTCTGCTGAACTGCATTCACTGTGGAAAGTAGCTGAGTAAGACCTTCTAGTGCATAAAACTCTGCTTGAATTGGAATCATAATCTCCTGCGCGGCAACCAGCGCGTTGATCGTAATCAAACCAAGCGAAGGAGGGCAGTCAATGATCACATAGTCGAACCCTTCGCCGCCACTATCTCCGCTTACAAAACGTCGAACGGCATCATGTAGGCGGTACTCGCGCCGATCTGCATTGATCAGTTGGAACTCTAAAGTCGCCGTGTCTAACGACGAAGGAACCACAAACAGAGCGTCACTCTCAGAACTTTCAAGCATCACATCGCTTAAAGCGCGGCCTTCGGTAATCACATCAAATACAGAGGCTGTTACCTGTGATTTGTCGATACCGAGAGCCGTCGTTGCATTCCCTTGAGGATCGGCATCAATTAACAGCGTACGCAAACCGTTGATTGCGAATGCTGCGGCGATATTGACTGCACTCGTCGTCTTGCCAACTCCGCCCTTCTGATTCGCTACGGTGATGATCCGAGTGGTGCGCGGGCGGGGAAACCTCTTCGACGTTACGCGCGCAAGCATTTCATAATCGCGTTCGAGTTGTACGGCCAGCGGGGAGCCGTTATCGTCATAGCCATTACGTGCAGCCTTAGAATCCGCCGTTCGGCGTGCCTTCATTCGTGGATCAGACACATCAACTCCTTTACTAGCTACGTCCATTTTAGATGAGCAGTATTTCAACCGAGCAATTGCACCAGCAATTACGTCCATGTTCCGATGTTTCACGTGAAACATTGCATCTTCACAGGCGTTTCACGTGAAACACTTCCATCGAGCCGTCAACCATGCTGCGTCGCCATTGTTGAGCGCCGCGTCATTCACGTCCAGTACGGACGCCCATGCCAAGATACCCGCGCCAACACTGACTACTTAGCGTACTACTTCCGCTCTTTTCGTAACTCGACGACCGTCGTCATTTCATCAGAGCCCCAGACTTTCACATGGTACACATCGGCCCATTCGACTCTAAACCTATCCAGTTCAGCTACAGCCTCATCAATTTCCTCGCCCGCTTGGCGTCCTTTCAGTGCAAGCAACGAACCACCTGGCTTAACCAGTGGAAGCCCCCACGGAATGAGTTTCTTCAACCGCGCTACAGCCCTCGCCGTCACGTAATCGGCCGATATCTTCCCTCGAAGCTCCTCAGCCCGAGACCGAACTACATCAATGTGATTTAGCTGAAGCGTATCGACGACATATTCAAGCCACTGTACACGGCGTTCCATCGACTCTACAAGCGTGATCTTGAGATCAGGCCGCACAATACCCACTACAATTCCGGGAAAACCCGCACCCGAGCCCACGTCAATCAGCCGACTATTCTCTCTTAGAAACTCTTCAATTCCGAGCGAATTCAAGATGTGACGATCCCACAGCTTGCCGAATTCTCTAGGCCCCACAAGGCCGCGAAGTTCGCCTTCATCTTGAAGGAGTTGCGCGAACTGAAGCAAGGTCTGCCACGTCTGCTCTCCAAAATGATCGGCGCCCCCAATTGGAGGCGCCTGAACATTGCGCTGTGTATTCATACGTTCACTCTGCAGACGCCGCAGACTCGGGGGAGTCAGCTGAATCCGCCGAATCAGCCGATCCGCTTGAAGCGCTCACCGCTGAATACTCTGAAGCAGACTCGCTACTAGCTACGTCTTCAGCGGATCCCTCGTGATCCACGTTATCGCCGTCGTCTTCAGGAAGAGAAATCACAACGTGACGCGCTGGCCCAACGCCAGAAGAATCAGAAAACAAGCCCGCTTTAGCAGCGGCGTCATGCACGACCTTACGCTCAAAAGGATTCATCGGCTTCAACGCGTAGTCGTCGCCCGTCTCGAGTACAGAATCGATTGCTTCCTGCGCGATCTCTTGAATACGCTGGCGGTGCTGATCACGATAACCAAGCACATCGAGCATAAGCCGAGAGCGTTCACCCGTCTCGCGCTGGACTGAAAGACGCGTGAGTTCCTGCAAAGCATCGAGCGTATCACCGTGGCGCCCGATGAGGCGTTTTAAGCGGGGATCGGCATCGCCTTCGGTGACGATCGAAACCGTTGCACGATCTGCCTCCGACGATATTTCGATATCTCCATCGAGATCCGCTATATCAAGAAGCTCCTCGAGATAATCTGCAGCAAGGTCACCCTCTTCATCGAGCAGTTCTTTGAGTTCTTTCGTCTCGTCATTGTCTAATAGTTCGTCATTCATTGCTGTACCCTCACTATTGAATGGTTTGGCCTAGAAATTGCGCTGTTTCTTGTTTTGCTGTTGGCGCTTTTCGCGTGCCTGCTTTTTCGCTTTTGAGCGTTGGCGCTCTGCCTGACGCCGCTCATATCGTTTCTGTGCACGTTCGGCGTCCGTTAAGCCATCCTTACCACGCACCGGTTCATTGAGCTGGGCTACTACCGCATCGTCATTCTGCGTATTCGACTCAACGGGTGCCCCGGCCGCCACCGTGCCCGCCGGCCTACCCTTCTTCTGACGATCCTTACGCACTGGCTGAACGCGCTGACCTGATGGGCGTAACTCTTCCTCGTCTTCTTCAGGAGGAAGGCCTTTAGCGATACGGCGTGCACGAAGTTTAGCTTGGCGCTTCTTATATGCTTCAGAGCCAGGCGTCGGATTGAATTCGATCAGCCACGTTTGCTGACCCATATTCCAGATGTTCGACGTCAACCAATACACGAGCACACCGATTTGGAATGCAAAACCCGTAAACACGTAAATGAGCGGCATGCCGTAAAGCATGTACTTTTGCATTTTCTCTGCGGGATTGTTCGGATCATCGCTCTTCGGCATATTCTTCATCATGAGCTGGCGCTGGCTGATGAAGAGCGTGATAATCATCAGCGCGATCAGTACAACAGCAACCACGATCACGCGCGTCTTTGCGTCACCGAACGTTCCCGCAGTGCCAATTGATCCCGTCAGTGGAGCACCGAATACGGTGGAATCTGCGATCTGCCCTGCAATATCTTGATCGATTGCACCAAGCGCCGTACGTGTGTAGGTTCCTTCCGAAAGGGGTAGTACCGAATACAGCAAACGATAAAGTGAGAAGAAGATGGGCATCTGGATGAGCACAGGGAAACACGAGGAGAATGGAGAGGTTCCACGTGATTTATACAGCGCCATGATTTCTTCTTGTTGACGACGCTGGGAGATTTGGTCTGTACGCCCTTTATACTTCTTCTGGATTTTGCGCATTTCGGGCTGCAGTTCCTGCATTGCCCGCGACCCTTTGATCTGCTTTGTAAACAGTGGAATCGTGAGTGCGCGAATCACAAGCGTCAAACCCACAATCGAAAGCACCCACGCTGGCCCTGATCCCGGCGTCATCCCAACAAATACGAGCATTTCGTGAATGCCGTACATAATCCAGCTAATGACCCAGATAATAGGGAAGAGAATTGTATCCACAGTTCTTCTTTCGTTTTAACACAGAATCGCAGTTTTCACGCCAAACACAGGTGTTGCTGAAACGGCTGCTATCAGACTTTGCCTACTCTACATATACCCTACGCGAGAGTATGGGAATCTCGCCAATGGATCACCATATTATTGCCGTGACGTCTGCGACCCCTCGCCGCCTGTGCCTTGCTCGCCGCGATCGTGCATCTCGTGATCGTGTTGTTTGCGATACGCCATAAGCTCTTCATAGCCCATCGGTTTGCTCGGCCATTGCCCACGAGGAGGTACCCAATCAACGCCGCCATTACTGAAGGGATTGCAACGAACAACCCTCCACAGTGCAAGCAGACTTCCTTTGATCGCCCCGTGGATCTCCACAGCCTCGATCGCGTATGCCGAGCATGTTGGCTCGTATCGGCAGCGTCTGGCCGTGCCTGCAGAAATATGATGCTGATACCAGCGAATAGCTTTCATGATGATGCGTGACGCCGCTGCCATAGATATCCTTCACGCTTAAGTTGTGCCTGAGCCCAAGTGCCCCCTGATATGTGTTGCGCACACTGGCAGGGCATGTTTTTGCTTTCCGAAAGTCGACGCACCACCGAGTAATCGCTTAATACCGCCATCGCCTGACGATCTTGCCTACTCATTGTTAACAAGCTTCGCCAATAAGCTCATCAATGTATAGAGATCCTAATGTATAGAGACTATCGAGATGATGGTGAAAGTCTCTCAGCTTCATCGCCGTCACCTTTGTGTGCCACCAGTATATCGCGCACGCGAAGAGCCCCAAGACGAGTTAATTCACGTGAGAGTAAATCACTCATTTGTGCAGAGCTACACTCTGTGATTGGGCGCAAAGCGCGCACAACGATGAAATCAGCATCGAGATCAGCTAAAAACTCACGCATACAATGACGCAACTGCCGTACAACCCGATGGCGCACCACTGAATTGCCTACTGCTTTACTTACAACGAAGCCGACCTGTGGAAGGTCGGCTACGGGAGCGTGGCGTTGTGCGTAAGCTGCATATACCACTAGGTGTTTGTTTCCGCTGCGCCTGCCCCGACGAATCGTATAGACAAATTTATCAGAAGCGCGCATACGGTTGCGTGCTGGAAGCATTAATCTCAGGCGGAGAGCTTTGCACGCCCTTTGCGCCGACGGGCTGCAAGTACTGCACGGCCTGCGCGGGTGCTCATACGCTTACGGAAGCCGTGCACCTTAGCGCGACGGCGATTATTCGGCTGAAAAGTGCGCTTGGTAGTCATGCGCGAACTCCAATATATCGATTCGGAACATAATGGCAGGCCTTGAAAACCGCATTATGTGTGTGCATTCGGTGCACACATGACCTCCCAACTTTACGTGAATACTCGCGTAAAGGTCAATATCATAGCCTCCACGGGTGATGAGAGTCTCACGGCGAGAATGCCCCGTATACTACATCTCATTTGACTAAAATCTACTTTCCACACTCCCGCCTCATCGTCCACTGCTACTTTTCGTCTATTTCTCCATAGCCACCTGTGTAATTACATTAATGTAATATCCACAGATGTGAATAAGCCTGTGGATAACCAACAGACTTTTGCTGTGGATATCCTCTACTATGGTTTTCGTATCTGTGAATAAGGATGAGTGATGACATGTCCGAAGGGTTCGTTGCCCGTGATGCGTGGACTGCTGCAACCGAATTACTGCGTTCAGAAGGAAAGCTATCGGATTCACAAATTGCGCTTGTACGCATGATTACTCCACTTGCTGTTGTGAATAACGATTTCCTTGTGGGTGCCGGATCTGATTTCGTCCGTGATTGGATACAGCAGCATGTAGCTTCCGTTATGGAACAACAGCTCAGCGTCCTGCTGGGCAGAGATATCAACCTCTCTATATCTGTCGATCCCTCACTTACTGAAGGCCACAGCAGCTCAAGCCAACACCATCCGTCGTCTTCACAGCCATCACACAATGATTCCCCTCATACCTCCACGCACTGGCACACTGATCATCGGTATGACGCCGCCCAGAATCACGTAGATACCAATACGTCGTCTGATCCCTACACAACTAACGGAACCCGAGCCGAGGAATCACCGTGGGATCCAGACGCCGAATGGATCAGCGCAGAGCAACACAGCGAAGCGTCATTCAATAGCGATCATTTTGATCATGATGACGCCAGCTCTCGCCTAGAGCATCACCAAACACCTGCACGGCAGGATTTTGACGCTCCGCATCGAGATGATAATTCAATTGCGAATCCTACCCAACTCAAAGCGCACCTCAACCCGCGCTATACCTTTGATAACTTCGTGATCGGTGAATCGAATCGATTCGCACATGCTACAGCTTTTGCAGTGGCAGAGGCTCCAGGTACTACATATAACCCGCTGTTTTTGTATTCCGATTCTGGAATGGGAAAAACACATCTTTTACACGCCATCGGTAACTACACGCTGAATCTGTTTCCCCATAAGAAAGTGCTCTACCTTTCAGCCGAAGAATTCACGAATGCTTTTATTAACGCAATCATGAATAAGACGATGTATGAGTTTAAACGTCAGTTCCGTAATATTGACGTCCTTCTCATCGACGATATTCAGTTCATTTCCTCGCGCAAATCAACTATTGAAGAGTTCTTCCACACCTTTAATGCATTAACGAACGAGAACAAGCAGATTGTGATCACGTCGGACGTAGCTCCAAAATACCTCACCGACTTTGAAGACCGTATGATTTCTCGTTTCGGCTCGGGGATTATTGCCAATATTGAATCACCTAACCTTGAGACGCGTATTGCTATCTTGGAAAAGAAAGCAGCGGCAGAACATCGGGAAATACCGCGATCGGTGATCGATTTTATCGCCAACAAGATCACTACGAATGTGCGTGAAATGGAAGGGGCACTGCGCAGAATTACCGCTTTTGCCGATTTATCCAAGCAAAGCATCGATTTGTCTACAGCAGAGATGATTTTGAAAGATATCATCACTGATCCATCGTCAGCACAGATCACAGCATCGCTGATTATGGCTCAAACTGCATTGTATTTTGATATTAATGTTGATGATCTTCGCTCGCCTGGCCGTTCACGCTCCTTAACGATGCCTCGCCACATCGCGATGTATTTGTGTAGGGAACTCACTGAGCTTTCTCTACCTAAGATTGCTGAAGCATTTGAACGCCGCGATCATACAACCGTGATGAGCGCTATTAGAAAAGTGGACAAGATGATGGCTGAACAGCAAAGTATCTACAACCAGGTGGCCGAACTGACGACGCGTATCAAACAGACCGCCAAGCAACAGTCACAACTCGATACACACTAGGATTCATCTCTCCACAGACGATGTTGATAAAGAGCCCAAAGACGATGAAAGCATGTGGAAAACGAAAAGTTGCTTGTGGAGAAAAACCATTTCAAAGTGTCTCATCCACATCTCACTGCTGAGATGCACAGAGTTTCGCACGATGTTCTCAACATGGTATTCGTTGATAATTCGCCTCATAACAGTGTTTTCCACACAATTCACAGACCCTACTACTATTACTACAATAAAGAATGACATGATGACTGTGCCGCCACCTGTTGGCTTGCCAGAAGTTTTGAGCCCAGCGCCTACACTCACGTACACTTACAGTGATTCAAGCAGGAGGATATGCCGTGAAATTCCAAGTAAATCGCGATGTTTTTGCCGATGCAGTTACCTGGGTTGCTCGCACAATCCCGAATCGCCCTGCGATTCCTGCACTTGCAGGCTTGAAGATTAATGTACTTGACGAGGGTACGATTTCTCTTGGATCACGCGATTCCGATGTGTCATCGCACATTGATATTGAAGGTGATGTGATTGAAGCAGGGGAAATCCTCGTCAATGGCAAACTCCTCGCTGAGCTCGTGCGCGTTCTGCCGTATGCACCGATTACATTTTCACTCGTTGACAATCAGGTTGAGATTGAATGCGGCTCATCGCATATTTCGATGAAAACGATGGCGATGGAAGATTACTCGCAACTTCCTCCGATGCCAGAGCGTATCGGTCAGATTGATGGCCATCAATGGCAAGAGGCAGTAAGCCAAGTGTCAGTTGCAGCATCGAATGACGATACTCTTCCAATGCTCGTCTCAATCTGTATTGAGATTGAGGGCAGCAGTATGTCACTCATGGCAACCGATCGCTATCGTCTCGCCATTCGCGATCTTGAATGGACTCCAGAAGATGAAAACATCTCACAACGCATTATGGTGCGCGCCTCGCGTTTGCTTGACGTTGCGAAGAATATTGGCAGCGAAGGAGAGATCGAAGTATTCCTTGGAGTTCAAGGGCAGTCACGCCTCATTGGTTTCTCCGCTGGTGGGCGCCAGAACACTATTCAGCTTATAGATGGCGATTATCCTCAGGTGCGTTCTTTGTTCCCAGAGAATGTGAATGGATATGCGACGGTGAATCGCGGTGAATTCAACGATGTATTGCGCAGATCCCGTTTGCTTGTAGAAAAGAATGCGGCAGTGCGGTTGTCGTTTTCTGAAGGAGAACTTCTTGTAGAAGCAGGGCAAGGAGATCGAGCACAAATATCTGATGCCCTCGGCGCAGAACTCGATGGGGATGATATATCCTTGGCATTTAACCCTGCATTCCTTGTAGAAGGAATCGGGGTAATGAATGAAGATTATGTGCGGCTATCCTTCACTCAGAAAGACAAACCCGTTGTGCTTAACGAGCAAAATGACGATGGGGAAGTCTCCCAAGATTTCAGGCTTTTGCTTATGCCTATTCGCACATTTGGTTCGAACTGAGTTTCCATTGAGAGCCTAGCGTGTACATTTCCGATCTTGCTCTCAACGATTTTCGATCATACGAAGACGCTGTTATCCGCCTGAATCCTAGCATCAACGTGTTCATTGGCGAAAATGGCCAGGGAAAAACCAATATCGTTGAAGCAATAGGTTATCTTGCAACGTTTTCTTCGCATCGAGTCGCAGCAGACGCTGCGCTCGTGCGTCAGGGTGCGCCCGCCGGCGTGATCCGAGCAAAAATCTGGAATGGTGAACAGCACGCAGTAATAGAGCTCGAGATTATTGCCGGCAAAGCAAACCGCGCGCGGCTTAATCGAGGCAATATCAAGCCTAGTGAGATACTCGGCATGGTACGCACGGTGTTGTTTTCACCTGAGGATCTTGAACTCGTCAAAGGTGATCCTTCGGCGCGCAGACGGTTTCTCGATTCACTGATGATTCAAATGAAGCCGCGAATGCAGGCAGTGAAAGCTGAATATGAGAAGGTGCTGCGCCAACGCGGGGCATTGTTGAAGAGCCTTAAAACGACGCAGCGCCGTACCGGGCGTTATGATGAAAGTGCGCTCGACGTCTGGGATGAACAACTCGCTCGCCTAGGGGCACAGATTATTTCGAGCCGAGTGCAGATCATTCGCGGGCTACGAGAAAGCATTGCGGAGTTTTACGCTGACGTATCAGGGTCCGCATCTCGTGCACGTATCGACTATCTCGCAAATGTTATCAATCATCTTGGTATGCCAGCACCTGACCCTCAAATTATCGCAACTGAGGGGGAAAAGGCCGACGCGCTTCGCGCGCAAATCGATGAAAACGAAAAGATGCTCGCAGATATTGCACGCGTTGAGAACATGATGCATCAGCAGCTGCGTAGTGTGCATTCGCGAGAAATCGATCGCGGTGTAACGCTTGTAGGGCCACACCGCGATGATCTCCAACTTACCCTCGATACGTTCCCCGCCCGCGGATTTGCTTCTCATGGTGAATCATGGTCGTATGCATTAGCCATCAAACTTGCCTCATGGAAGTATCTGAGCAATGCAGATAGCGGCATATTGGCCGGCGATGATGAACCAATCTTGATTCTTGACGACGTCTTCGCTGAACTCGACGCCAAACGCCGCCAGCGTTTAGCTCAGATCGTCACCCAAGCCCAACAAGTATTAGTGACTGCGGCGGTTGGTGAGGATCTCCCGTCCGGCCTTGAAGGAACCCGATTCTACGTAACGCGCGGAAGCGTCGAACGGATAAGTGAGCCGTGATGATGCCGTCTCCAAGCGAAAAGAACCCGAGAATTGAGCACGCCCGGCGTGTAGCGGCCCAAAAGTATGGCGATGAACTCCCGCTCTCTATCCTTGATCAGGCACGAACTCTCGCTCAAAACAAGGGGTGGGTGAGAATCAAGAAGTCGCGCACAGCATCGAATCCAGCCGAGAAAAGAGTAGAGGATCGTATCGGTGATCCTGTGTATGAGCCAGTGCCAGGCCACGATTTTGGTTCAGGGTCACGCCCGTCATATAAGGATCCTCATCTGATTTCGCAATATCTGGAGAGCGTGGCTCGCCAGCGAGGATGGAAAAAGCATCTCGACGTGGGCGCGATAATGGCGCGTTGGCCTCAGATTGTGGGGCCACATGTGGCTCAGCACTGCGTTGTAGAGGATTATTCAGACGACGGTGTGCTCACGTTGCGCACGAACAGCACGGGTTGGCAGGTGCAACTCAAAGCGTTGAGCGCCTATCTTGATCGGCGTCTTGCTGAGGAAGTGGGAGAGGGAGTTATTAAGGATATTGTGATCAAAGGCCCTCATCTTCCGAATTGGCGCCACGGGAAATATTCGGTGCCGGGGCGAGGCCCGCGCGATACCTACGATCGTTAGCGTGATAACTACTCAATCGCGCCCGGAGGTTTCGGATTTGATAAGAATAAAGCTTATGATGGAACGTAGCATGCGTTTGTGTAGGTACCTACAGTTAAGAGGGGTACATAGCCTACAACTGCCAACACATTCGTTTGAGACGTAAAACACACCGCGAAAGCAAAGCAAGGAGACTTTAGAGCGTGAGCACTGAAGAAAACAAGTCACAAATGGAAGAATCCTATGGTGCATCCGATATTACAGTGCTCGAAGGTTTGGAAGCAGTTCGAAAACGCCCCGGTATGTACATTGGTTCCACCGGCGAACGCGGCCTACACCACCTCGTCTACGAAGTTGTAGATAATTCAGTTGACGAGGCTCTCGCGGGGTATGCCACGCATATCGAGGTTACAATCCAGGCCGATGGATCAGTAAAAGTAGTGGATGATGGCCGTGGTATCCCAGTAGATATTCATCCCACTGAAAAAGTGTCTGCTGTACAAGTTGTGATGACGGTACTCCACGCAGGCGGCAAATTCGGTAACGGATCCTATGCAGTATCGGGTGGTCTGCACGGGGTAGGTATTTCCGTGGTAAACGCGCTATCGACGCGAATGGAAACAGAAGTGCGCCGCGATGGCCACGTGTGGAGAATAGCCTACGAAAACGGCGTGCCGCTGGCGCCTCTTGAACAAGGCGAAGCCACCGATGAAACCGGCACCACGCAGGTATTTTGGCCAAATCCAGACATCTTCGAAACCGTAGATTTCGATTTTGAAACTCTGCGCAAGCGCTTCCAACAGATGGCGTTCTTGAATAAAGGATTGAAAATCACGCTCACAGATGAGCGCCCTACAGCCGTAGCTGAAGGTGACGAAGTGACCGGTGATGAACTCGGCGAAGCAGACAATCCTCAACCTGGCCACTCCGAGGTGACGTACAAATACGACGGCGGTCTGCTCGACTATGTCAACCACCTCGTGAAAACCAAACGATCAGAACCGATCCACAATGAACCGATCGATTTCGAAGCAGAAGACGCCGAGAAGAAGCTTTCTGTGGAGATCGCGATGCAGTGGACGAGCGCTTACTCTGAATCAATGTACACCTTCGCGAATACGATCAATACAACTGAAGGTGGCACACATGAGGAGGGTTTCCGCACAGCGCTTACCTCTGTGATCAACAAATATGCACGAGAGAAGAACCTCCTCAAAGATAAAGATCCTAACCTCTCCGGCGAAGATATTCGAGAAGGCCTCACCGCCGTCATTTCTGTAAAACTTGGTGAACCACAGTTTGAAGGCCAGACGAAGACCAAGCTTGGCAATACTGAAATGCGCACCTTTGTACAGCAGACGACGTACGCCCAGCTCTCCGACTGGCTCGATATGCATCCGAGCGAAGGGCGCGAAATCATTCGCAAAGCGAGCCAGGCGTATAGTGCCCGGCAGGCTGCGCGTAAGGCACGCGAAGCTACACGCCGCAAGAGCGTGCTCGAATCTGCTGCAATGCCTGGGAAGCTCAAAGATTGTACATCGCGCAACGCAGAAGAATGCGAAATCTTTATTGTGGAGGGAGATTCGGCTGGCGGCTCGGCCGTGAATGGCCGCGATCCAAAGCATCAGGCCATCATGCCTATCCGAGGAAAGATCCTCAATGTGGAAAAAGCGCGCCTTGATCGTGCATTGAGTTCGGATACCATTCAGGGTTTGATTACCGCATTCGGTACCGGTGTGGGTGAGGAGTTTGACCTCAGCAAATTGCGGTACCACAAGATTGTGTTTATGGCCGACGCCGATGTGGATGGCCAGCATATTGCAACGCTTCTGCTCACGTTGGTGTATCGATATATGCGCCCGCTTATTGAGGGTGGTTACATCTATATCGCAATGCCTCCGCTGTATCGCATCAAATGGACGAATGCGCCCCACGATTACGTGTTTTCTGACCGTGAGCGTGACGAAATGCTTGCCGCAGGGCTCGAAGCGGGTAAGACGCTACCGAAGCAAGAAGGGCAAGGCATCCAGCGATACAAAGGCCTGGGTGAAATGAACGCTTCGGAGTTGTGGGAGACGACGATGGATCCAGATACTCGCACGCTCAAGCAAGTATCGATCGGAGAAGCGGCAGCAACCGACGAAACATTTTCACTGTTGATGGGCGAAGATGTAGCGTCGCGCCGCAGTTTCATTCAGCGCAATGCGCATGACGTACGGTTCTTGGACATCTAATCAGACGAGTCTACGAAGACGAGGCAGGAAACAATAACGTGAGCGATAACAACGAATTCGATCAGCCGGCTGAGGGTGTCTCCACATATAAGCATGGTGCGATCAAAGAGGTAGATCTCCAAAAAGAAATGGAGACCTCCTATCTCGACTACGCGATGAGCGTGATCGTAGGCCGTGCGCTTCCCGATGTGCGTGACGGCATGAAACCTGTGCATAGGCGCGTGATCTATGCTATGTGGAATGGCGGATTTAGGCCAGATTCGAGCTTTTCAAAATCTGTGAAAATCGTGGGCGAGGTGATGGGCCAGTATCACCCGCACGGTGATGCCGCGATTTACGATACGATGGTGCGCTTGGTGCAGCCGTGGAATATGCGTTATCCGCTCGTAGCGGGGCAAGGTAACTTCGGCACTGCTGGTGATCTTGGAGCGGCAGCTCCGCGTTACACCGAGGCGCGTATGGCTCCATTGGCCATGGAAATGGTGCGCGATATCAACGAAGAAACCGTTGATTTTGAGCCTAATTTCGATGGCTCTGTGCAAGAACCAACAGTTTTGACTGCGCGCATACCAAACCTTTTGATTAACGGCTCAGAAGGAATTGCAGTGGGTATGGCCACGCGCATTCCGCCGCACAATTTGCGAGAAGTCAACGACGGCGTGCAGTGGTATTTGCAGCATCCAGATGCGAGCCGCGATGAGCTCCTCGCTGAGCTGATGATGCGCATTAAAGGCCCAGATTTCCCCACGGGAGCAACAATCCTCGGTACGAAGGGTATTGAGGATATGTATCGTACCGGTCACGGTTCGATTACGCAGCGCGCGATTGTGGAAGTGGATGAAATCAACGGCAGGCAGTGCCTCGTGATCACTGATCTTCCCTACCAAGTGAACCCAGATCGCCTGCTCGACAAAATGGTAGAAGGCATTAAGGATGGCAGGCTTCCAGGGATCGCTGATATTCGCGATGAGTCGTCAGGGCGTGCAGGCCAGCGTATCGTAGTAGTGCTTAAGCGTGATGCTGTAGCAAAAGTTGTGCTCAACAATCTCTATAAGCACACGCAGCTCCAAAACAATTTCCCGGCCAATATGCTCGCCCTTGTAGACGGCGTGCCCCGGACGCTCAGCCTAGACGGGTTCGTGTACCACTGGGTACACCACCAGGTTGATGTGATCCGCCGGCGCACAGAATACAGGCTCAAGAAGACGCTTGAGCGCCTGATGATTTTGGAAGGTCTCGCCAAAGCGCTCGACCAACTCGACGCCGTCATTGCGCTTATCCGTGCGTCACAAACACCTAACGACGCACGTCAAGGCCTAATGGAGCTCCTCGATATTAACGAGGTACAAGCTGATCATATTCTCGCGATGCAGTTGCGGCGCCTAGCAGCACTAGAACGGCAAAAGATCCTTGACGAAAAAGCCGAGAAGGAAGCCCTCAAGGCCGATTACGAAGATATTCTCGCTAAGCCGGAGCGCCAGCGTGAAATTGTGAGCGTTGAGCTCCAAGAGATCGTGGATAAATATGGTGATGACCGCCGAACCACAATTTTGCCCTATGGCGGCGAGATGAGCGTGGAGGATTTAATTCCAGAAGACGACGTTGTGGTGACGATTACGCGCTCTGGTTTCGTGAAGCGCACGAAAGTGAGCGAATATCGCGCCCAACATCGTGGAGGCAAAGGAATCAAGGGTGCCACCCTACGAAGCGATGACGTAGTGGAGCACTTTGGTATTTCCTCCACCCACGATTGGCATTTGTTCTTCACGAATCAGGGCAGGGTTTATCGAGTGAAGGGCTATGAGCTCCCTGAAGGATCGCGTGAATCGAAGGGGCAGCATATTGCGAATCTGCTCGCTTTCCAGCCCGATGAAAGCATCGCATCAGTGATGAGTCTGCGTGACTACGAGCAAAGCGATTATCTTGTACTCGCAACGCAAGATGGTTTCGTGAAAAAAACGCGACTGTTGGATTATGATTCACCACGCACAGGCGGGCTTGTGGCGATCAAACTCAAAGAGCGTGAAGATGGCACCACGGATCAGGTAGTATCGGCGCGTCTTGCAAACGAGAACGATGATCTGATTCTCGTTTCCCGTAAAGGCCAGTCGCTTCGATTCCGTGCAGATGACGCAACTCTTCGCCCTATGGGGCGGGCTACCTCCGGCGTCACCGGTATGAAATTCCGTGACGGGGATTCGCTCCTCACGATGGAAGTTGTGCGTGAGGATTCTGAAGTATTCGTCGTCACAGAGGGTGGCTTTGCTAAGCGCACGAGCGTTGAGGAATATCGCGTGCAGGGCCGAGCGGGCCTTGGCATCAAAGTGGCGAATATCGTTGAAGCTCGTGGTGATCTTGTGGGCGCGCTTATTACGCAACCTGGAGATGAAATCATGGTGATCATGGAGTCTGGAAAGGTTGTGCGTTCGGCTGTGGAGGAGGTAAACCTCACCGGCCGCAATACCCAGGGCGTGACTTTCGCCAGGCCAGATAATGGTGATCGCGTGATTGGTATTGCACTCAATTTGGAGAATGACGCCGCTGACGATGATGAAGAAGGTAATCTCGTAGTATCGTCTGATGCAACGAACGAAGATGGAGACGGCAATGAGTGAACGGTCCGACGCTATTGACCCTACGGATGCTCACAAGCTTGAAGACGACGTTACCAAAGCAATAGATACCGCTAGCGTTGGCGAATCAGAGCCAGAATTGGTGCAGGAGAAGGAGAAGGAGACGGATAGCATGAGCAACGGCGATACACTCAATGCTGGTGGAGGCAAGCCTGGTGAGGTTGCGGAGGTTGACGCCCTGGCTGCCAGTGCGAAGGATTCGGCACCAGCTCCAGATTCACAATCAACGCCGGCATCTGTATCGGAGTCTGCATCCGCGCCAATAGCAGCATCCGCATCAACTTCGGCCGCTAAAGAAGCGTCGGCGGCGGCGTCTTCTAGCGCCAAGGCACGTACAAAGGCGCCGGTTGAAGTGGGCGTGCGTAGTGTGAAGATGACGATCTCGCGCGTTGATCCGTGGTCTGCCTTGAAGATTTCTTTCCTGCTCTCTGTTGCTATCGGTGTAATGATGGTGATTGCCACGATCGTATTGTGGTTCATGCTCGACGCTATGCATGTGTGGGCGGGGATCGACAACCTATTGACGACGCTGAACCAAGAACAGTTATTGAAACTCGGGCAATTATTACAGTTCGGGCGTGTAGTGCCGTTCTCGGTGATCGTAGCTGTGATTGAGGTTGTGCTGTTTACGATTTTGGGCGTAGTTGGTGCACTGATCTTTAACCTCGTCTCTATGCTCGTGGGTGGTTTGCATATCACCGTAACCGACGAGTAATCGCGCAAACTCGGGAGTCTGTGATATGCGCCAAGTGGGTGCGCCCAATTTGGAAAATAGTGCGTGTGTGGATTACTCTAGTTGAGCGTGCTTGAGCTTATCGCAGATAATCTCAGAGCTTTGGGCCTATAGCTCAGTTGGTTAGAGCGCCACACTGATAATGTGGAGGTCGATGGTTCGAGTCCATCTAGGCCCACGGTGAGGAGATTCTTGATCCGAATACTATGTGTTTGGGAGCAAGCATTGACGAGCCTGTGGGCAAACACGTTCGCACTTTCGCTCGCGCACCGAGAAAGGAACCGATGAAAAAGACACTGCTGATCGTCGCTTCACTAGTAGCGGGGTATGTAGCGTTTTTGAAGGTTGCTGAAAAGGTTGAGCGCGATGCCAAGTGGCATTCGGTGACTGATCGGGTATACTGATCAACAATTCAATACTTGGGGCTATGGCGCAGCTGGTAGCGCATCTGCTTTGCAAGCAGAGGGTCAGGGGTTCGAGTCCCCTTAGCTCCACTAACTGCCTGTTGGTGTTGATACAATTTCGCGCCAGCAGGTTTTGTTTTGCAGTCTTGCGCCAAAAATCGCTCGCGTGCTCCAAAATCGGGGTTGCGCGTAAAAGTTCGGTTTGACTAGGGCAAATATGGGCATAGAAAAAGGCCAGTAGCGAGGGTTGCTACTGGCCTTGAATACTTCGGGCTATAGGACGATTGTTATTGATGGTTTTGCTGTTTTTCGTTGCTGTGGCGGGGTTTTCTGTGTGAAAAGTCGTTTCGACTCGAGTTTTTGGTTGGACATAAGTTATTGATTTCGTTCCGGTTTTCGCGCGTGGTGACG
>JALFZJ010000033.1 GCA_022783665.1 Arcanobacterium sp.
GCCAATTCCGATTTGCTCACCACGGTGACGGGCATCGACCCAGCCCGCATTGGTGAGTTCATCGGCCAACCTGTGCAGGTGAAGAGCACTGCGTTGTACCCTATCAACACCTACGGCTCGGCGATGGCTGCTTTGTTCACCAATCTATCGTTGTGGATTGGAGCTTTTGCGCTCATGGTGATATTCCGAGTTGAGGTTGATACTGAGGGGCTGGGGAGCGTTTCTGTAGCTCAGGCATACCTTGGCCGATTCTTGCTTCTTGCGGCGCCTGCGTGCGGGCAGGCGATTGTGGTGACGCTCGGTGATATGTTGATCGGCGTACAGTACGTAAATCCACTGGCCTTTATCGGTACTGGTGTGCTCGTAGGGCTCGCCTACCTGAGCATCATATACGCGCTCACCTCGGCTTTCGGGCATGTGGGGCGAGGGTTAGCTGTGGTGCTTGCGATATTGCAGATCCCGGGAGCTTCAGGGCTTTATCCTATCGAACTGATGCCTGATTTTTTCCGCGCGCTTTATCCGGTGCTTCCTCTCACGTATGGCATTAATGCGATGCGTGAAGTGATCGGCGGTTTCTATGGCCATCATTACGCGACATACATCGCCGTGCTCGTTGCAATGTGTGTGACGTCGTTCGGGCTCGGGCTGCTTGGGAGGAAAGGCCTGGCGCACTTCAACCTTATGTTCAACCGAGAGCTCTCCCATACGGATCTTGTGCGTTACGAGAGCGTGCAGATTCTCGGGCGGGGCTATCGCGTGGCCGATATTATGCGTGCCCTTCAAGGCCGTGAGGTATTTGCAGCGCAACTAGCTCGCCACACTCGCAACTATCTCAGATGGATCCGTGGCATCGGCATTGTAGGAATCGCGGGAATGGTGGTGCTCGGATTCGTGGCATGGCGGTTCCCGCAGCAAAAGACTCTCCTCCTTGGCGTCTGTGCTTTGTGGATCTTCCTCGTGATCGTCGCTGTGGTGGCGCTCGAGTATTTGAGGCAATCGCTCCACCAGTCGCGCGCTTTGGCTGAGATGAATGACGACGAATTGCGGGCTGCAATCGCCGCACGGGCTACCGGTATCCACACGGACGGTGCCTCTCTCCCCGGGGGAGCATCCGACGATGATAGGCAACGCTTTCCCAACGCAGGAGCTAGCGCGGACACCGAACCGTCTCCCGGGCAGCGCGACCTAGTGCCTGTGGCGGCCACTGATGCGGGGGATAAGTAATGCGCGAGGTTCTGAGAGTCGTCAAGAGTGATCTGCGCTCTGCCTGGCGAAGCGTGATGGCGCTCGTGGTGATAAGCGGTCTCGTCATTATTCCGTTGCTGTTTACGTGGTTTAACGTGCTGGCAAGCTGGGATCCTCTGGGGAACACCGGCCAGCTGAAGGTTGCCGTTGCTAGCACAGACGCAGGTTTCGACGCAGAGTTTTTGCCGATGCCGATGAACGTGGGCGAGCAGGTACTTTCAGCCTTACGCGCAAATGATCAACTCGACTGGATCATTACTACTGAAGATGATGCTATTGACGGCGCTGAATCGGGGAAGTATTACGCCGCAATCGTGATACCTGAGAGTTTTAGCCAAGACATTATGACCTTCTATACGGAAGGTGCCAAGCCGACGTCTATCACCTTATATACGAACGAAAAGAAGAACGCCCTCGCCCCGAAAATCACCGATCAGGGTGCCCACGGCGTCTGTGCGCAAATAGCGCAGTCGTTTATGACGACGCTCAGTGACGTGAGTTTGAGAATCATCTCGTCGATTGATTCTTATGTGAATAGCGATGGCGCACAAAACATCTTCGATGATATTGCCGATCGGACGGCCGACGTTGAAGGCCAGTTGCGTTCGGGTGCGCAGACGGCGAGGGCTTTTTCGAGTCTACTGTCTTCATCTACGCCGCTTATTCGCAGTGCTGAGCACATTATCAATTCGGTGAATATGAGCGTCCCTCAAGTGAAGGTATCGATATCGATTCCAGATGATTCTTTAGATTCAGCGATTAAAGCAACGGCGGGCAGTTACGACGCTCTGGAGGAGAGTATCTCCGAGCTTTATCGTAATGCTGCACAGACGCAGAATGACCGCCAGGCAGCAGTGCTTTCGGTAGCAGACAAAGTACAAGAAAGCATCGACGCCTACTCGGATCTTCGAAACGTGGTGGAAAGTGACGTTGTGCCGGTTGCGCCTGAGGCTGGAAGCGAATTGCTGAGCCGTCTTGATGAAGTCATTGCCACGCAAACGGCTGTGAAATCGGGTCTTACCTCGGTTGCCGATGCTCCAACGTTGCAAGCTCCGGATTTGTCAGCGCTCGATAATGCACGACGCGCGTTCGACGAGCTTTGCAATTCAGATCTTCCGCACACGCTCAAAGAGCTCCAAGCATCGCTGGATCAACTGCGTGGAGATCTGGAGCGCTCTGGATCCACAATTCACTTCGATACTGCAGCGTTGGTGAACAGCGGCAAATCCTTAAACGATTTTGCTGACTCCTTGGATGCGTATGCGGCCACATTCGAGCGCCTCCACGAGGAGGTACAAACGGCGAAAGTATCTGGGGACTTTTCGCAGCTTCGCGCTCTCGTTATCTCAGATCCAGATGTGCTGGCAAATATGATAGCTGCGCCGATCCAAGTAAATCGCGAAAGTGTTTTCTCTGTAACGTCTTTTGGTGCTGGTATGGCACCTTTGTACACGACTCTTGCGTTGTGGATGGGAAGCCTACTGACGGCGGTGACGTTACGTACGGACCTGGGTGCTGAGGATTCTGACGGGCACAAAGCGTACTTTGGCAGATTCGCAATCTTTGCGATTATTGGCGTCTTGCAATCCACGCTTGTAGGGCTCGGGCTGATCGGGTTTGTGCAGATTGAGCCGGTGCATCCGTTCCTACTGATGCTTGCATTATGGGTGACGTCGCTTGTGTTTATGTTCGTGGTCTATACGTTAGTGGCAGTGTTCTCCAACGTTGGCAAGGCCTTCGGGGTGTTCTTGATGGTGATTCAGATTTCTGCGTCGGGCGGGGCCTACCCGTTACCCTTGCTTCCGCACTGGTTCCAGAATATGAGCCCATGGCTGCCCGTCACGTATGCCATGCGTGCTTTCCGTGCAGCCGTTGCCGGTGTGTATGACTACGATTACCTCAAAGCACTACTCGGTCTCATGGTGTTTGTTGTTCCAGCGCTATTAGTGAGTACCGTTTTTCGCAAACCGCTTGTGCGGTACAACAAGAATTTTACGAATGAGCTCACAGCCACCAAGCTCATGTAGGTCTGATAGGTATGGGCATCTGGATATTCAGTCGTGAGCTTGCTGAGGGGTTGGAGGTAAATGTAGTCAATCTTGGGCAAGTGGACACGTAAATACATGAAGTCCTTATCGATATTGAAGGCCTCCAATGACAACCAATATTTTTCGTGGCAATCAGTAACCCGCTGAGGGTGTGTTGAGGAATGTGCTCAACGCGCAGAGCAAAAGAGTCAGCCCACCCAAAGGTACTTGGGTGGGCTGAGCTATCTATCTCACAATCTCCCGAACGGCGGATTGATTCTATCGACTTCGTTTCTACCATCGGATGCAGCGGACGTGTGTTACATAGTGTCGGGTCCATGCCCTTCTGGAGATCGTCCTTTTGGGAGGTAGCTTGGCGGTTTACGCGCGTCAAATAGATATGTAGACTACTACGGATAATAGACGTTAAGTCGCCGTTTCTTACCCAAGCAACCAAGTTGCCGACGGTGTATCGCCAAATGCCGAACCGTAGTAGGAGATGCTGGTTGCATCGGGCTTTACGGCTACAATTCCTGATACGCTACCGCCAGCATTGAGTGAGCCAGATTCGAGTTGACCCTCATCGATGATTGGCCATTCAACATCTTGGATCGAACCGGATGGGCTGATTTGGCGCCAATCAAAGCTATTGAAATCAGCAGGCTCTGTTCCAGTGTTTTCGTAAGAGATTGTCACAAACACGTAGTCGTCGCCTATCGAATCAGTCTTTGGTTCGGCGCTGTCAACGGAGATCCGCAGACCGCTATCGAGCGTTACAGAATCACCGATGGCGAGATCAGTGGCGGCGGTGCCGCCATTTTGTGAGTCGCCATCGTCAGTTGCGGAGTCGCCCTCAGTTGTTTCAGTGGACTCACTAGCGGTTGAACTAGATGTGGCAGCAACCTCTGGGCCAGACTCAAGTTCCTCGGAAACTTGGTCAAGCGCCTTCCCGAAGACGAACTGTGTGACGAGAACAACGACGATTGCTAGAGCGCTAATGGCAATCGCTGTGATCACAAGCCCCTTTCCTGTTTTCTTGCCCTTGTGTATTGACACGATCGCGATGATGCCAAGAATCAATGCAACTATCGCTATGAAGAATGAGATGTTATTGAGCAAGGGGATCCAGGATCCAAGGATTGCAACTATGGCGAGCACTAAAGATACTATGCCGATCACTGAAGTACCGCGGTTTTGCGGCTCGGCCGGTTGCGGAGTTTGAGTGGGCGGTAATGGATCTTGCAGTTCAGACACGGTATTCCTCCAATTTGAGCTTGGCTACGTTGGAGGTTATGCAAAAGTCTTCTATCGATCTCGTTCAATAAGAGCTGTTATTTGGCGAACCGATGTTAGTGCTGTGTACACTTTCCGATAGCCTCCACCAAGAGAATTTCATATTCGGGGGGGTGTCAAGCGGTATCAGGAGGTGTACATCAGGCACTTGCTTCCGCAATTAATTCATGCGTCCGATGCGCGATCGCTTATCCTTAGGCAGCTTTAGCGCGACGCGGAAAATGGAACCCCTAGCCTTGTGCAGCTGCAAGCGCTTCGTCGAGTGCACTTGTTGCCTTGGATAGCTCCTTTTCGAGGCGAGCGTTCTCTTTGCGGAGCGCATCGAGATTCTGGCCCGCGAGATACTGCAAGAGATGCCAGTTCTCGCGGCACTGTTCAGTGAGCTTCACTATCGGCGCTCCCACGCGGATCTTTAGGAGTGCTCCTGCAGCGTCAGTTGCGTAGATATACGGCGTAGCGCCAACCCTTTCTTCCACATCGAGATCAATATACCTTGCAATCGGCGTCGGGTTGGGTGCATCATCCGCAAGCACTGAGAAGTGCTTGCGGAAGCGCTGCTCTGTGTAGGCAAAGTCTGCTGGTGTATAAGGTAGTTCGAGGGTCTTAGCAGCGCCGTCGTCATCAAGATATGGCAGGCGATTGCGTGCCCACGTATCCTTCACATTAGGATTCCCCGCAAGAATGAAACGATCCGGGAATTCAGCATGCTGTGGCTCATGAACAAACAGTGGGCTGACGCGGCTCTTCACTGCCAACTTCGACTGCTCGGTAGAGGCGTCGTCCGCGATGCCGTGCTCAGGCTGGCAGGGAGTATAAACGTCGATCACCGCAGGGTAGTCATTCTGTGAGAGTGCTGCACTCACGTTCTTCAGGAAATGAGCCTGATATGCCGTACTTGTTGATACAACGAGCACGTTGGGATGCATCGCGGCAAGAATCCCGAGTTCTTTGCGCTGCTCATCCTTGCCATGCAAATACGTGCCAACCCTCGCCAGATCAGAATCTTGGCCTTCGAGGGAAGCTGTAGATACCTGGCCACCCGTATTGGAATAGGCTCCCGTATTGAGTACGAGCATTTTCATCGGCGTCCCCGATGCAAGAATCCGCGAAAAGGCGCCAAAACCAATATCATAGGTTGCGCCATCGCCACCGATGGTGAGCACGGCAGGCATCAAGCCGAGTTCATCGTCGCTGAATGCTTTCCAATCAGGGCGATCACTGGGGAGTTCGTCTGGGCTTACGCCGTCGAGGAGTGCGCGAGCCTGGCGCATCGCCAGTACATCGCCGGCGAGGTCTGCTGCGAGCCCTTCAAAGATCCCCTTGGCGAGGGGTTGTGCATCTTGGAACAGGCCATTCACCCACGGCTGCTGATACGAGTTGTATGGAGCCGTTGAGGCATAGACCGATGAGCAGCCAGTGGAGTTTGCGATTACTGCCCCCGCTGGGCCGGTGCCCGAGCCTGGGCCTTCATAACGGTAAAGACGGCGTTCCAGTGTTGCAAGGAGCTTGCGCGCCACGTCTGCGCCCGCGCCATCAGTGATGAACGTGCGCAGCTGATCGACAAGATCAGTAAGTTCTTCACGATGCTTGGCAATGCGCGACCGATTGAGTTCTTCAGTGAGCGCCATCGTCTGGCGGATAGCAGTTACTTCGCCGCACCCTCGGCAAGCACCATGCCCACCGATCGTTGAATAGTAATTGCGATGGTTAAGGAAAACACGTTTCAGATCAAGGCTCGGCCCTGAATGCGGATCAGAATAATGCTCAGGAGTATTGGGGAGCTTCGATAAGAACGCGAAACGCTCTTGCGCTTGTGCCAATACAGAGTCATCTTGCTCTGTGGCAATGAGCGCATTTGGCCCGCACACCTGCACGCATTCGAGACAACCCGTACACTTCCACGGATCAATAGTGGCGGCAAACAAAGCTCCATCACCAGGAGCCTTTTTCTCCATCGCGTCGAAAAATGGGCGGGTACGTGCCACGGGGAAAGATTCAAGCACCTTGCTTACGGCTGCTATCGATTCGGCAAGCCCGCTCACCGCTGCGCCGTCTTCTTGGGCAAACTGCGTGGCTCCGGCTTCGAACAAGCGAGATACTTCGGGGCGATCTTTACGCCCGAGATAATCGGAGCGCATCGCTTGTGCAATTGCTCCTGCGTGTTCGCTGACGGCGTGCCCTTCATCGCCTGCCTCTTTTGCTGCTGTGCGCAGCAAATCGGCTATAGTAAACACCGTATTGGGGATCGCACTATCTGGACAGGCGAGAGCACATTCCATACATCCAGTACACAACGACGATTCAAATACTGGGATCTGGCGGCGGAATAAACCTTTATCTTTCGATGCCGCTGAGCCTGCTGGTACGAAATAGCCGGTACCAGGAAGCACCGGAGCCTCCGAGACTGTACCATCTGCAAACGGTTTGCCAAGTATCTCATCAAAATACTCCTGATCGAATAAGCCTTGTGTAAGCGCACCCTGCCCGGCGCCGCACATGTTACGTGAAAGGGAGATATCACGCAGACCGAGCGTACGCTGCGGTGCACCGGCAGGTGCTGCGGAGCTGCTCAACGAATCGCTTTGTGCATTACCATCGGCACGATCATATTCCTCATAATCGACGCGCTGTGCACGGGCAGCCCCAGCGCGGACGACGCCCATATTAGCGCTCACAACCGCCGAGCCTTTGGAACCGAATTTGTGTTCGATCTGCTCCTCGATTTTGGCTAGCATGGCAGTTTCGTCGCTGCCAGAGGCGATGCGATCAACTTTCGTTGCCACGGCTCCAATAAAGGCCACGCCCATCATGCGGGTTTCGAGATCAGGATTAGGCGCATGCTCCTTTGCCACTGAAAAAGCATCAAGAATAAAGAAATTGATATGGCGATCACGGATCGTCTGGCGGGCGGAAACCGGCAGGCGATCCCACGTTTCGCGCGGGCTGCGGTGCGACTGCAAGATAAAAGTGCCACCCGACGTCAGCCCCTTAAGCGGATCAGTGTGTGCAAACACCATGTGATCAGGGGAGACGACGATTTCGACGTCTTCCAGCTCAGCATTAGTTATCTTGATTGGTTCGGGGCTGAGAGTTATATAGTAGTTCGTCGGCGATCCGGATTTCTCTGAACCATACTTGGGTGAGGCTTTCGAATGCATCTGGAGCATTTCCGCGAGGATATCAGTGAGGAGCTTACCCGTGGCTATCGTGCCGTAACCACCAACCGAGTGGAAACGGATACGCATGGCTTCAGGAGGTAGCAGGCCCACAGGATTGGGCTCAACATCGAGTGCCATGCTCTCAGTACGCGGATATGCCGCGCGAAGTTGCTCCTGCAAGGCGGCTTGCTCGCCGCTAGCATCCGGATCGAAGAAAGTGGAGCCAATATAAAACTCTGGCGCGAGTGAGCCTGACGCCATCGCCTTATATGCAGCGATCAAGTGACGCGGCTGCACATCATGCCCGCCAATGCCGAAGAATCCGGTGGATACGTCAGGGATTTTGCCCGCATTGAGCGCTGGAACCCCCTCGTACCGTATTGCCCTGGCGTTTTGGCTCGCATGGATAATCGCAGTGTTCACGAATGAAGTAAGTGCGGCTTGGCCAGAGCGTTCGAGTACTGTGATTGCCTTGGCGCCCTTGATCGCTTCAACAAACTCAGCCTCTGGGAAGGGCTGAAGCATCACCACTTGCACCAAACCAGCTTTGATTCCGTGGGCGCGCAAATAGGGCAAAATTGCCTGCACGTCTTGTGAAATAGAGCCAAGAGCCACCATGATCACGTCAGCATCGTCGGTCATAAACTGCCGTATAGGTTGATAGTCGGATCCGGTGAGCTCGTTGTACTCGGCCATCGCCCGCCGCGCAAGTGCCGGTACGTCTGCCTCGAAATGTGTGTGATGGTCTGCTACGCCAGCCTGGAAATCTGGCTGGTTTTGTACAGGGCCGGTCAATCCCGGATTATCCAGATCCACGAGCGCAGGAAGGAGCGGGCGCATGCCCTTGGCGGGAGCGTTCACCCATTGACGCCGCCATGCAGCTAGCTGGGAATCATTAAGACCTTCACCGAGCAGCAGCGGCGCAAGACCAGAATCAAAAAGTGAGCCTGCGGCGTCTTGCTCAATCTGCGAGGAATGCGAATCGAGGAAAGCGTGTATCTCTTTACCCGCCTGGGCGCTGAGCTCGCGAGCCTTAACACGCGCATCGGTGAAGGCGCCAAGCTGGAACGCGCGCCCCTTGGCGCCATAGAGCATTTCCTGGGCTACAGTCGGGCTTTCAATATACCCAGTGGGATCACCAAGATATTCGCGCACAAGATCAGCCTCAGGAAGGCGTGCCTCGCTCATAACGTGTGAGGTAGAAAAACCATCCATACAGTTGGCGACTGGAATCAACGATAATGACGCCGTGCGATACGAAATAAGTGCAAGATCGGCGGCTTCTTCGGGCGTTGCACCGAACAACACCGTGTAGCCCGAAGGGAGAAGAGCGTAGACGTCGTCATGCCCGCCCATTACGTTTAAGGAATGCCGTGAGACGACGCGCGCAGCGATGTGCAATACAAAACCACCGATGCGCCGCCCTACAGTGACGAAATGTGACTCCATTCCATACAGGACGCCTTGAGACGAGGATGCATTCGAAATGAACTTCCCGCCGGTAAGAGCTGCCCCCAAAGCGCCGGACTGTGCAGAATGCTCACCTTCAGGTTCGAAGAAGAACGGATGGGCACCCCACACATTGGGCACCCCTTGGGCTACGGTGTTTTGGAAGGTCTCTGAGATTTCAGTGGAAGGGGTGATCGGATAGCCGATCACACCCCCGCACACCATATTCATCACTCGCGCTACGGCACCGTTTCCGTTGATCACTTCTACTGTGCCCGAATACTTGGGATGGCGGGCGGCCTGCGAGGTGAACTCGGTGCTTTCACTCATGTTGAACTATGCTCCTAGACTCGTAATGGCGTGGCGCAATATCACTACCGCCAGTTTAGTGAAGTGGCGTGTGGTTTTCGCGCCAGAGCTCAGAAGCGAAAACATGTGCAGCCCGTTTCACACTGCTCAACCGCTGCGAGATTCGTCGGTTATTCGCCGGATTCAGCGTGGTTAAGATCGGCCAAAACCAGTGAAGCGGGTTTAACCTCAATATGTACCGAACGCGAGTGATGGATAATCCCATCGATATTCCACAACAGATCTTTGCCGTCGCTGCGCTCAATATCCACACTCGTTACTTTGGCAGTATGAACTCGAGGGTCCTCAAGATGGCGGCCGCTCCGATACTTCGTAATGAGGCGCGCAAAACTAGGCATGCTCAGCGAATCCACGTGCATGAGATCTAAGGCACCGTCGTCTATCATGGCGTGAGGTAACGGGCGAAAACCTCCACCGTAGTACTGGCTGTTGCCGATAGTGAGCACTGTAGCACCTTGCTCGACGCTCGATTCCTCCCCCTCACTGGAGGTGTAACGAAAACGCAGCGGCGTCGTCTTATCCTGCGGCAGTGTTTTAATGACGCCCGCAGCAAAACTCAGCGAACCATAACGGCGATAGCGGCGTTGCAGTGCAAGAGCCGCATCAAGCACCTGGGTATCGTAACCAAGTGAGAACATGTTGACGCATGGCATGCCATTGGCGCGCATAGAATCAATGGAACGGTATTGTACATGCGCAATATTGCGCACGCGGCTAATGGCATGCTCAGGGCTGATATGGCCCTCGTAGAGCGCCCGTGCGAAATCATTACCTGTACCCATCGGGAGTACTCCGAAAGCGCAACCGCTGCCTACGAGCTCACTGATTGTCTCGTTGAGAGAACCGTCCCCGCCCGCGATAAATACCACGCCGTCGTCTGCCCAAAAATCGCGCCATTCACGCGTGAAAACTCGTACATCATCAGCTGATCGCGTAAGAGAGATCGTCACATCGCCGCAGCGCTCGCGGGGTGTTCCGGGCTTAGAGTGTGTAGCCTCAGGAAACCAACGGAAGATTTCGTTGATCAGCGCTTGGGCTTTGCCGCTCCCTGCGCTCCTACTCAAAATGAAACGAATTTTGCGCGCAGAAGGCGATTCGGATTGGGTCATAAGCATAGGATACTGAAGAATGATGCTGAAGCGAGAACGCATAACGCGACTGGCTGCGCCACGTAAGAACGCACAATAAGCGAAGGATCCCATATGAGAGTAGAAAACGTCGATATCACAACTCTTAAGGTGGATGCGATAGTCAATGCCGCGAATTCCTCGCTACTAGGTGGGGGAGGAGTAGATGGCGCCATACATCGTGTAGCAGGCCCCAAGCTGCTCGAAGCCTGCAAGAAGATACGCGGCGAACAGTTGCCTGATGGGTTGCCCGTAGGCCATGCTGTGATCACCCCAGGATTCGATTTACCGGCGCGTTTCGTAATTCATACCGTGGGGCCAAATCGGTGGCTCGGCCAAAACGATGCGCGAGATCTCGAAGCATGCTTTGTGAATTCAGCGCGCCTGGCCCTCGATCACGGGTTGACGACGATCGCGTTTCCTGCGATTTCGGCCGGAGCATTCGGTTGGGATATGGGCGAGGTGGCACACATTGGCGTGAGTGCTCTGAGGGCTTACCCTGAGCTAGACGTCGTCTTCGCTGTGCGCGGAGACGAGGCTATGTGCTTGTGGGCACTATCATGCCAACGAAATGCGCACTAAATCACGTATCTGTTTTAAGATGGAACGGTATGCGCGCTGAGAATATGCCGCACTAAAGGCGAAGCGCGTGGAAGTGAAAGAGGCGGGGAACCGCCAAAATCGGCGGGAGACCGCCCCGAATACTTATGAGTGGAGCTCCACAGTGAAGAATTCCGTTGAGTTTTACAGCCAGACCGAAGCGAACGTGCTCGTTGAAGTACCAGCTGACGAGTTTGAGCCGGCGTACGAAAAGGCAGCTAAGGCTCTTGCCAAGCAGGTAAACATTCCTGGTTTCCGCCCAGGCAAAGCACCGCGCCGAGTGCTCGAAGCGAATATCGGCAAGGGCTATATTATTGAGCAAGCTATCAACGACAATCTCGATCGTTACTACCAGCAAGCTGTGGCCGAGCATGGCCTCAAGCCTTTGAGCCGCCCAGAGGTGCAGGTCAATGAAGTGCCTGAAATGAAGGGTAAGGGTGATACCACACAGCTCAAGTTCGCCGTCCAGGTAGATGTAGCTCCGGAGATCTCGCTTCTGGATCCTGCAGAAATCTCTATCGAGGTTGATCCAGCCGAAGTAACCGATGAAGATCTCACCAAGGAGCTCGACAACCTGCGTGAGCGTTTCGCTACTCTGCTCGACGTTAAGCGTGAGGCGCGCGAAGGCGATCACGTCAATATCGATCTCGTGGCCACCGTTGACGGTGAAGACGTTGACGATATGGCAGGGGTTTCGTACAAGATTGGTGAAGGCAATATGCTTGAGGGCCAAGATGATGCCCTCAAAGGCAAGAATGCCGGAGACACCGTCACCTTCGATACCAAACTTGCCGGTGGCGAACATGCAGGTGAAGACGCGAGCGTTACCATTACAATCAACTCGGTAAAGGAATCCATCCTGCCAGATGCCGACGATGATTTTGCGCAGATGGCATCAGAGTTCGATACCCTCGATGAACTCAAAGAAGATCTGAAGAAGAAAGCAGCTGCTGACAAACAGCGCGAACAGGCGATGGACGCTGAGAATAAGGTAATTGAAGCGCTCGTCGAAAAAGTTGAGGTGCCACTGCCAGCAGGCGTTATTGAGGACGAGATTGCCAATCACCTCGAAAACGAGGGCAAGCCTGCCGGTGATCCACATGGCGAAGAAGTACGTGAAGACATCGAGAAGCAGCTCAAGATGCAGCTCCTGCTCGATGAATATGCACAGGCCTTCGCGGTGAAAGTTGAGCAGCAAGACCTCATCAACTTCATGTTCCAGCAGGCGCAGATGTATGGAATGGATCCCAACCAGTTCATCCAAGCAGCCGCGCAGGCAAACCAGATTAACGCATTCGCTGGAGAAGTGGCTCGCAACAAGGCCGTTGTGGCTATCTTGCGCAATGCCGCTATCAAAGACTCCAACGGCGACGCCGTGGATTTGAGCGAAGTATTCGGTGAGGCTCCAGAAGAAGAGCAGACTCCTGAATACGGCAAGAAGCCCACCCGCACTTTCGTGGAGCGTCCTGCCAATGACGCCGCAGCAGCTGATATCGACGAGTCGATTGCCAAGGTGAAGGCTGGTGAGGCTGAGCAGCCACAAGCTAAGGAAACTGCCAAAGGCGAATCCAATGCGAAAGAAACCGATGTAGAAGAAAAGGACGCCGAGGGCGATGCCGATAGCATCCAGGCGCCGGCAAAGTCTGCGCTTAAGGCTGAATGGATCAAGTACCGCGTAGCCACGACGGATTTGACCGAAGCTGAGGCAAAGAAACTGACGAAGGACGAGCTTATCGAATACAAGGGCTAGCCGGTAGAGGGCTTCAGTGCTCGCAATCCGGTATGGCGAGGGAATATTAATCCCGCAACGGTGGCTGTAAGCACTGATAGCCGGCAGTGGCATTTCCACGGGCATTGCGTAGCGCTGGAAGCTGCCTATCCAATCGAATAGCTATTGAACGGGGAGTGGGCGAGAGGCATCGCCTGCTCCCCGCCGTCATGCCGTGTGGTGCTAGATGCGCCATCAGCGAAAGGTAGCCAAGGTGCACGAAATCTGTGCCTGTGAAGTGCTATTTTTGAATACGACTATTGGACTGAATTGAGGAGGACGCGTGACTCACGTGCCACAATCAGCGAATGACGTACAGGCCGGTTTTGGGCTTGGCGATTCAATCTACAATCGCCTGCTCAAAGAACGCATTATATGGCTTGGCGATCAAGTGACTGATGAAAATGCGAATAAGATTTGTGGGCAGCTGCTGCTTCTCGCAGCAGAAGATCCAGATTCGGATATTTACCTCTACATCAACTCCCCAGGCGGCTCGGTGACGGCTGGCATGGCCATCTTCGACACAATGGAATATGTAAAACCAGATGTGGCGACTGTGGGCATGGGTTTGGCTGCTTCGATGGGGCAGTTCCTCCTATCTGCAGGCGCGAAAGGCAAGCGCTATGTGACGCCGCATACGCGCGTGTTGATGCATCAGCCTCTTGGCGGTGCTGGTGGCACGGCAACAGAAATACGTATTAACGCCGATCTGATCTTACAGATGAAGCAAGAGCTTTCGGAACTCAATGCTGCGCATACAGGCCATACCGTGGAAGAAATCATCAAGGATTCTGACCGCGACCATTGGTTCACTGCGAAGGAAGCGGTGGAATACGGCTTCGCCGATCACATCATCACGAATTCTGAGTCGGTGATTGGCGGCGGTGGTGTTGCCGGCGACGGCGACAGCGCAAAGGAGGAAAACTGATGAGCGTAAACCGTATGCCTGACGTTCACAATGTGCTTGATGCTGGCTCGCTCGTAGCCGCATCGGCAGTTCATCGCGCCATGCCTGCTGGGGTTGCTCCGGCAATGCCCACCAACCGATACGTATTGCCCAATTTCGAAGAGCGCACTCCATACGGATATAAACGCCAAGATCCCTATGCGAAGCTGTTCGAAGATCGGATCATTTTCCTCGGCGTGCAGGTAGACGACGCCTCCGCGGACGATATCATGGCTCAGTTGCTTGTGCTTGAATCGATCGATCCCGAATCACCAATCACCATGTACATTAACTCGCCAGGTGGCTCGTTTACTGCACTTACAGCTATCTACGACACTATGCAATACATTAAGCCCCAGATCCAGACCGTGTGCTTGGGGCAGGCGGCGTCTGCCGCCGCAGTGCTCCTCGCTGCGGGCTCGCCAGGGCGGCGTCTTGCTCTGCCAAACGCGCGCGTGCTGATTCATCAGCCAGCGATGGAAGGTGTGCAAGGCCAGGCTTCGGATATCGCCATTATCGCTGATGAAATCGATCGGATGAACCAGTGGCTTATCAATACATTAGCTCATCACTCTGGCAAAGATCCCAAGCAGGTAGAGGCAGATATCGCCCGAGACAAGATCCTCACCGCTCAGCAAGCCAAAGAGTATGGACTTGTGGATCAGGTTCTCGTATCGCGCAAAGATACGCCGACCCCGATTCAAGGATAGAGTCTTGGTGTAGAAGGCGACGATAAAGTGTTTTGGGCATGAGGGCGCGAAAGCGGTCTCATGCCCAAAGCTATTTGCCTATCTCACATGCGCAAATAGCATGGTTGTGGCGCGGTAGAGTAGAACTTTCGAGTTCAATGGTGTGAAATAGGGTGAGTACCTAAAGAAAGGTGATCGAGATGGCGCCAACTGCTGATGCCGCTGATATCCTCAAATGCTCCTTTTGCCAAAAGAGCCAAAGGCAGGTAAGGAAACTCATCACCGGCTCAGGCGTATACATCTGCGATGAATGCGTTGAACTGTGCAATGAGATCATTGCAGAAGAACTTGGCAACGAAAAGGCTGAGTCAGGCAAAGAGTTCACCTTGCCGACGCCTCGAGAGATCTCTGCCTTCCTTGATGAATACGTGATCGGCCAAGATGGTGCAAAACGCACACTTGCAGTCGCCGTCTACAATCATTACAAGCGCATCCGCGCACAGGACGACGCTCGTAAACCCGGGAAACGCTCGAAGTCGTTAGCATCTGCCAGTAAAGACGACGATGTAGAAATCGGGAAGTCAAACATCTTATTGATGGGGCCTACAGGTACCGGCAAAACATATCTCGCTCAATCATTGGCGCGTATGCTCAATGTTCCTTTCGCGATTGCAGATGCTACAGCGCTCACCGAAGCGGGATACGTGGGCGAAGATGTAGAGAACATACTGCTTAAACTGATCCAAGCTGCAGATAACGACGTCTCCCGTGCGGAACGAGGCATCATCTATATTGACGAAATCGATAAGATTTCACGTAAGTCTGAGAACCCGTCTATCACGCGTGACGTCTCCGGTGAAGGTGTGCAGCAAGCCCTATTGAAAATCATCGAAGGGACGGTTGCCGCAGTGCCACCTCAAGGTGGGCGCAAACATCCCCAGCAAGAGTTCATGCAGCTCGACACTTCGAATATCTTGTTCATCGTGGCAGGTGCGTTTGCTGGGATGGAAGATATCGTGCACAATCGCGCAGGGAGGCGCGGTATCGGATTTGGTTCCCCTCTTCGAGAGGCAGACAAAGGCTCAGAGGTTTTCGCAGAGGTTACTCCCGACGATCTGCACAAGTTCGGCCTCATCCCCGAACTTGTTGGCCGCTTGCCCATTATTGCTACGGTGAATGATCTTACTGAGGATGATCTTGTAGAAATCCTCACCAAACCAAAGAACGCCTTGGTGAAGCAGTATCAGAAGATGTTTGCCCTCGACGGAGCGCAACTGACTTTCACTGACGACGCCCTGCGTGAGATCGCGAAAGAGGCAATTTCGCGGGGCACGGGTGCGCGTGGGCTGCGCTCAATCCTCGAAAAAACCTTAGGTTCGCTCATGTTTGATCTTCCGTCTCGAACGGACGTCACCGAGGTAATTATTGACGCCGCTGCGGTTAGTGGCGCCGAAGAGCCTAAACTAGTATTGGCGGCGGCAAGCAAACGCGCCTAGCAGAATCTGCAGACCAGACGACCTCGGCATAAGGCGCCCGATTGCCTACACTATCCGCACAGGAGGGCGGCGATGATGGCAGAGATTCCCGAAGAATTGGCGGCGTACCGCCACACGATTGATAATCTTGATTCGGCACTCGTGCACCTCCTTGCTGAACGCTTCCGATGCACTCAGCAGGTGGGGGTGCTCAAAGCTGAACTCGGCCTTCCTGCCTCCGATCCTGGACGCGAAGAAACGCAAGTAAAACGCCTCCGCGCTTTGGCAGAAGAATCTGGTCTCGATCCTGTATTCGCCGAGAAGTTCTTGAAGTTCATCGTTGCCGAGGTGATTCAGCACCACGAGGAGATTGCCTCAAGTCGCGCGCGATGAAGGCCAGCTGAATTGTAAACGTATTTGCGCGGCGCGGGGCACGCCAGTTCGTCTCTTCGTGGCTTGGTGGGTGCACCCCAAAGAGACGACTGTGTGCCCCGCATTGACTACGTGCCATGTGTTTCGATGTGACGACTTGTGCGTTGCCTACCGCGGCGTTCCGCGTTCAACGCCGGTCCATTATCTTGAAACGGGCGACTGCGACCTCACCGTAGAGCGCGCCGGTTCAGCCTCTCAGCGGGCCAAGTTAGTTTTGCGGTGCGTAGAGCCGTTCGATTTCCTCAGCGAATGCGGCGAGGACTTCCTTACGTTTCACCTTGAGTGAGGGGGTGAGTAGGCCGTTCTCGATTGTGAAATCACCGGGAAGAATCGTGAACTTGCGGATCGATTCCGCACGTGACACATGCTCGTTGGTGCGCTTCACGGCTCGATCAATCGCAGCGATCACCTGTGGATCTTGTACCGCTTGGTTGACCGACATTGGTGGAAGCTTGTGGTTGACGAGCCATTGCGGTAACGCCTCGGCATCGAGAGTGATGAGGGCGCCTACAAATGGCTTTTGATCGCCGACGACCACTACCTGGGAAATGATCGGGTGCGCACGCAGGCGATCTTCAAGCTCGGCTGGAGCAACGTTCTTACCTCCTGCAGTGACGATCAACTCCTTCTTGCGTCCAGTGATCCAAACGAAACCTTCGTCGTCGATCGTGCCAATATCTCCTGTGCGGAACCAGCCATCGCTCGTAAAAGCTTCCTTGGTAGCTTCAGGATTGTTGTGGTACTGGCGAAATACGTGATCGCCCTTGGCAAGAATTTCACCGTCTGGTGCCGTCTTAACAGCGCAACCAGGATAGGCGAGCCCCACCGTACCAATTTTCATGTGATTCGGGCGATTCACTGCCGTGGGTGCCGAGGTTTCGGTCAGGCCGTACCCTTCAAGGACCGTCAAGCCGATGCCGTGAAAGAAGGCGCCAAGCCGATCGCCTAGCGGCGCTCCACCCGAAATAGCGTAACGCAACTGGCCGCCTGTGATCTCACGCAGCTTGCTGAAAATCAACGCATCGCCCAGCTCTTTTGAGACTCGAAGCAAAGCCCCTGGCTTTTTACCGTGATCCACCGCGCGGCCGTAGGTAATTGCTACTTTCGCAAAGCGGCGGAAAGTGCGTAGTGCGTAGTTTTTGCCCGCGCCCTGCAGCAGCATCGGCAGCATTGTAGATCTTTTCAAATACGCGTGGCACTGCAAGCACATAAGTCGGCTTAAACGTCTGCATATCGGCCACAAGGTTCTTGGTATCAGGCGAATAACCGATTGGCGTACCGAGATACATTGCCACCAGATTGATGAACCGCGCAAACACATGCGCCATCGGCAAAAAGAGCAGGGTCTTCGCCCCCTTTTGGCCATAGACTGGGCTCATATCCGTGCTGTGTGCACCGTTGACGACGACGTGGAGCACATTGCGGTGGGAAAGCTCAACTCCTTTCGGCTTGCCCGTTGTGCCGGAGGTGTAGATGATCGTCCACAGATCATCGGCATTATTGGCCTCGATGAGATCGTCAAGCAAAGAATCAGGGATTTCTTCTGCCTGCTCGGAAAGCTCTGCGATAGCGCCGTCTGAAATCGTCCAAATGTGTTCGAAGCGATCGTATTGATTAAGAAGCGGTTCGATAACGCGCGTCAGACTAGCATTTTCCGTAAACACAGCGCGTAGATGAGCATCCTGCACGATCCACTCAATCTGGGGGAGCGTATCGGTTTCGTAGATTGGAATTGCATGGGCTCCGGCATACTGGATGGCGAAGTCTACGAGGGTCCATTCATAGGAGGTGTGAGCCATAATGCCAATGAAATCGCCTGGTTTCACGCCCCATGCGATAAGCCCACGTGCGAGCGTACGTATTTCGTCGTAGAACTCACGCCAGGATACCTTCACCCACTGGTTCGCGAAACTCGTCTTACGCTCAATTACGGTTCTGCGTGGATTTGCCTCAGCAATCTGGCGAAGAAGTAGAGGAACCGTCATGTCTTGAGGGATAACGTGTGACGGCGGAGTATAGGAGATTCCTGCGGCAAGCTCGCCAGGATCAACTCCGAGCGTTTCCAGTTCAGATACGGTTTTCGTTTTCTTCTGTTTCATTTCTGTTCCTTTGCCGTTCAGTCTGCCGCTAGTTGGCTGCGCCATGTGCGCCTGCCAAGTTCCTCAGCTGCTCGTACTTCCTTCTTCTCCGTGCATTCGTGAACGCGAGAGGTGCCGTCTTGAGAGGTTCCGCCTTGAAAGGGAAGAGGAGCACCAGATGATGTGTCACTACCATCATGGTGCTCCTCGGCGCCTATTTCTTCCGTGGTTCTACAGGCTTCAGCGCGAATTCAGTGACGACCACTTCCTCAACATCGCCGCCTGTAATAGTGAAGTCGCCATCGATGTGGGCCGTAGCTCGTAGATCTTCACTGAGTTCCTCCACCCATGCGATGCTCTCGCGTGGAACGAGAATTGATACGTGCTCGTAAGCTGCACGCTGCGCCACTTTTGCTTCTGTCTTCACGCGCCGCAAAGCTGCAAGAGCGCTACTTGCAGCATTTAGCACACTCGAATCGGAATCATTCACCGCTTGCTCGAGTTCGCTCACCTGCGGCCAGGGCGCCTGGTGTACTGAGCCGGTGCGATACCAACTCCATACTTCCTCAGTGGCATAGGGGAGTACCGGAGCTAGAAGGCGCACAAACACATCGATCGCAATATTCAACGCCACCCGTGCGGAGCGAACCAGATCGCCTCGCCCAGAGTCGGCATATACGCCGTCTCGATCGTATGCTCGATCTTTCACGATCTCGAGGTAGTCATCGCAGAACGTCCAAAAGCACGTCTCGGTAAGTTCAAGAGCGCGAGTGTGATCGTACTTTTCGAAGGCGAGCGTCGCCTGCTGTACCACGTCACGAAGCTCTGCAAGCATCGCTTGGTCGATCGGCGTGATGACTGCCGATGCGTCCAGATCCACAGGTGCATCTGTGCCGCCCATTTGGAGAGCGAATCTAGAGGCATTGAGCACTTTCATTGCCAGACGGCGCCCGATCTTCATCTGCTGCTCGTCGAAAGCGGCGTCCGTACCGAGACGTGCCGAAGCTGCCCAGTAGCGAACCGCATCAGAGCCATGCTTTTCTAGCAAAGCCATTGGTGTGACGACGTTCCCTTTCGACTTGCTCATCTTCTTGTGGTCTGGATCGAGGATCCAACCCGAAATTGCTGCATGTTTCCACGGGATTGCATCGAACTCAAGGTGTGCCCGCACAGCCGTCGAGAAAAGCCAGGTGCGGATAATATCTTGGCCTTGCGGGCGTACATCCATCGGGTAGACCTTGGAGAAAAGATCGTCGTCCGTGAGCCAACCGCCTGCAATTTGAGGTGTGAGGCTAGATGTTGCCCAAGTGTCGAGAATATCGGTTTCGCCGATAAACCCACCCGGTGCTCCACGCTGCGATTCATCGTAGCCTGGAGGGCAATCTGTGGTTGGATCAATGGGAAGCTGCTCTTTGTGTGGAAGCAGGACGTCGTCATAGAGCACATCGCCCGAATCGCTCACCTTGTACCATACGGGAAGCGGAACGCCGAAGAATCGCTGGCGTGAAACGAGCCAGTCATTATTCAAGCCCTGTACCCAGTTTTCGTAGCGGACACGCATGAAGTCGGGATGGAAATCAATCTCACGCCCGCGCTGGATGAGGTTGCTCTGAAGCTCTTTGCCGTTCGCTTGCACAAAAGAGGTACCGCCGTTGCGGATATACCATTGACGGCTCATCACGATTTCGAGTGGTTTGTCGCCCTTTTCGAAAAAGTTCGTCATGCGCTGGGTGGGACGCTCGTCGCCAATCATTTCACCGGTGGCCTTGAGTTTTTCTACAAGTACCTTGCGTGCCGAGAAAGTAGTCTTCCCCGCCATCTCGTTGTACGTCTCGATGCCTGCAGGATCGGTAATCCATTCAGGCAATTCGGCAACGAGGCGGCCATCCTTACGTAACACATTGCGAAGAGGCAGTTGCAGATCGCGCCACCACTGAACGTCAGTCACATCGCCGAAAGTACAGCACATGGCGATGCCGGCGCCCTTGTCGATCTCGGCCATCGGGTGGGCGAGTACTGGCACTTTCACATTGAACAGGGGTGACGTCACATAGGTGCCAAAAAGATCCTGATAACGTTCGTCATCTGGGTGCGCAATAAGCGCTACACACGCGGGGAGTAGCTCTGGGCGCGTCGTCTCGATGATGACGTCGTTTCCATTTTCGCCGTGGAAGGCAACGGCATGGTAGAAACCAGGATATTCACGGGCTTCGAGCTCAGCTTGAGCCACCGCCGTCTGGAATGTAACATCCCACAGACCCGGCGCCTCGGCTTGATACACTTCGCCACGCTCGATGTTCTTCAAAAAGGCATACTGCGCGACTTTTTGAGCTTTCGCTCCGATAGTCTGGTAATTCTGATCCCAATCCACAGACAGGCCAAGGTAGCGCCACAGATGCTCGAACTGTTTTTCATCCTCAGCAGTGAGTTTCCAGCACAGTTCGATAAAATTGCGCCGAGAAATTGGCTGCTGATCGGCATATTTAATCGATTTGCCGTCTCCGCCGTCATGAGGGGGCACAAAATCAGGATCGTAGGGAAGCGAGGGATCGCATCGCACGCCGTAGTAATTCTGCACTCTGCGTTCGGTCGGCAGGCCGTTGTCGTCCCATCCCATCGGGTAAAACACATTCATGCCGCGCATACGCTTATAACGCGCCATCACGTCAGTGTGCGTATAACTAAACACATGGCCAATGTGCAGGGAACCTGAAACAGTTGGCGGCGGAGTATCAATAGAATAGACGCCTTCGCGATTCGTATCGCGATCAAATGTGTATGTGCCTGCTTTCGCCCAGGCCTCGCCCCAGCGATTCTCCAAACCTTCAAGCGCGGCCCGTTCCGGAACCTCGGTGTGATCGAGCAATGCGGAATTCTGTATAGTCATGGATTCATTCTCCCATGAACGATGCTTCAAGCTCGCATTTAGCGCTGTGAGATATTACCGAGAGTGCCACATCAACCTAATTGCTGGTCACGCGCGATAGCCGCATTAACGGCGTCAATGACGGCGGCCGTAAAACCGCCATGATCGAGCGCTACAATCCCGGCAATCGTAGTGCCACCAGGAGAGGTGACGGTATCAATCAGGGCTTGCGGGCGCGTACCGCCCTCGAGCTGGTTAAGGGCAAGCTGGGCTGAGCCGAGCACGGCCTGCGATGCAATACGCACCGAGTCGTCCTTCGTCAAACCAGCAGCCAAAGCCGCCTTCGAAAGAGCATCAATGTAGGAAAAAGTCCACGCGGGAGAGCTGCCAGCAATCGCCGTGAATGCTGAAAAGTCTTTTTCGGCAAGCTGAACGGTTTGCCCTACGGCCGTGAACACTGCACGCACCTGCTCCAGCGCTTCAGGGCTGACGGCGCCATTAGGGCACAGCGCCGTCATTCCCATCCCGATCGACGACGCCACATTTGGCATAGCACGAACCAGCGGCTGGGCATCGTCTGTATGCCGGCTCAGTGCCTCCAATGTGACGCCGGCGGCAATAGATACAATCACGCTTTTTTGGCGCGCCGCTTCTTCTCGAATCTCCTCCAAAGCGTCGGCGATCATATGAGGCTTTACGCCGAGTATGATTACGCCCGCGTGCCCAAGCCTAGCCACCAATTCGCTATTGGAGCTGCACGCATGAACGCCAAGCTCTTGTGAGAGTTGCTCAGCTTTGTGAGGGTTCTTGCGCGTGAAAAGGATTCGATCCGGTGCCACGATTTTAGATTTCAAGACGCCACGTAGTATTGCCCCACCCATGGAACCCGTGCCAATAAAACCAATCATTTCTACTCCTCAGCGTCGAATTGTGGTGTAGCGCTCGCTTGAAAATGCCTGTGCATGCGGTGCAACTTTGCGCCCACACTCACTCGCCTTTCTATGGCATCGTAACCAAAGCGGCGTCTGATATATAGATCACTGTACTATGCGTGAGTCGGTGCCACACAAGAGCGTGTTGGGTCAGAGCTAGTTGCCACCATCACGAATCTGCTGAATCACAGCGAAGCGCGCGAGTAACGGGCGAGTAATGGAGAATTGCGCGAGCCTAAGAGGCCAGAAGAAACCGATTCCTGAGAAGAAGAATAATACCCAAACGCGTGCCAACGACTTTTGATACACGAAGTGAGAGCGTTAGTCTCGAAGAGACGAGAGTCTAACGAATCAAAGTGTAAGCGAGTAGGGCTCGTGCAGAATGCGGGGTGGGTGTGCTAATAGAGACAATACTCATAGGGGTGGGTATCGGTTTGCTTGCCGGTGCATTGGGAATCGGCGGCGGTATTCTGGCCATTCCTGTGCTTGTGTATTTGCTCGGGCAAGATCCCCACGCTGCAACCGCTGAGTCGCTCGTGATTATTATTGTGACCTCGCTTGCCGCGCTGCCATCACGCTTCAAGCACAAGCAGGTGCGCCTTGGCATCGGATTAGTGTTTGGCCTGTGCTCGTCACTTGGAGCGGTGCTCGGCACAAAGCTCAACCTTATTGTTGGCGGTCCGATCGTAATGTATGCGTTCGCCTGTCTCATCCTCGTGGTGGCAGGAGTGATGCTCAAGAACGCTCTCCATGCTCGAGCTGAAGAGAACGCCGCCCTTGAAAGGGGTACAGATCTGAGCGTACATGAGGAGCAAACCACTGCAGACGACGTTCAACTTTCGTGGCGTAAGCTGCCGCTGTTCTTGATGCTTGGCACAGCTCTTGGCGTACTCGTGGGGTTCTTTGGCATCGGTGGTGGATTCGCCATGATACCTGTGCTGGTGCTGATGATGAAATACTCCATCCGTGTGGCATCAGGTACGTCGTTTATCGTGATTTTGGTAGTCTCGGGAGTCTCCCTTGTGTCACGGCTCGGATCCCATGTGGATATCGATTGGATTATAGCGCTTCTATTCGCGGTAGGTTCCGGAGTCGGTTCAGCAATCGGCTCGCCCCTATCAAACAAAGCGCGAGCATCGACGCTGACCTTCATCTTTGTAGCCTTGCTACTGGCTGTCTCGGTCTATACCTTTATTGCAACGTCGCTTGGGTGGTAGCACCCAGATCGGCGTCTTGCGGAATCTCGCCCTCGACCTTTGTGGGCACTGATTCTGTGCCGTTGGCTTCGATTGAGCCTATCGAAAGCGCGTTAATCTTCGCCCCTTCGAGGACTTCAAAACTGACGAGGTTATCAGCTTCGGTAGCTACGACGCCGCCAACCGTTAGGCTCTCAACTTCGCCGCCAGGTTTGATTGAGACGCCGATTGCTTTGAGCTTCATCTGCACGCCCTTCACTAGGCTCATCCCCTCCGAACCTGTGGTGCGCACATCCCCTGTAACCTCGATCGGCCCTGTAGGCTTCGATACTTGGATGCCGATAGCACCGTCACCATGAGTGGTGATTGAATGGAACTTAGCCGATTTAACCGTGCCGTCATATACGTTGAAGCCGCGTGCGCCGAGCCCGGATGTGACGATCGGCGCATTCACCGTCAATTCGCCCATATCGCCAAAGTTCACGAATCCAATACCTGACGCTCCGGTAGAGGTGATTGCCGCGTTCGCTACCCACTGTGGAGTATTGCCCCACAGATCAAGAACCATATCGTTTTGGCCGTGCGTCGTCACTGGCCCGTTGTTCTCCACGCGATCCACAATTGCGCCACCGAGCACAAAAACGCCTCCGGTGATCTTATCTGGGGTGCCATGCGCGATACCGCCATCTGTTACGATTTCTCCAGTTTCGATAAGATCAGCAACGAACTTTCCGCCTGCAAGTTTACCTTCGCGGTCTGTGTAGCCGTCTACGAATACGCCTGAGCCGCGTACAGGCGTCTCTTCCGTACCAACTCTAATGCCACGCAGAGTCGCACTGAAAACGGAATCTGGCTCGGGATTGCGGTTCCACAACGTAAAACCGCCTTGAAGTACATCCACGCCGTAGCCATGGGGCTGCTCTACGCGTCCGCGCACGTCTGCTGCCTTTACGAAGACGCCGTTCGCCTCGACTCGCACGGTTTTCAGTGCGCCTTCAGCAACGATGTATATCTGCCCAACGGTGGTGACGTCGTCAAGAACGAATGTACCGGCGTCTGGAATAGACGTGTCGTTATAAATAGCGCTCTCGTAATCAAGCGTCGTGATGGTGACGTTTCGGAGCGTATTGTTCTTCGTGAGGCGCACGCCTTTCGCCTTGAATTCGAGGGTACCGCCAGAGAGTGTTGCACCTTCGGGGAGTGTAATAGACGGCGATCCAGTGATCGTGCCCTCGATCTCCAGGTTTCGTTCGCCTGCCTCTAGCGCTTGTGCTAGCTCTTGTGCGGATGTGATCTTCATAGTGTGCCTTTCATCGAAACTGCCTTTGCTTGCGGCTCGGGCTAATGGCTTGTGCGTTACGCCTCAGGAGCTAGGCTTAGCAACGAGAGGTGTATATCTCGCGTCTGGTTGTGGTAGCGGTTGAGAACCCACAATTATTCCCTGAGATGCTGCAATGCAAAGGGAGCTAGGCGGCATACACTGATCACATACAGCCCGCGTGGGCCAAGGAATACGTATGCCTCAGTTTACGCATGCGCGATTATGGATGATGGAGGATACATGGCACGCAGAGCATTGGTTACGGGAGCGTCGAGCGGGATCGGAGCTGCTACGGTACGCGCACTCATCGGCGAAGGGTTCGACGTACTCGCTACAGCTCGCCGCGAAGACCGGCTCAGGGCGCTATCTGAGCAAACGGGCTGTGCTTTCGTGGCCGCAGACCTCACCAATGATGATGGCGTGGATGCGGTTGCTCGCGCGGTCGACGCCGTTGGCGGCGTAGACGTTTTGGTCAACGACGCCGGCGGTGCGTTGGGTACCGATTCGGTGGCGGAAGGCAAGCTCAATGAGTGGAGGAGGATGTACGAAATCAATGTGATTTCCACTCTTGCGCTGACTCAAAAGCTCCTCCCCTTCATGCGTGAAAACGGTGGGGACGTCGTCTTCGTTCTCTCAACAGCATCACTCGGCACCTACCCTGGGGGTGCCGGTTATGTTGCGGCAAAGCATGCTGAACGCCAGATTGCCGATACTCTGCGTCTTGAGCTGATGGGCGAGCCTGTGCGCATTATCTCCATCAACCCAGGAATGGTGAAAACCGACGAGTTTTCACTTGTGCGTTTCCATGGAGATGCCGAAAAAGCCGCGGCTGTGTATGCGGGAGTCGAGGCGCCGCTCCTCGCTGAGGATATCGCTGAATGCGTGCGTTGGGCTGTAACGCTACCTGCACACGTCAATATCGATTCACTCACCGTACGCCCAGTTGCTCAAGCGAGCAACACCTTGGTGGCGCGCCGCTGAGGCTATCACTGTGAGTCTATAGCTTATGAAGCACGAGGTGCCGGATTGATGCGTGACGAGGATCGCTCAGTATTGGGTAAGCCCCCAAACTATGAGCTCCATATACCCTTGCATACGGGCAATCCCACGATTGATGCCCATGTGCTCGTCGTGCGTATGAGTGACGGCGGCGTGGTGCGTACAGATTTCGATGAGTACTGCGGTTCCGGTGAACAGCATGGATCCACACCCGAACCGTGGTTGCGAATTAGTAATAGCGGTGACGCCTTTCGCAGCGCATCCATGGACGCCTTGCCCGCTGTTGCTCACGATGTGCTTAGCGCGATGCGCCGCTGGGAAAGTGGCAAACAAGTAGATTTCCGCGATCTTAACCTCGTGACTCGTGGCAGTGAGATACAACGTGCGTGCTATGACTATCTGCTTGCCACGGAGGCGGGTTGCTTCGTCAGCTATTGTGAGATTGCACGAGCGATCGCGCGCCCGAAAGCCTCGCGTGCCGTGGCTCATGCGTGTGCCATTAATCCGCTGCCGCTGTTTGTGCCGTGCCATCGGGTGATTCCAGCGCAGGCAGCGCGCCGGATCGCTAGCGGCAAAAGCGCTCATTACGGTAATTATGCCTATGGCGCAGCTTTGAAACGCGCATTGATCGAATTTGAGGCAGGCAGCCGCTGAGTCACATACGTGAAGATGCAAGGAATCTCACGCGTGCGCCCGTAAGATCAGTTGCTTAGCTCCGCGCCCTGTGCGTTAGACTGGGCGCAGTGGCGATGATCCGGCAATCACCGGGGAGCTTCTGGAAGAACGGCGCTTGCCGAAAACATGCCGCATCAGCTGCTCATGTGTGGTTGGTGTGACTCGCAAGTGCTCACTAGAACCAGACGAGTGAACTCCGTAAGAGTTTCCAACGAAGCGGCCAGAAATGGCAAGCGAGGTGGTACCGCGGCAAACTGGCCGGCGTGGCACGATACGCATTGCGCTACAAGCGTTTGCATGTGAACACGTTGAGTGAAGAGTCGTCCTCGCCAGGTTCGATCAGCGCGATGTGCATGCGATGTGCATGCATGATCGGCTCGATCCACACACGAAAACAGCAGAGTTTTCCGGCAGAGGAGCAAAATGAGCGAGAGCCCGCGTTACCCGCTTCACCGCGCAGACGATGGCGTAGTGTCATCCCCCGATTTTCCTGCCCTTGAAGAGCAGATACTCGATTACTGGGATCACGATAAAACCTTTGAAGCATCAGTGGATCAACGCGACCCAGGTGATGAGGGGTCGAACGAGTTTGTGTTTTATGACGGCCCTCCTTTCGCCAACGGTTTACCGCATTACGGCCACCTCCTTACCGGATATGTGAAGGATCTTGTGGCTCGTTTCCAAACCCAACGTGGGCGCAGGGTTGAGCGCGTATTTGGGTGGGATACCCATGGCTTGCCTGCTGAGCTGGAGGCAGAGCGCATCCTTGGCATCACCGATAAATCTGAAATCGAAGAAAAGTACGGCATCGAAGCATTTAATGATGCATGCCGCACGTCGGTAATGAAGTACGCCGACGAATGGAAAGACTATGTGCGCCGCCAGGCGCGCTGGGTGGATTTCGATGGCGGATACCGCACATATCAGCCCACCTTTATGGAATCGGTGATTTGGAGTTTCAAGACGCTCTACGACAAAGGCCTCGTCTACGAGGGCTATCGTGTTTTGCCGTATTGCTGGCACGATCAAACGCCGCTATCAAACCATGAACTCAAAATGGATGACGACGTCTACCAAGATCGACAAGATCGTACCGTTACGGTGGCTATGCGTTTGGAAGAGTCGCTGCTTGGCAGCGATTCGCCCACCGGAAAGCCTGAGCTCGTGATGATCTGGACGACCACTCCGTGGACTCTTCCGTCGAATTTCGCGATTGCGGTGGGGCCAGATATTGATTACGTTGCCGTGCAGGTAGCATCTGATCTTGATTCGCCACTGGCTGGAGAAGTTGTTGTTGTGGGTGAGGCTCGTCTGGCTGCCTACGCCAAGGAGCTAGGGGAGGAGCCCTCGATACTGCGCCATTTCAAGGGCACGGATCTGCAGGGTAAAGAGTACCATCCCATCTATGAATACTATTCGCGTGAGCAGAGTGCTCCAGGGCCTAACGCGTGGCAGATTCGCGTAGCAGATTACGTCACCACTGAAGACGGCACAGGCCTTGTTCATATCGCACCCTATGGTGAAGACGATATGTTCGTGCTCGCCGATGCAGATATCAAGGTCGTAGAGACCGTAGACGCCGGAGCGAAGTTCTTCCCTGCTGTATCAGATTACGAAGGCATGCAAGTCTTCGAAGCGAATCGCCCAATTATCACCGATCTGCGTGATTCCACCGGCCCTTTGGCTCGAATCAAGGAAGAGAACCGCGCAATCTTAGTGCAAGAGAAGAGTTACGTGCACTCCTATCCGCACTGCTGGCGCTGCCGCAACCCGCTGATCTACAAGCCGGTGACGTCTTGGTTCGTGAAGGTGACGCAGTACCGCGATCGTATGGTGGAACTCAACCAGCAGATCACATGGCAACCCGAGTACATCAAGGACGGTATCTTCGGCAACTGGCTGGCAGGCGCCCGTGATTGGTCGATTTCACGTAACCGATATTGGGGTACTCCGATCCCAGTGTGGAAATCAGATAATCCGGAATATCCCCGTGTGGACGTGTACGGCAGTTTCGAAGAAATTGAGCGTGATTTCGGCCGACTGCCTCGAGGGCGTGACGGGGAGCCCAATCTCCATCGCCCATTTATCGACGAGCTCACCCGGCCAAACCCGGACGATCCCACAGGAAAGTCCACCATGCGCCGCATCCCAGACATTCTCGACGTCTGGTTCGACTCAGGCTCAATGCCGTATGCCCAAAAGCATTACCCATTTGAGAATCGTGAATGGTTTGATTCCCACTTTCCAGGCGATTTTATCGTTGAGTATATCGGCCAAACCCGTGGTTGGTTCTATGTGATGCACGCTCTTGCTACGGGTTTGTTCGATAAGCCGTCATTCATCTCGTGTATTTGCCACGGCATTGTGCTCGGCAATGATGGACGCAAGGCATCAAAGAGCCTGCGCAACTATCCCGATCCGATGGAGATGTTCGATACGTACGGCTCTGATGCAGTGCGTTGGATGCTGATGAGCTCTCCGGTGCTGCGCGGTGGCAACCTCGTGGTAGCTGAGGAAGGTATCCGAGAAGCCGTACGCCATGTGCTGCTTCCATTGTGGAATACGTATTATTTCTTTACGCTGTATGCGGGTGCGGCTCACAAGGGTGCAGGCTACCTTGCCCGCCCGATTGATCTTGAAGACGCCGATGCTCTTGCTGGTTTGGACGTGATGGATCGGTACCTCCTCGGGCGTACGAAGAAGCTCGCTGATACCGTGCGTGACGATTTCGATAGCCTCGATATTCCAAGCGGCGCACTTGCTATCCGCGAATTCATGGATTTGCTCACGAACTGGTATGTGCGCACATCACGCGATCGCTTCTGGAATGAAGACTCGCGGGCATTTGATACGCTCTACACGGTGCTCGAGATTCTTGCGCGCGTCATTGCGCCTTTGGCTCCGATGGTTGCTGAAGAGATCTGGCGTGGCCTCACGGGTGGGCGATCTGTACACCTGACCGACTGGCCGGAGCTGCCTAGCGAACTTGCCTACGACGAACTCGTCTCTGTGATGGACGAAGTGCGCGACGTCGTCTCCAATGCACATGCTCTGCGCAAAGCCAATAAGCTACGTGTTCGCCTACCTCTCGCATCGCTGACGGTGGTGACGGATCAAAACCTTGCGCCATTCGCTGATCTTATTGCTTCTGAGGTGAATGTGAAGCAGGTAAGTGTGATATCGGCAGAAGAATCTGGCCTAACGGTGTCACACGAACTCACGGTACTGCCTCGCGAGTTGGCTCCAGAGCAGCGCAAACTTACATCGAAACTGTTCAAAGCCGCGAAGGCTGGAGAGTGGGAACCCACAGACGGCGGTGTGCTTATGCATATTGATCCTGAGGTGACACTCACGGAGAACCAATACCAGCTTGCAACGGTAGTGAGCGCTGAGGAAGGATCCGTGGCGAGCGTGCTCAATTCGGGAGCATTCGTGGTGCTAGATACTGTGCTAACCCCCGAACTTGAGGCTGAGGGCTATGCACGCGACGTTGTGCGTGCAATCCAGGATCAGCGAAAAGCTGAGGATTTAAATATTACTGACCGTATTCACCTGACCTTGCGAGTGCCACCAGAGCATCTAGCAGATGTGGAAGCACATCGGGAGATGATTAAGGCAGAAACGCTTTCGCTGGAGGCGGATTTTGCGTCAGGATCTGATGGCATTGAGGTTGAAGTGCGAGTACTGTAGTTGAGGTTATCGAGGAGGGTGCGCAGTGAGCAATAGTCGAAAAGAACACGAGCCAACACATCAGCCTAAATATCATAAGGGCGATAGTTTTGGGCTCAGCGGCACTTCAGATCCTGCGGAGGCGAACTTTGATTCCGTGGATCCACGTGAAGCTGACGACGAAGCTCTCAAGGCGCTCCTCTCCTCGGGCTTGATCGTAGGCCCCGACCCCACAATCCTCGACGATATTCGTGAGGAGGAAGACCCTGCACAAGTACTTGCCAACCAAGTAGCTCTTGATGCTGAGGTGGAAAAGATCTACACAAAGATCGTTGCACGCGCTCCAGAGCACAAGGTGCAGCCCTCGTTGGATCGAGTACGCCAATGCCTCGATCTGCTTGGCAATCCCCAAAACGCATTTCGTGCCGTGCACATCACTGGCACGAACGGCAAAACCTCCACTGCCCGCATAGTGGAGGCGCTCCTTCGTGAGCGTGGTTTGCGCACGGGGCGGTTCACCTCCCCGCACCTTAACTCTGTGCGCGAGCGCATCACCATAGACGGGGTTGCTATCTCCCAGGCGGACTTCGTGGAGACTTATGAAGAGCTCGAGCCCGTTATTGAGTTCGTAGATGAGCGCTCGCTGGCTGAGGGTGGGCCTCGCATGAGTTTCTTTGAAGTATTTACCGTGATGGCATATTCTGCCTTCGCTATGGCGCCCATTGACGTGGCTGTGATTGAAGTGGGCATGGGCGGGGAGTGGGATGCCACGAACGTGATTGATGCGGATGTGGCGATGTTGATGCCGGTTGCGGTAGACCATGAGCGATGGCTAGGTTCCACTCCGGCGGAAATTGCGCGCGAAAAGCTCGGCATTGTGAAGCGAGATAGCGTGCTCGTCTGCGCCCCGCAGCTTCCCGAGGTGATGGAGCTCGTCAATGAGCGAGTCGAGAAGCAGCGTGCTAGCCTCTTGCTGGAGGGGCGAGATTACGGGGTACTCAGCCACGAACCAGCAGTAGGCGGGCAGATGATTAGTGCGCGAACGCCGTCTGCTGTATACGAAGATGTGCCACTTGCGATGATGGGGGAGTATCAGGCTCATAACGCAGCGGCGGCGCTTACTGCGGCTGAGGCGATATTTTCAGGAGGGGCGATTCCCGCTGAAGTAGTTGAACATGCATTGATGGGCACTACCTCCCCTGGCCGTATGGAGATCATCAAAGGATCGCCAGTTGTGATTGTAGATGCTGCACATAATCCCGCTGGAGCAATTGCCACTGTAGATGCACTGGAAGAATACTTCTCTGGCCCGCGTGTGGCGGTGTATTCGGCGATGGCAGATAAGGATATTGACGGTGTGCTCGGTGTGCTCGAACCTGCTTTCGCGGCGATTGTGGTGACCCAGATGCCTACGGATCGGGCCGCTGATATCGATGATCTGTATGAGATGGCACGCGAAGTGTTTGGTGAGGATCGCGCCTACGAGGAAAGCGACCTGGCCGAGGCCATTACTCACGCTGCTGATCTTGCCGAAACTGTAGATCCTGAGGCGGTTGCTCCGGCGCAAGTTGTGGTATTAGGTTCCATACAGCTTGCTGCCGAAGCGCGGGCACTGCTTGGGGCAAAACGGCCAGACGGCGTATAGAGCAAACACGATACGTGAAGTCGTTCCTAGAGTGAAGAGCGTATGGCTCGATTGACGTGCGATGGCGCTGTGTTGCGTACAATTGGCGCGTGACGGGGCAGTGTTGTGTACAATAGAGCCCACTTATTGCGAGTGTATTGGCTCTCTGTGAACTCATAGTGCGCGACTCTCTGATTTAGAGACTCATCGTACGGGGCATAGCGGCGATACAAGCTCGCTTCCGGATCCGATCAGCGGAGGTAATAATACATGGCGGAGCAGACGCTCATTTTGATCAAACCAGACGGTGTTGAGCGTGGGCTCATCGGTGAAATCCTCAGCCGTATCGAGCGCAAGGGATACTCAATTGCCGCGCTGAAGGTAGTGCAGGCTACAGAAGATCAACTTGCGCGCCACTACAGAGAGCATGTGGATAAGCCCTTTTATCCAGGCGTGCGCGAATACATGATGCGCGGGCCGATCGTGGCAGCGCTAGTGGAGGGGGAGCGCGTCATTGAAGGGATTCGCTCATTGTGTGGCACCACTGATCCCACTACTGCGGCTCCGGGCACGATTCGTGGCGATTTGGCTCGCAGCTGGGACACCTCGACGATTATCAACCTCATTCACGCCTCTGATTCGCCTGAATCCGCTGAGTGGGAAAAGACAGTGTGGTTCGGGTAATCTCCTCATGCTGCGGGGATTACTGGTTGGTGGTCATTATTCGGTATGGAGATCGCGAGTTACTGGTGGTCACTAGGTAGTGGTGATCAGTAGGTAGTGGCGATCGCACGTCTGGGTGCTGGTGGATTACTGGGTGCGGGTTACACGACTGAGGCGGAGTACTGGACGCGGAGCTCGGGAATCGGAAGTCTCGTGCAGGCGTATCCAGTGCCTTCACACTGATGTGGAAGAACAGCGCATGAAGTGGCGTGTTTTAGATATACTGGTGGTACTTTTGTCCTACACTACCGCGCTCCGGTTTCAGCGCGTCAACGATGACGCCGCCGAGCACGGGCATATCTAAAGGAGAAACGATGACACGTACTATCGTCGTCACCGGCGCTGGCTCTGGTATTGGTAAGGCATCGGCTGAGATGCTACGCGCACAAGGCGAGAATGTGATTGGGGTTGATCTCAAAGGCGCAGACATTGAGGTTAATCTCACCGACGCGGATTCTATTGCTGCGATGGTCAGCGCTATTTCGCAATCTCACGAGCATATTGACGGCATCGTCGCGAATGCAGGAACGCAGAGCAATTCGCCACTCGATCTGAAGGTGAACTTCTTCGGTGCGGTTGATACCATCGAGGCTCTACGCCCGCTGCTCGAAAAATCTGATGCGCCACGCGTTGCCATCACTGCCTCTGCAGCTTCCTTACAACCGACCGACTATCATCTGGTGGAGCTGCTTCTTGACGGTAAGAAAGATGAAGCCTTGGTGTATGGTGAAACCCTCGTCAACGCTGGTCAGCGCTCTGGGTATGTGAATTACTCTGCGTCGAAGCGCGCAATTGCAACATGGGTGCGTCGCGTTGCCCCAACGCAGGACTTCGCAGGAAAAGGCATCGCAATCAATGCTATTGGTCCGGGAGTTGTGCGTACAGCTATGACGAAACAGTTGTTGTCGAGTGAGCAGGGTACACAGATGGCACTTCAGGCGATGCCCGCACCATTAAATGGTGCTGCTGACCCTGAAGCCATTGCGGCGGTCCTTGCCTTCCTCGTCTCAGAGCACAATGCCTCGATGACGGGGCAAGTGATCTATGTGGACGGCGGATTCGACGCAACAGCCCAAGGGCGCGGTGCCGATATCTGGCATAGTCCGCGTCATATTGACGGCTAAACATATCGGCGGCTAATGGTGCATCTGCAACGGAAACAGATGCACCACTAACCGATGGGCGGACTACGCTTTGCGTTCTGATGATGAGGACTTGTTCGACAAAATCACAGACATCACACACGGGCGCATGATTAATGCCGCATTCGATGCTGTTGGACTGCCGGTGACGACGCGCGCCGCCCTCGATTCTCTCGACGTCTACGGTAGAGCTGTGCTCGTAGGGTTGTCGCCGAAAGAAGTAAGTATTGGGCCAGGACGCCCATTTGCGAAGGGGCGTTAAGAACTGCGCGGTCACCTTGGATACAAGACCGAAGACATTGGCACGTTGGTTGAGCTGCTGTCTTATGGGCGTCTCGACCTCAGCGAGTCTATTTCGCGCGTGGTGTCCCTCGAAGATATCGAGGAGGGTATCGCCGCTCTCGAAAATCATGAGGGAGATCCGATTCGTATTCTCGTCAAACCGTAGAGTTTGTCATGAGCCGTTAGAGGTTTGCACCGTGCCTGAGAGGATTCGCTATAGCGGCGAGTTCTACAGTAGGGGAGAGACCAGTAGGGAGGATTGTGTGCGGCTAAACCTGGCGTTCGAGTTCAGGTAAGGCAGTGGGCGAGCCGCTGATGAACCGAGGACCGGCTGTAAAGTGGATCTGTTGATAAAGCTGGCGAGCGACGTCGTTCCACGTCCACATTCCAAACGTCACATACGGCACTTGCGTCAATAGTGAATTCGTTGCTTGGACGATGAGCGTGCGCCCGAAGCCGTGTCTACGAAATGCTGGAAGCGTGCCAAATCCGCCCAAATGGGCTGAACCTGGGCGCTTCTCGATGCCGAGTACGCTGGCTATAGTCCCCGAGGAGCTGCGCAGGTAGGCCCAATCAAAATCATCAAAGTCATCAATTGCAGAAGTGATCGGATTGGATTGGGCAAGCACGGTTCGAAGCTCGGCATATAGTGGTGCCACAGCCCCACGTTCGCTGAAGGGGAGCGAACGCGGGGAGCGCAGGTATTCCACCTTGTAAGCATTGCCGCCACGCGGCGTCCGTGCAGGTGCTTGAGGGTGATCCACAGCATCATATTCCAGTGGCTGTGATGTGTAGTAATAATCCCACTCAAGGCCCCAGTGTTCGCCAAAATGGTGGCGTTCACTATCAGTAAGCGATTCGTAGACTTCTCGATTCATCATGACGCGTGCAGGAGTGCGCCACTGGTGAGGGAGGGCGGCTAGCGCAGAAGCAGCGGGTGCAGGTTCACCAAAGATCACGAGCCGGTAGCCAACCTCATGAGCGGTGTTTGTGGCAGGATGCCGAGGCGCTACGACGGCGACACACGCCTCGTCGTCTTCATGAAGATAGAGCGCCTCGTTGAGCAAACCGGCGTCATACCGCCAAAATGGATGGTTTTTTCCGAGCGTTTCCCCCATGCCTGCAATTGTATTCCAATGCCTTAAACTAATACATGTGTATTTGAAAAACCTCACGCTTCGCGGATTTAAGAGTTTCGCCACCTCCACCGCGATGAATTTTGAGCCGGGGATCAACTGTGTGGTGGGTCCTAACGGTTCGGGAAAATCGAATGTGGTAGATGCGCTCGCGTGGGTGATGGGGGAGCAGGGAGCGAAAACTCTGCGAGGCGGAGCGATGCAGGACGTCATTTTCGCCGGCACTGACGCGCGCCCACCGCTTGGGCGAGCCGAAGTGCGGCTTACTATCGACAATACCGACGGCAAGCTCCCAATCGAATACTCTGAAGTGACGATCTCTCGCACACTGTTCAGATCAGGTGGCTCCGAGTACGCCATCAACGGTACTGCCGCGCGTTTACTCGATATTCAAGAACTGCTTTCGGATTCAGGTCTTGGGCGCGAGATGCACGTGATTATCGGCCAGGGAAGGCTCGATCAAGTACTCACTGCAACCCCTGAGGAACGCCGGGGTTTTGTCGAGGAGGCCGCCGGTGTACTGAAGCACCGCCGGCGTAAAGAAAAAGCGCTACGCAAACTCGAATCAATGCGCGGGAATCTTACTCGAATTGAAGATCTAGCAGCAGAACTACGCCGTCAGCTCGGCCCACTCGCAAGGCAGGCAGCTACGGCTCGTCGAGCGCAGACGATCCAAGCAGACCTCTTCGATGCCAAGGCACGTCTGCTCGCAGACGATATTGCTCAGGCCCAGGCACGCCTTGAATCACAGCGCGTGGACGGCGTGGCGCTCGCCAAGCAGCGTGAGGCGCTTGCAGAGTCAATAGCAGCAGGGCGCGCTGATGTGGAGCGATATCAACGCCAAATTGACGCGGCGAACCCGGAGCTTGCGCGCCTTACCGAGCGATGGCAGCGTCTGAACTCACTCGCGGAGCGTTTCCGAAGTCTGGAACAGCTTGCGGGTGAACGCGTCAAGTCGCTCGAACAGCAAGGCCCAGATATCTTCCGCGGCGAATCACCGGAGCATATTCGCGAGCGTGCGGCTCAAGCGCGCGATACCGAAAATGATCTTCGCAAGCAGGCCGCCGCAGCAAGCGATGCACTCAATACGGCTGTTGCAGCTCGCGAAAGTGCTGAAAGCGAAGAGCGAGCTACAGAAAACGAGCTCACTCACGTCACGCGAGCGCTGTCAGATCATCGTGAAAACCATGCGCGCCTCGAAGGAGCTATTTCTGCGGCGCGGTCGCGAGCCCAAGCGCTCGACGAAGAACGTGAGCACGTCGAAGCAGCCTTGAAGAACGCGCAGCGCCGGCTATCAGATGCCGCCTCGCAAATCACAGCATCTGAGCAAGAAGCTGTAGCACATTCCGACGCCGACGATCAGATCTCCGCGAGCCACGACAAGGCGGCGCAACATCTCTATGAAGCCAAAAACATGCTCGACCAAGCACGCGAGGCAAAGAGCGCGGCTCGCGCAGCAGAAGCCGAATGGCGAACTAAAGCCGATACTCTCGAAATGTCGTTACTCCCTGAAGATGCTACTGCCTGGGCGGTAAACAATCTCAGTGCAGCACATACTCTCGTTCGAGCAGCGGTGCGTATTGTGCCAGGTTGGGAATCTGCTATAGAGACGGCGCTTGGGCAGGTGACTCAGGGCGTGGTCGTGGCAAGCGTGGCTGAGGCCGTAGATGCTTTACGTGGTGCTCGCGAAGCCGAGGCAGGCCATTTGGAAATACTGATCGCGCCGGCTCACAGCATAGATGGCGATAATGCTTCAGATGCTGATACGGCTTCGGGTGGGCATGCGGCTTCGAAGGATGAAACGCTCGTGGGAAGTCGGGCAGTAGATGATGATGCCGCGCACGGCAATGTCCGTGCCGCTGATGTCCGCGCCGCCGATGTGCTCAAGCGACTTCATCTTGACGAGAGTCGCGCCAGACGAGCGAACGACGTCGCTACAGGGGAAGGTGCCGTAGCACGCTCGTTGCGATCTATGCTAGCTGGCGTGATTGTGTGTGCAGATCTTGTGACGGCGCGAGAAGTTGTGCATGCTGGTGGGGCAGTAGCGGTAACCGTGAATGGTGAAATGATTTGTGCCACCCATGCCAGCGGTGGGGAGCATAATAGTGGCGCATTGCTGGCGCGGGCATCTGTGTATGACGACGCCACACGAGAAGCGCAACACGCGCGTGAGGCCTACGAACGTGCGGCTCGAGCTGAGCAAGACGCCGAAGTGCAGGTGGGGCAGGCTCAAGAGGCATACGATGCCATTGCATCGGAACTTGCCGCACGTGATTCTAAACTTGCCGCAGTGCGTGCTCAACTGGGGATACTTCGCCAGACGTTGCGATCTGCAGAGCAAGAAGTGGAGCGGTCACAATCGCGCCTCACAAAGATCGATGCGGAACGCGCCCAGCGCGAGACGGAAATCGAACGGCTGGAATCTGAGCGACGCACTATCAACGATGCGCCTGAAGAGCTCCAGGCTCGTGGGAACGAGCTTAAAGCAGTGCGCGAAGTGCAACACAAGGCCACGGTGCAGGCGCGGCTTGAAGAAACAGAAGCACGCCTCGCACTGCGCACGCGTGAAGAACGGCTGCGAGCGGTGGTTGGTAAAGCAGAATCGTTGGAGAAGCAAGCAGGGGCAGTTGAGCAGCGTATTGCCCAAGAACGGCGGCTCGCTGAACGGCGCGCCCAGGCCGCGGGCGAAGCACGGCAGGTGGGTGAGTTCGCTGGAGCCGCTATGCGGAGCGCGCAACTGCTGGTGGATCGCACTTTTAGCGAACGTCAAGCCATGGAAGAAGCACGCGCCGGGCGCGATGCTGAGCTCGCGGCGGCGCGGAAGTATCTCGATGAGCGCCTCGCCGAACAACGAGAACTTGATGATCTGCATCATCGCCGCGAGCTTGCCCTTGCTGAAATCAGGCTGGGGTATGAGCAGCTAGCGAGTAAGGCGATTGACGACGTTGGGATGGAGCCAGCCACACTTGTGAACGAATACGGGCCACACCGCATGATTGATGTGCCCGATTCTGCCCCGATCGCGTACGTGCGAGAGCAGCAAGAGAAACGCCTCGCGCGTGCTCAAAAGGATTTAGCTCGCCTGGGAAAGATTAACCCGCTGGCTCTTGAGGAACACGCGGCTTTAGAGGAACGCCAAAAATACTTGACGGAGCAGCTCCAAGATCTGCGCCAGTCACGCGAGGATCTTTTGACGATCGTCTCTGATATTGACAAGCGGGTGGCTGAGGTGATGCGATCCGCATTCGACGATGTTTCGCGCGAGTTTACTGATGTGTTTGGCAGGTTGTTTCCTGGTGGGGAAGGCAAACTCGTGCTCACTGAGCCTGATGATCTTTTAACCACTGGAATCGATATTGAGGCACGCCCGCCGGGCAAACGGGTAAAGAGGCTTTCGTTGTTGTCTGGTGGTGAACGATCCTTGACGGCGATTGCCTTCCTTGTGGCAATTTTCAAGGCTCGGCCGTCACCGTTCTATGTGATGGACGAAGTCGAAGCTGCTCTCGACGACGTCAATCTTTCTCGACTACTCGATATATTCCGGGAGTTGCAGACCAGCTCGCAGCTCATTGTGATCACGCATCAAAAGCGCACGATGGAGATCGCCGACGTGCTCTACGGGGTTGCCATGAAAGAAAAGGGAGTGACGACCGTCATCTCCCAACGCTTAAAAGATGTGATGCCGTAGTTGTGACCATATTGTAATCATTTTGGGCGTTTCTTCGCTTTCATTCGTGGAGCCAAAACACGATAATGAGAAATGTGTTGGCTGCAATCCTTTTCGTAATCGTTATTCTCGCTGCTGCGGCGGTACTCGTATTTCGTTTCCTTGGCGTGGATGATCCCAAGGAATCTGTGCGCTATGTTGAAGATTCGGTACGTGCATGGCGCAATGATGAGCTTGATCGCGGCCAGTTTGAGGTCAAAGTGGAGCCAACGCGCGCAAGCGATGTGTTTACCACGTTCGAGAAGGTTCAAGGGGACGGCTACATATCGCTCGAAGAAGTGGGCGATACGATTATGCTTCCCGAAATCAAAGCTTTCGCGAAAAAGGAGCGTGCGGCACGCGAAGCAAAACAGCGTGACGCACAGCGCAAGTCAGCGAAGAAAACGTCATCTGTGTAAAACACTAGTGTGAAAGGAGCTCGGCTTTTGACCCGAGCTATCACTACCCGGCACACTTGACGTATGGATCCTCAAATTATCGCCATTATAGTTGCTGCCGTCCTTGCCCTTGCGGGTGTGATTACAGCCTTCGCTCTGAAGGCACGCAATCGAGGTAGGAACAAACCACTACCGCCCACCTCGGCTAAGCGAAGAACCCCTGAGATTTCTAGCGATACCGCTAGCCCTGTTGATGCGCCGGCAGTGGAGTATGCCGATGTTCCACGAGGTGACGACGCTACGCAGACCGCGCCGGTTCGCCAGGGTGAAGAGGAACCTGCGAGGCAGCGCGGGGATGATGCCCAGGCGCCAGATACTTCTGGTGAAGAAGAGCTAGCACCCGCACCTAGCGCGCCGTCTTTCGAAACCCCTGAATCACTACCTTCCCGCATGAAACGCCTGCGTGCACGGCTGGCACGCTCGGGAGCCTTTGGCAATGCAGTGTTGTCTATTTTCTCGCGAGGTGATCTCAGCCCTGCTGACTGGGAAGAGATTGAAGATACGCTGCTGATGGCCGATGTTGGGCTCGATGCTACAACTGAGCTGATGGATAGGCTGAGGCAGGCAGCCAAAGTTGAAGCGAGCTCGGATCCCGCCGTTATCAAGACCATACTGCGCCGCGAGCTTCTTGAGTTGGTGGGCACGAATATGGACCGCAGCCTCAACCTGAGCGAAACGCACACTGCCGACGGTACGCGTGCACCGGCGTCCATCCTGATGGTGGGAGTTAATGGTACTGGAAAGACGACGACTGTGGGCAAGCTCGCGCGACTGCTCGTCGCTGACGGCAAAAAGGTGCTGCTGGGCGCAGCAGACACATTCCGTGCGGCTGCCGCTGAGCAACTCCAAACCTGGGGTGAGCGCGTGGGTGTAGGTGTAGTGCGTTCGGAGCGTGAGGGAGCCGATCCCGCCTCTGTGGCGTACGATGCGGTGGCACGTGGCATCAACGATGCCGTAGACGTTGTGCTCGTCGATACTGCCGGGCGATTGCAGAATAAAACCGGCTTGATGGACGAGCTTGGCAAAATCAAACGGGTGATGCAAAAGCAGGCGCCAGTGAACGAAGTTCTTTTGGTGCTTGACGCTACTACTGGCCAAAACGGTATGCAGCAGGCGCGTGTGTTTGCCGAAGCGACGGGCGTGACGGGGATTGTATTGTCGAAACTTGATGGTACGGCTAAGGGCGGCATCGTGATCTCGGTACAACGCGAACTTGGAGTACCTGTTAAGTACGTGGGGCTTGGTGAAGGAGCAGATGATCTTGCTCCATTCGATCCTGAAAGCTTTGTGGATTCGCTTCTTGCTTAGCGGGTTCGCCTACCAGGTACGGTATGATGCCACTAGTAATTCCTCACTTGCCGAAGGGTAGATATGTTTAACTCACTGTCGGATCGCATTACCGGCTCATTGCGCAATTTACGCAAGCATGGGAAGCTCACCCAAGCGGACGTCGAAAGTGTGATTAGTGATATACGCCGAGCTCTTCTCGATGCAGATGTGGCGCTGCCCGTGGTGCGCTCGTTTACGGCAGATGTGCGAGAAAAGGCTACAGGCGCCGTCATATCACAAGCGCTTAACCCCGCCCAGCAAGTGGTGAAGATCGTCAATGAGGAGCTTATCGAGATTCTTGGTGGCGAATCGCGCGATCTTAACTGGGCGGAGGGGCGCCCTACGGTGATCATGCTTGCTGGTCTCCAAGGTGCCGGCAAAACCACGCTCGCGGGAAAGCTGGGCAAATGGCTTCGGGAAAACGGGCATAAGCCACTTTTGGTTGCCTCAGATCTCCAACGCCCTAACGCAGTCAACCAGCTGCAGGTTGTGGGGCGCCAGGCAGGAGTGATGGTGTGGGCTCCTGAGCCGGGCAACGGCGTGGGTGATCCAGTACAGGTAGCATCAGACGGCGTGGCCTATGCGCGAGACAACAACTTCGATGTTGTGGTGGTGGATACTGCCGGGCGCCTAGGTATCGATGAAGAGATGATGCAGCAGGCGCGCGATATCCGCGATGCCATCAGCCCAGACGAGATTCTCTTCGTACTTGATGCGATGATCGGCCAAGATGCGGTGAACACGTCTACTGCGTTTAGAGACGGCGTGGGCTTTACGGGCGTTGTACTCTCGAAGCTCGATGGCGATGCTCGTGGCGGTGCGGCGCTTTCGGTGCGTGGTGTTACCGGCCAACCCGTACTCTTTGCTTCCACAGGCGAAAAACTCGACGCATTCGAGCGTTTCCATGCAGATCGTATGGCTTCACGCATCCTCGATATGGGCGATATTTTGACGCTTATTGAGCAGGCAGAAAAAACGTGGAGCGAGGAAGAGACCCAGGATTTAGCCGGAAAGCTGATGGAGGGTTCCTTCACTCTTGAAGACTTCCTCGAGCAACTGGCGCAAATGCGGAAGATGGGCTCGATGAAGAAAATCATGGGCATGCTGCCTGGGATGAACCAATATCGAGAAGCCTTGGATAACTTCGACGAACGCGATATTGACCGCCAAGAAGCTATCATTCTTTCGATGACGCCAGCAGAACGCCGAGATCCTAAAATTCTTAACGGTTCTCGTCGCATGAGGATTGCGAAGGGTTCAGGCACCACAGTGCAGGAAGTCAATTCGCTGATGGATCGATTCGCGCAAGCGAAGAAGATGATGCAAGCCATGAGCAAAGGCGGTGCTGGCTCTATCCCGGGAATGCCCAATATCCCTGGTATGCGCAGCATCGGTAGCGGCGGATACACGAAGAAACAAAAGAAGAAGTCTTCGAAGAAGTCGGGCAGCAAGAAGGGGCGTTCGGGTAATCCTGCGAAGCGCAAGCAGCAAGAGCTCGAAGCTCGCCGCCGAGCTGAGCAAGGAGCTCAAGGGTCTCAAGCAGCTAAAGGATCAGCTTTCGGTGCCGCCAATTCTCCTGAGCCAAGTGAGGTAGATATGGAGGCTCTGGCAAAGTTCTTGCGCTAGGTTGTGGCTGATGCCACGGACGGATGATAGGAGTGCGATATGCCGGTATATCATTTGAGCGGCGCTCTGCGTGGCAGCAAGCTGCACGAAGTGTGGATCGCCGATGGGATCATTTGCTACACCCAGCCTGAAAGCCTCCCCGCCAGTGGCATCGAAGAGATTCGAGGCTATATCTATCCGGGATTACTCGATGCTCACACCCATCCCGGCGTCAGCAGAACTGCGGAGCCTGTGAGCGATGCTGACGTGCTTGAGCGTCTCGCGGCGTGCCGTAGCCTTGGCGTGACGGCGATCCGCGATTGCGGCGGCCAACGTAACCCGAATGATGTGTTCACCAAGGACGTCAGCCCGCAAGGCTATCCGAAGGTGCTGCACTGCGGCCAACACATCGCACGCTATAAACGATACATCCGCTATATGCCTATAGACGTCGAACCCTCGCAGTTGCCTGAGGAGGCTGCGCGGCAGGCTCAGGCAAGTGATGGTTGGATCAAGATAGTAGGCGACTGGATCGATCGCTCACTGGGCACGCAGGCGGATCTTCGCCCGCTCTGGCCCCGAGAAGTGCTGATTGATGCTGTTGCAGCAGCTCACGATAACGGTGCGCGGGTAGCAGTTCACTCTTTTGCCCGCAGTACTATCGATGATCTTCTCGATGCCTCGGTGGATTCCATCGAGCATGGCACAGGCATGACGCCCGATCATCTTCTTGAGGCTCGGATGCGCGGAATCCTGATCGACCCTACAGTATGCCAAATATCGCGTTTCCCTGAGTTCGCTGCTGATGCCGGGAGCAAGTATCCCGTGTACCGCGATACGATGCTCTCTATGGATGCCCATCGCGTCGAACATATTGCCATGATGGTAGACGTTGGCGTGGATTTCCTTATGGGCTCAGACACTGCTCCTGCCCACGAGTTGCGCGAACGCGGCCTGCCGGTAGAACTCGTAACTGCGGTGCGCAACGGGATTCCTCCGGCCACAGTGATGGCGGCTGCCAGCTTTGCTGGGCGCTCACGGCTCGGCTTTTCCAACTGGGAGCAGGGCGCTCCTGCCGATTTCGTCGTCTACGATAATGATCCTGAACGCGATATTTCCGCTGTGCTCAAGCCTACCCACGTGTTGATCGACGGCATTTTGGTATAGATAGCTATGCAGAAGCTCTAAGCGGAGCTTCCAATTGGCGCACTGCGGCACTCTTTCCTGGCACAAGTGCTGGAGTTAACGGGCGAGATTGCGAGGCTGAAGCGCGTCAAGCGTCGTTGTGAGCGGAATATATCCCTCGGGTATATCTTCATATGATTGTGGATCTTCGATCGGTTCTACATGCACGGTAACGAAAGATCCAGGCAGACGTTCGCGAACGGCGTCTTCGATTTCCTCTCCGAAGGCATGCCCTTGGGCGACGGTCCATGCGCCTGGCACCTGTACATCCACACGCACGAATCGTAACTGACCCGATTGGCGGGTTTGTAGGCCATGGAAGGTTACGTTCTCAGAAGTGAAACGGGCGAGAATATCAATGATCGCTTGATTTTCGTGATCAGGGAGGGTGACGTCCATCAGACCGGAGAGAGCCGATCGGATAAGGCCAATTCCAATCCAGATGATGTTAATCGCCACGAGGATTGCCACAATCGGATCGAGGCGATCCCAGCCGGTGAGAGCTACGAGCACAACGCCGAATATTACGCCTGCGGTGGTGATAACGTCGGTAAGAAGGTGTTTGCCGTCGGCCTCTAACGTTGGAGAAGAGTTGCGTTTGCCCGCGCGGATTAAGATGATGCCCACAGCTCCGTTTACCGCAGCGGCTATTACCGATACGGCGAGGCCGATGCCGACGTTTGTGATCGGGATGGGGTTGAGAAGGCGCAGAACTGACGAGTGGATAATGAGCGCTGCAGCGCCGAAAATCATGGCACCTTCGATTGCCGCCGAGAAATACTCGGCCTTTGAACGCCCGAACGTATAACGCGAATCTGCGGGGCGGGCGGCGAGTTTCAATGCGATGAGTGCCACAATAGCAGCCACGAGGTTCACTACTGATTCCATTGCGTCTGAAAGCAAAGATACCGAATCAGTAAGCCAGTACGCCGCTACTTTGAGGACGATTGTGAGTACTGCAGCAGATAGCGAGAGCCATGCAAAGCGGGACAGATCGGGCTGGGGTGTGCTCTGGCTAGAATCACCGGCCACAACGTTCCGACGGCGCGCGGCAGGGATCACCTTATCGGGCTCATCACTAACGCTGTGTGGGTCTGAAGTATTGTTGTGCATTGCTGTACGTTCCCATAACCATAAGCTAACCTATCGATGCACGCGCAATCGCTAGCACATTTGGTGCCGTATCCCGGGCTTCTACCGGATACGCTCGCAGACCGCACGTCATTCTTCACTATTACAATTGTGCACATTCGATGGGTTAGATCTAGAGGAGAGGGCTAAAGCGTGGGCTACTTCTCGATGTGTGATGGTGCTTTACTCGGGCTCCGATGCGTATTCCAGCGTCGCTTTGCGGCGTTGAAGGTGAGGCGTACCACCGGCTAATCTGCCAAGCAAAGTGTAAATGCTCGGTGTTTTCTGGCATGATTGAACGTTGTACTCAGAAAAACTTCGTGGCCCTCTCATCGCGGAGATTTTCTTAGTTACGGGCACCTAGTACGTGTGGCCCCACCGCAGGGAAAAGCGCCCACAATGAAGAAATAGGAGTGACCGCACAAGTGGCAGTCAGAATTCGTTTGAAGCGCATGGGCAAGATTCACCATGCACAGTATCGTGTTGTTGTTGTTGATGGGCGCAAGAAACGTGACGGGCGCGTGATCGAAGAGATCGGTATCTACGATCCGAATACGCAGCCTTCCACCATCGACATCAACTCCGAGCGTGCCCGCTACTGGCTTTCAGTAGGTGCGCAGCCTTCTGATCGCGTGCTCGAACAGCTTAAGATCACGGGTGACTATCAGGCGGCCAAGGGTCTGGATGGAGATTCGACGCTGAAGACGGTCGAGAAGATCGATAAAGCAGCTGCTCGTGAAGAAGCGGTAAAGTCGGTTCAGGACGACGCCGAAAAGCTCCGTGCTGAGCGTGCTGAGGCAATCGCGAAGGCAGAAGCTGAAGCTCAGGCGGCGGCAGACGCCGAGGCCGCTGAGAAAGCGGAATCGGAAGCCGGAGAAGCCGAAGAGGCGCCATCTGAGGAAACCGAGGAAGCCTGATGCTTGAAGCAGCCTTAGAACATTTGGTTCGCGGGATCGTAGATAGCCCAGACGACGTTGAAGTATCTTCGCGTCGCAATCGCCGCGGCGAACTACTAGAGGTGCGCGTGAATCCAGATGACCTTGGGCGCGTCATCGGCCGTAATGGACGCACTGCCAAAGCTTTGCGCACGGTTATCAATGCATTATCCACCAAAGGTTCTGTACGCGTGGATGTGATTGAAACTGATCGCTAGGGTCTGTACGTAATGGCTCAAACGGTGGGTTTGTGGCGCATAGGTGCCCCAAACCCACCGTTTTATATGCGATTCAACCATATTGAGGCCTCACGGAGGGGAGTGTCTGATGAAGCTTGACGTTGCAATCATAGGTGCGGCACACGGCCTTAAAGGTGAAGTGAAGCTTGATGTGCGTACGGATGATCCAGCAGCACGCTTGGCTCCTGGCAATACGCTTTTGACGGATCGCCCTAAGCCTGACACGCTCACAGTCGTGAAAACCCGGCAATACAAAGACGCAACGTATGCCTATTTTGAAGGCGTTACGACGCGCGATACAGCCGAAGCGCTTAGAGGCGTACGCCTCCAGATAGATACCAGTTCTCTACCCTCGGAAGAAGACGCGTGGTATTCCCACGAGCTTTGCGGGTTAGAAGCTCTCGATCCTGAAGGTTACGAGCTTGGCACAGTGGTGGGCCTCGAACCTATGCCCGCACAAGATTTGTTACTGGTGCGTATTGATAGTGGGGAAATCGTTCGCGTTCCATTTGTGCACGAGATCGTTACGGATGTAGACGTGGACGATCACTGTGTGGTGATAGATGCACCAGCAGGGCTGTTCCCTCGGGATGACGCTGACGACGAGTCGGAAAGTGAGTCTCAATGAGGTTCAGCGTCATCAGCGTCTTTCCGCAATTCTTTGATGTTGCGAGACTATCGCTTCTTGGCAAGGCTCAAGACCGAGGCCTTATCAGCGTTGAAGTCGTAAACTTGCGAGATTTCACGCATGATGTACATCGCACCGTAGACGACTCGCCGTTCGGGGGCGGAGCCGGAATGGTGATGAAACCAGACGTGTGGGCGGAAGCGATCGACGCTCAGCTAAGCGCGCCCGATTCGAGTGGCGAAACTGGTGAGCCGGCGCACCTCGAACACGGATCCTCTGATTCTCCCCACCCCAGCCATGCAATCGGTCAGTCTGATACTCCTGGTACCGCACAAAACGCAACGCATACTGTGCTCGCTATTCCAACGCCGTCAGGAATACCGCTCACGCAAGAAATGTGCGCGCGCCTTGCGCAAGCGAAACACATTGTGATTGCTTGCGGCAGATACGAAGGCATCGATGCGCGCGTAGCCCAATACTATGAAAGTCGCAGTGGAGTGGAGGTGCTCGAATACTCGCTGGGAGACTATGTGCTCAACGGCGGCGAGGTAGCTGCCATGGCGTTGATGGAGGCTGTAGGCCGCCTCGTGCCGGGAATGGTAGGTAATCCCGACAGCCTAGTAGAAGAGTCGTATAGTGGGGCGGGACTCCTAGAATATCCCATATACACGCGGCCTTCGGTTTTCCGAGGGATTGAGGTGCCTCGGGTGCTCACCTCCGGTGATCACGGAAAAGTTGCCCGATGGCGTAAAGCCCGTGCACTCGCGAAGACGGCCGAACGCAGGCCTGATCTCATTAGTGCGTTGCGGCCCACTCAGCTTGATAAAGCAGATCGAGCCCAGCTTGCTCAGCTCGGATGGTTAGTGAATGATGACGCCGAGCACATCCAGCAGATTCGTATCCGCCTAGCGGGGCCTGAAGATGTGCCTGCCCTCGCAGAGCTCGCTGCACGCACATTTCCTGATGCTTGCCCGCCCGAATTACAACCTCAGGCGATCGCCGAATTCATTGACCAGGAGCTTTCGCCAACCCAGTTTTCGCATTACATCGCCTCTGATGAGTATCTCGTGCTCCTTGCTGAGGTTGGCGGCATGCTGGCAGGCTACGTGCTATGCGTTATTCCGCAAGGGAATGGAGCAGCAGATGAAGCTCATGGCGCTCCGACCGATGCGGTGATTAACGGAACCAAGCGCAATGGGCCGCTGTACTATCTGTCAAAGTTCTACATTGACCGCACATGGCGTGGGAGTGGTTTGTTTGACTATATGATGAATCAGACACTCCAATATCTCGGTGAGCTGAGCCGGAGTTTGGGTTACCCACAGCCATACGTTTGGTTGGGTACGAATGAAGCAAACCGGCGCGCTCGCCGAGCATATCAACGCCACGGATTTGTAGTGGTGGGTCAGCGAACTTTCTATGTGGGTGATGAGATCAACACAGATCCCGTTATGGCAAGGCCTGTGTTTATGGCACAATAGTTGAGTTGTCTCGCTTATATAGTGCGCATGACCTGCCGCAGGGGGCAGTGCACCAGCGAGTTTCTATTGGCGTGGCCGCGCACAGTGCGACGGCTCTTAACCCCACCTGGCCTGCGTGCAGGAGGAGAAGAGAAACAAAATGGAGATTGTAAAGAAGGTAGCCGAGGCCCAGCTCAAGGAGCGTCCAGAGTTCCGTGCAGGCGATACCGTCAAGGTTAATGTAAAGGTTGTCGAAGGTAACCGTGAACGTATCCAGGTATTCCAGGGCGTCGTCATTGCGCGCAAAGGTGGCAAGGGTATTAATGCTACCTTCACCGTACGCAAGGTTTCTTTCGGTGTGGGCATTGAGCGTACATTCCCACTGCATTCGCCCAATGTGGATTCGATCGAGGTTGTGACGCTCGGCTCGGTGCGTCGCGCTAAGCTCTATTACCTGCGTAACCTGCATGGTAAGGCTGCGAAGATTAAGGAAAAGCGCACAGACGCTAAATAATATAGCTGCTACCGGGAGCCAGTTCATCAAAGAACTGGGCAGTACTTACGCAAGGATATGATCGCCTTGCACTATAAGGGGCTAGAGGTGCTTGACGCGCCTTTAGCCCCTTATGATTACGGTGACGCACCATATGCGTGTGAATAATGCGGGTTATCAGGCGTTGTATGCACTCAGCCAGATAATCTCATAAACCATACCGGAACGGTAAGGAGAATACTATATGCCGATATGGGAGATCATTGGATGGGCCGGGTCGATACTGGTGGTTGTCTCGCTGATGGTGCCAAGCGTGCGCAGGTTCCGAATTCTCAACCTGACGGGCTCTGCACTCGCCACCGCGTACAATCTTTACTTCGGGATTTGGCCTTATGCTGCCATGAATGGAGCAATCGTACTCATCAACGTCTATTGGCTATGGAGGCTCGGCCGAGAAGCGAAACAAAGCACAGCAATGGGGGAGAAAACCCCTCGCAAAATCCTTGGCGACTAAGAAATCTCACGCTGGATGCGATGCACCAGCATATCGAGAGCTACAAGATTATGCCCACCCTCAGGCACAATGATATCTGCGCGTCGTTTCGAGGGTTCCACATATAGCTCGTGCATCGGTTTGACGGTGCTCAGATACTGGGCTTCCACCGATTCGAGTGTACGGCCGCGCTCAATCACATCGCGTTTGATACGGCGAAGAATCCGTACATCGGCGTCAGTATCAACGAAGATCTTAATATCGCACAAATCGCAGATACGCGGCTCTGCAAAAATCAAAATACCCTCGACGATGATCACGGGGGCCGGATCCACATGCACTGTTTGAGATGATCGATTGTGGATCGAATAATCGTAGACGGGCGTTTCGATGCCATGCCCGGAAATCAGTTCCGTGAGCTGGTGTACCATCAGATCGGTATCGAAGGCTTCAGGCGCATCATAGTTGAGCTGAGATCTTTGCTCATAATCGAGCTCATCGTGGCGTTTGTAGTAATTGTCGTGAAAAATCACGGATGTGTGCCCGGAAAACTTCTCCACCAAGGCACGGGTAAGAGTCGTCTTCCCACTGCCGGTGCCCCCAGCAATACCAACCACAAGTGCGCTCACATGCTCCTCCTTGCCCAAGCCCATCATACCTGCTCGAAAGCAGCGAGCAAGGCACGTATAGGGCGCGCACCACCTTCAATGTGTTATCCAATCATGTGAGCAATGTGGGCGCGGGTACAAGCTCCCAATGTACACATGTAATGTGCAGTATCATAAAGTGATACTAGTAAGCTGTGACTGGATACACCACGGCAAAGACGCAACGGAGCACACAATGAAAAAACCCATTTTGGTTGTTTTGGCGGCAGGCATGGGTAGCCGTTATGGAGGCCTGAAACAAATAGATCCCGTGGATCCTCAAGGGCACTCCATCATGGATTTCTCGATATATGACGCCCATCGAGCAGGATTTGACAAGGTCGTTTTCATCATTAAGAAAGAAAACGAGGCCGTCTTCCGGGAGGCCGTCGGTAATCGCGTGGCGCAGGTGATGGATGTGCATTATGCATTCCAAGATATTGAGGAGCTGCCTGCAGGTTACTCGGTGCCCGAGGGGCGCACAAAACCGTGGGGGACTGCCCACGCGATTCTCTGCGCGCGCGCCGAGATCGATGGTGCACCCTTCGCGGTGATTAACGCCGATGATTACTACGGCAGCCGAGCCTTTGAACTGATCTATACATTCTTGAATAGCAGCGAAGAGAGCACCGATGTGCAACGCTACGCGATGGTTGGCTATCATGTGGGCAATACTGTGACTGATAATGGCTACGTTTCGCGAGGAGTTTGTAAGACGGACGCGAATCAGATGCTCGTATCGGTTACCGAACGTACGCATATTGAAAAACGTGGCAATGCCATTGCCTACACGGAAGACGGCGGCACTACGTGGATCGAACTTCCCGAAAAGACGCTCGTTTCGATGAATCTTTGGGGATTTACAAGTGCTTTTGTGGACGCAATTGATGCCGGTTTCCCCGCATTCCTCGATCAGGCACTGGAGACTAACCCACTCAAGGGTGAGTATTTCTTGCCAAGCGTCGTCTCCCACATGATCGAAAACGGGCGTGCAAGCGTGAAAGTACTTTCGACGCCAGACAAGTGGTTCGGCGTCACGTATAAAGAAGATAAACCTGTGGTGGTAGATGCGATCAAAGCGATGAAACGGCAGGGAGTCTATCCTGAGGAATTGTGGGGGAAGCAGTGAAACCATTAGCCCAACAGCAGTTTATAGAGGCGCTCTACGCCTTTGTCGGAGCCGGTGCGGATGAGCAAGTCGACTCGCGCGGTTCAGGCCATATCAACGATACCTTTATGATGAGCAACCATGGCATCGTGCTCCAAAGAATCAATACCGACATCTTCTCCCACCCACAACAAGTGCTGGAAAATATCGTGAAAGTAACTGATCATATTCGCAAAGCACTCGTGCGTGAAGGTAAGGATCCTGAAACCGGAACTTTGCGTCTACTCGAAACGAAGGACGGCGACGTCGGGTTCATCGATAGTGAAGGGGACTGGTGGCGTGCATATCGGCTCATCGCGCCTTCACTCAGTTTCGATAAGGTACAATCGCCACACGATTTTTATAATTCTGGCCGCGCCTTTGGCCATTTCCAAAAACAGCTCGCAGATTTTCCTGCCGCCTCTTTGCACGAGACGATTCCGCATTTTCACGATACGCGCAAGCGGTTTGGTGATTTCCAGGCTGCAGTGGAAGAAGACGCCGCCGGCAGAGCAGGGGACGTGCAAGACGAAATCCGTTTCGTGCTCGATCGTGAGGATGTGGCGCGTTACTTCTCTGAGCGTCTCGATGCGGGCGATCTACCGCTTCGCGTGACGCATAATGATACGAAACTCAACAATGTGCTCTTTGACGCCGAGACGGGTGAGCCTTCGGCAGTGATCGATTTAGATACTGTAATGCCGGGGCTTGCGATCTTTGATTACGGAGACTCGATACGATTCGGTGCATCCACGGGATTGGAAGACGAACCAGATCTGAGCAAAGTCTGGCTGGATCTTGAGCTGTTCGACGTCTACACCAAAGGCTTTCTTGAGGGTTGTGAAGGCACGCTGAGCGAAGCTGAGCTTGATGATATGGCGATGGCTGCGAAGGTGATGACCTACGAATGCGGCATGCGCTTCTTAGCAGATCATCTCCAAGGCGATGTCTACTTCAAAGTAAGCCGCCCGAATCACAATCTTGATCGTGCACGCACACAGTTCAAACTCGTAGCCGATATGGAAACCAAATGGGATAAGATGCGCGAAATCGTCGCCAAATATCGGTGAGGCGAAGGAGGAATTATGGCTAGCGTCGAAATGAACGGTATCGATATCGTTCAAGATTCACAGCGAACGGCAAAACCCCACAACATCTTTCTGCCATGGTTCGCATCGAATATCTCTGTGTTCGGGATGAGTTATGGCGCTTGGGTGCTGGGATTTGGGGTATCGTTTTGGCAGGCGACGATAATTTCGATTGTTGCTGTGATCGTATCGTTCATGATTTGTGGCGTGATTGCGCTCGGCGGTAAACGCGGATCAGTACCCACGATGGTGATGAGCCGCTCAGCATTTGGAGTCAACGGCGCAAAAGTGCCAGGAATTATTTCGTGGTTGACGTCGATCGGCTGGGAAACGTCGCTTGCCATCACTGCCGTCCTCGCTACTAATACCGTGCTTCACCGGCTTGGATGGGCGGGTTCCGATTCTGTGGGCGTGAAAATCGTAGCAGCCGCAATCGTGGCAGCACTGATCGTGTTGGGGGCTGTGGCAGGCTACCACATCATTATGAAGATGCAGTCAGTTTTAACCGTGATCACGGGTGTGATTACCGCAATTTATGTGGTTATGGTAATCCCCAATATTCACTGGGCTGCGTTGATGGAGGTTCCGAACGGCTCTTTTGCGGCAATGATCGGCGCCGGCACGATGGTGCTTACCGGCATGGGGCTTGGTTGGGTGAATATCGCAGCGGATTGGACGCGCTACCAGCGCCGTGACGCTTCGGGCACATCGATCATCTTTTGGAATACGCTCGGAGGTTCCCTGGGGCCTGTTGTGCTGATCACTTTCGGTTTGATGCTTGCCGGCTCTTCGCAAGAACTCTCTGATAATATCGGCCTCGATCCTGTGGGTGCGCTAGCCACATTGCTGCCCACATGGTTCCTCATTCCATTCTTGCTCACCGCGATTCTCTCACTGCTTTCGGGCGCAATTAACGGCATCTATTCTTCCGGGTTGACGCTCCTTACTCTGGGGATCAACATTCCACGCCCGCTCGCTTCGCTTATTGACGGCGCGATCTTAACGGCAGGCACAATATACGTCACCTTCTTCTCGCCTACATTTATTGGCCCATTCCAATCATTCCTCGTCACGCTCGGTGTGCCTCTGGCGGCATGGGCAGGGATCATGATGGCCGATATATCGCTGCGCAAACGTGACTATGACGAGCACGCCCTGTTTAACCCGTCTGGGATTTATCGGTCATTCAATGTGAAGTCGCTTGCGATTCTCGCCGTGTGCTGCGTTGTAGGCTGGGGGCTCGTCGTGAACGGGTACTCCGACGCTTCGTTTAACGATTGGCAGGGCTATTTGTGGCGTCTGTTTGGGGCTAGCGATACAGGCGAGTGGTATTACTCGAATATCGGTGTGGTGCTAGCTCTTATCATCGGTGCCCTCGGATACTATGCATCGTGCAGCGGCGATGTGAAGCAGCAAGAGCGCAGAGGTTCGGGCGCGGAAGCTGGCCTTCGGTGAGCAGTGGTAGCGTGGCAGGAGACTCGTTGAGATCGATGACGCCGGAGCGTTACGATGCGTTGAAGTATTGTTTTGCATCTGATCCGGAGGCTCTTCACGAGGTTGAAGACGGTGCGCTGCTCATCGCAGAACGCACCGGCGTTTCCCGCCACCACATGTTGGTGACGCTCGGATCAGGCCTTGCAGATGTGGCTCAGGATCTCGGCAGGGTGCGTTGCAGTATTGCGCTTGCTGATCTTCCTGGCGTCCCAGTCCCCACGGCAGAAGGGCAGGGCGGGGAGCTGCTTTCGATCGACGTCAATTCCTCGCATCTGCTCGTTGCCACCGGCAGATCCCATTTGTATGAGGGATTGGTACCGGCCACAATCGTGAGGCTGTCGCAGATTGCTGCAGCTACGGGTATTGAGGGTGCGGTATTGACGAATGCTGGTGGGTGTCTCGAACAGTGGCAGCTTGGGGATGTGGTGGTGATTTCGGATCATGTGAATTTCTCTGGGAATTCACCGTTTTCTGGTGCGTCCTTTGTGGATATATGGCAGATGTGGGATGCGCAGTATCGCCAAGCGATGGCTCCTTATGCCGATCACGAGGGAGTATATGCGTTACTGCGCGGGCCGGAATATCAGACGCGGGCGGAGTCTGTGCTTCTTCGCGGGGCTGGGGTATCGATGGTGGGCATGAGCACTGTGCTTGAGGCTATCGCCCTGCATCAGCTTGGAGTGCGTGTGTGCGGTTTATCCGTCGTCTCAGATTTGTCGTTCGCGCAAGGTACAACATCTCATAGCGACGTGCTTGCGGCTATGCGCAGTGCCCAAGACCCTGTTCGCCAAGCCGTGCTCGCCGTAGAGCATCTGATTGGAGCCGATGCGTGAGGTTTTGGCTAGATAGAGATGGAACTCGATTACCTCCGGGCAATTTTGATGCTGGGAAAATGCTGAGAAAAGCATCGGTGTACGATAAGTTTGTAACTAACCATTGCGCGGATGCGCAATGTAAATAATCTCAGGAGTAATACGTGAAGACATTGAAGAGTTTTGCTGCGATTGCAGCTGCAAGTGCTCTAGCTTTGGGTGCTTGTTCGAATTCCTCTGATTCAGAAGCAGGCAGTGCGTCATCGGAAGGCGCTGCGGCAGGGTCTGATTTCAAGGCATGCTTGGTATCTGATGCTGGCGGCTGGGATGATAAGTCGTTCAACGAGTCGGCTTACAATGGCCTTCAGGAAGCCAAGGATGAATTTGGTATCGAGATCAACACCGCTGAGTCGGGCGGCGATTCCGATTTCGGCCCGAACACTCAGGCCATGGTAGACGACGGCTGCAATATGGTGATTGGTATCGGCTTCCTCCTTGAGCCGGCAATCCATGACGCCGCTACGAACAATACGGATCTCGAGTTCGGTTTGGTGGACTCACCATTCGCTGATCCGGCGCCTGAGAACGGGCGCGCTTTGTTGTTCAATACGCAGGAAGCCTCCTACCTCGCTGGTTACGTTGCTGCAGGCACCACGAAGACGGGTACAGTGGCAACATTCGGTGGGATGAATATTCCTTCCGTATCGATCTTCATGGACGGTTTTGTTGACGGCGTTGCCGCATACAACGAGGCCAAGGGTGCAGATGTGAAGGTGCTCGGCTGGGATAAGGACGCTCAGGAAGGTTCCTTCGCTGAAACATTCGATGATCAGGCAAAAGGCAAAGCTATCGCTGAAGGCTTCATCTCTCAAGGTGCTGACATCATCATGCCAGTGGCGGGGCCGGTGGGTCTCGGTGCTGCAGCAGCTGCACAGGCGGCAGGCGAAACGTACATCATCGGCGTTGACGCTGACTGGTACGAGACTGCACCAGACTACTCAAGCATTGTGCTCACGTCGGTGATCAAAGAGATCGGTGCCGCTGTGAAAGACACCGTGAAGGTGGGTATTGATGGCAACTTCACCTCAGAACCATACGTTGGCACTATTGCCAATGGTGGTCTTGCTATCGCCCCGTTCCACGATCTTGATTCGATGGTATCGGACGATGTGAAGAGTGAAGTGCAGGCGCTACAAGATCAAATCGCCTCTGGCGAGCTCGTTGTAGAATCGCCGTCTGCGAACTAATTCAGGCAGCTCCCTTGCGGGCTGGTTGATCAAGCAATACATAGTGGAGGTTGGTTTTTTCTAAGCCGGCCTCCACTATTTGTAAATCCATACTGTAATGGCTTGTGTGAACTCACAGTATTACGGCCGGTTCGATGTAATACGCCCTCAGTGAACTTGTATAATAGGGCGACTGCTGAAATTAGCACTACTCGATGAAGAGGTGAAAGGGGCGCCCGTGAAGCTCGAGTTAAAAGGAATCACGAAGCGTTTTGGGCCACTTGTGGCGAATGACCATATTGATCTCGTGGTTGAGGAAGGGCATATCCACGCGCTCTTGGGAGAAAACGGAGCCGGCAAATCCACGCTGATGAACGTGCTTTACGGACTATATGATCCAGACGAAGGAGAAGTTCTCCTCGATGGCAAACCCGTTACATTTAGAGGTCCAGGGGATGCAGTAGCGGCTGGAATTGGAATGGTGCACCAGCACTTCATGCTTATTCCGGTGTTTACGGTAGCGGAGTCTATTGCACTCGGCTATGAACCCACCAAAGCGGCCGGTTTGATCGATATGAAGAAGGCGCGCCAGACGGTACGCGAGGTGTCAGCTCGCTTTGGATTCGATCTCGATCCAGATGCCTATATTGAAGATCTATCGGTGGGTGCCCAACAGCGCGTCGAAATCGTCAAAGCTCTTTCGCGTGATGCGAAGGTCCTCATTCTTGATGAGCCTACCGCTGTGCTTACCCCACAGGAAACCGATGAGCTCATGGAAATCATGAAGCAACTTGCAGCACAAGGCACCTCGATCGTCTTTATCACTCACAAACTGCGTGAAGTGCGTGCAGTTGCCGACGACATCACCGTGATCCGCCGAGGCAAAGTGGTAGGGAAAGCTGATCCTAAATCTTCAGAAGCTGATCTGGCAACGATGATGGTTGGTCGGCCGGTGATGATGCGTGTGGACAAAGCCGCCCCTCAGCTCGGTGAGGTTGCTCTTAGTTTTGACGACGTCACTCTTCTTGCCGAAAACGGAACACACGTGCTCGACCACGTGAGTTTCGACCTGCGCCGCGGGGAAGTCCTTGCGATTGCGGGCGTCCAAGGTAACGGGCAGACAGAGCTTGCAGAAGTTATTCTCGGCTTAGAGAAGCCAACGGCAGGAAGCATCAGCCTCGACGGGGAAGCACTCGATGGAAAATCTGTACGCAAGATTATTGATCAAGGCGTCGGGTTCATACCGGAGGATCGTTCAAAAGACGGTGCCATTTCGTCTTTTTCTATCACCGAAAATCTTATTGTGGATCAATACAAGAATGCTCCTTTTTCTTCTGGTCCGGCATTGAAGCCTAAGGCTATCAACGCCCATGCGCAAAGACTAGCCGAGGAGTTCGACATTCGCCTCACCCGCACAAGCGATCCTATTTCCACGCTCTCTGGGGGAAATGCTCAAAAGGTGGTTGTTGCGCGTGAACTTTCCCGTGAGCTTCGCCTCCTCGTGGCAAACCAGCCGACGCGTGGCGTCGATGTGGGCTCGATCGAATTCATTCACAAGAGGATCATCGAAGAACGAGACGCCGGCACTCCTGTACTTCTCGTCAGCTCAGAACTCGATGAGGTAGTGAGCCTCGCAGACAGAATCGCCGTCATGTACCGCGGCAAGATTATCGGCATCGTACCCGCTGATACATCACGCGACGCGCTTGGCCTGATGATGGCAGGCGTACCGCAAGATGAGGCACTCGCCTCAGTGGAGCAGGAGGCGAAGTGATGAATCAAAGGAACACACAGATGAAACAACACGCTGGGGCGGGTGCCTGGCTAAGGGCTATGGCTCATCACGGGCTGCGCTCAGACTGGCTCGTAGGTATCCTCGCCGTCATCATCGCTTTCGCACTTGGTGCGATTCTCATCGTTATCTCGGGTGCCTCTGTGGGCGACGCATATATCGCCATGTTCAAAGGCGCCATTTTCAACCCAGACGTGCTTGACTCGCGCGGTTTCGATCAAGCGATCCGTCCACTCACTGACTCTTTGCGTTTTGCAGCCCCTTTGATTCTCGCTGGCCTCGGTCTTGGCTTCGGTTTCCGAGCCGGTTTGTTTAACATCGGCGGTCAAGGCCAGGTGATTTTCGGGGCACTCGGTGCAATTGCGGTGTCGATTTTTCTTGATCTTCCGCCTGTAGCGCATCTCGTCGTAGCGCTTCTGGCAGCTATGATAGCCGGTGGTATCTACGCTGGCATTGCTGGCTTCCTTAAGGCCAAAACGGGCGCCAACGAAGTGATCATTACGATCATGTTGAACAATATCGCAGGGTTGGCAATTGCCTATGCGCTATCGAAGAAAGCTTGGCAGAAGCCGGGGCAATCCAATCTCATCACGCCGCGGGCAGAAGATTCAGCAGCGCTACCAACGATTCTCCCCGCACCGTTCAAACTCCATCTAGGTTTTGTGATCGCTGTGATCGCAGTGATCGTGTACTGGTGGCTTTTGGAGCGATCCACATTCGGTTTCGAGGTACGAGCGGTTGGCGCGAATCCTAACGCTGCTAAGACGGCGGGTATGAGTATCGGCACGGTGACGACGCTAACGATGGTGGTTTCTGGCATTTTTGCAGGATTGGCAGGGGCGAATGAAGCCCTTGGGACGATGTATCACGATAATATCGGCGTCACGCCAACCGTGGCGGGTTCAATTGGTTTTGATGCTATCACCGTGGCTCTTCTCGGGAGGAACAAGCCGATCGGTATTTTCCTCTCGGGTTTGCTATTCGGTGCTTTCAAAGCCGGGGGGTTCAAGATGCAAACCCAGGGAGTACCTATCGATATGATCCTGATTCTCGAATCTGTGATCGTGCTACTGATTGCGGCTCCTGCGCTCGTGCGTTGGCTATTCCATCTACCAAAGCCTGACGGCAAGAGCCTTCGTTCAATCGTAGCCGGTATATCCGGTGCGCCAGGGACTAGCTCAGCTACATCAGGTTCCCTCCAGGAAGGCGCTCAACACACAGGCACATGGGAAAATGGTGCCCGAAATCGAGCGCATGAACCGGCGTCTGTGGCAGGCAATGAGGATGCCGAGAATCGATTGAATCGAGAGTCTTCACCCTTAAGAGCACAAACAACGAGTGGAAAGGAGGAGCAGGCATGACGACGTCTACACTTTCGACTCCGGCGGCAGACCTCGCCGTGAAAGAGAAGCTGAGTTGGAAGCTTCCCATCACGTTTGCGCTTGCCGCGCTTTTGGTGATGATTTTCGCGGTGAAAGCATCAGGTGATACCCTCGTGCGTCTCAACGATCGCCGCTCAGCGTTTACTATTCCTGACTTCTCCGTACCCGTGACTCCCACGCTATGGGCGTTCTTCATTATCATCTTGGCAGCTACCGCATGGAGCGTCGTTTCGGTGCTCAGCCGTGGTAAATACGGCAAGCTCGGCCACACAATCGATCTCATTGTGGCGATTGCTGTAGGTTTACTCACTGTGGTAGGGCTGCTACTTTTTGCGGGTGCAGGCTCTACAGGCGCCCTTGCTTTGACGACGACCCTGGGCGTCACCGTAGCAATTTCGACCCCGCTCATCTTCGGATCTCTTTCGGGCGTGCTCTCTGAGCATGTAGGCGTTGTGAATATCGCTATTGAAGGCGATCTTCTTGTGGGTGCTTTTATGGGCGTCATGGCGGCGAGCTTCTTCAAGACGCCGTATGCCGGATTGATTGCAGCGCCTCTCGCGGGTGCAGTCGTAGGCGCTCTGCTAGCTCTCTTCTCCGTAAAATATGGCGTGGATCAGATCATTGTAGGCGTGGTGTTGAACGTACTGTGCCTTGGTTTGACGACGTTCTTCTACGGCACTTTGATGACGGATAATGCCCAGCTCCTTAACACCAACCGTCATTCCTTCCACGCGATACGAATCCCGCTCCTTGCAGATATTCCAGTAATCGGCCCGATTCTATTCGACCAAACGATCCTCGTGTACATCATGTATGTAGTCGTGGCGGTACTTACCGTATTCTTGTATCGCAGCCGCTGGGGCCTGCGCATGCGTGCGGTAGGTGAGCATCCGCGCGCCGCCGATACTGTGGGTATCAACGTCAATCGCACGCGTACACGCAACGCAATCCTCGGCTCGGCGCTTGCTGGCCTTGGCGGCGCCTTCTTCACCATCGGGCAAGGGTTGGCGTTCACGGATAATATGTCTGCTGGCAACGGCTACATCGCCCTCGCTGCAATGATCCTTGGAAAATGGCATCCTATCGGTGCCTTGGGTGCATCGCTTATGTTCGGCTTTGCAACGGCTGTGGCTCAGCTCATGCCGAATCTTACTAATGCGATACCTTCCCAACTGGTCAATATGCTTCCGTACGTCATTACGATCATTGCTGTGGCTGGCTTCGTCGGAAAGAGCCGGCCACCGGCTGCAGAAAACATCCCATACGTAAAGTAGCGCGATATAAGCGAGATTAGGGAGGCAAAAGTGAGAGTGTCAGACGCTGTGATCGACTGGGATTCACTGTTTGAGCTCGCCCGTGAGGCCGCTTCGCACGCATACGCGCCCTACAGTGGCTATCCGGTTGGGGTTGCCGGATTAGTGGACGACGGCAGAACCGTATCAGGATGCAATGTAGAAAACGCAGCTTATGGCGTGGGATTGTGCGCCGAATGCGGGATGGTAAGTGACCTTATTCGCACTGGCGGAGGAAAGCTGGTGGCGGTAGCATGCGTTAACGGCAACGGTGATCCGCTCATGCCGTGCGGGCGGTGCCGGCAGCTGTTGTGGGAGCACGGCACACCGCGTACCTTGCTGCGAATCGAACGCGGAACGGTAACGCTCAGTGAACTGTTGCCCGATGCCTTCGGTGCGAATAACCTCGATGACGTTGAAGGATCACGAGCGGGCTAATCGAAACTGCATTTTCCGTGAGGTGGGCGCACGGTACTCTACCCACACCCAGGGCGGCAAGCCATTAACACGAGCCTGATATGCAGGGCGGATGGGAGTAGAACTATGGCAGAACAATTTGACGCGGTGGACGTCATCCGCCATAAACGAGATGGCAACAAACTTGGGGCAGAAGAAATTGCCTGGGTGATTGACGCTTATACTCGCGGCGTCGTCAAAGACGAGCAAATGAGCGCCCTTGCTATGGCGATTTTCCTCAACGGGATGGATCGGGAGGAAATCGCACAGTGGACGGCCGCGATGATCGCCTCAGGGGAACGGATGGATTTTTCTGGTCTCGGGCGCAAAACAGCGGACAAGCATTCTACCGGGGGAGTGGGCGACAAGATCACTCTGCCGCTCGCACCGCTTGTGGCCGTATATGGCGTGGCTGTGCCTCAGCTTTCTGGTAGGGGGCTCGGGCACACCGGTGGTACGCTCGACAAACTCGAATCCATCCCTGGCTGGCGGGCAAATCTTAGCAACGATGAGATTATGCGCCAGCTCGGGCTCGATGGCCCAGGTGCCGTCATCTGCGCTGCTGGTTCGGGGCTTGCCCCTGCCGACAAGAAGCTCTACGCCCTCCGGGACACAACGAGCACCGTGGATTGTGTGCCCCTTATTGCGAGCTCGATTATGAGCAAGAAGATCGCTGAGGGTACAGATTCTCTTGTGCTCGACGTCAAGGTGGGTTCTGGCGCATTCATGAAGGATCTTGATGCCGCCAGGGAGTTGGCTAATACGATGGTGGATCTTGGCTCAGACGCTGGCGTTCACACCGTGGCACTGCTTACGGATATGAGCACGCCGCTAGGTTTGAAGGTGGGCAATGCACTCGAAGTTGAAGAGAGCATCGAGGTGTTGGCTGGTGGCGGGCCGAGAGACGTCATAGATCTCACTCTCGCATTGGCGCGCGAAATGCTTTCAGCTGCAGGCCAGCCAGACGCCGATGTGGACGAAGCGTTGCGTGATGGCCGAGCAATGGACAAATGGCGAGAGATGATCGAGATGCAAGGGGGAGATCCTGATGCCGATCTCCCTCGAGCCGCCGATACGCTCGATGTGTATGCTCAGGATTCAGGCACCCTTGAGGTGCTCGATGCGCTCGCGGTTGGGGTAGCTAGTTGGCGCCTCGGAGCAGGCAGGGCGTTCCAAGGCGAGGCCGTGCAAGCAGGTGCAGGTATTGAAATCTTTGCGAAGCCGGGTGATCGTGTGCGTGAAGGGCAGAAAATCATGACGCTCCACACCGATGAACCAGAACGCTTCGGTCGCGCGCTCGAAGCTCTAGAGGGTGGAATCGTGATAGGCGAATCTAAGCCGCAACGGCCGAACGTCATACTTGAAAGGATCGCACGCTGAAGTGCGCCGCACCATTTACTGAGTTTAGTGAGTATTAGCAAGATAAGGAGAAACACTCATGCCAACTCGCGAAGAAGTAGCCCGTATTATCGATCACACACTCCTCAAACCAGAGGCCACCATAGACGACGTTCGCCAACTCATCGAGGATGCGAAGAGTCTCGGCACTTATTCCGTGTGCGTCTCGCCGTCGATGCTTCCGCTGCCGGCTGATATCGATCTTGGAGATCTGCACCTTGCGGTTGTGTGCGGTTTTCCTTCCGGTGCAGTGGCCACAAACGTGAAAGCTATGGAAGCAGCTGTGGCTGTGGCTTCGGGTGCTGATGAAGTGGATATGGTTGTGAATATCGGAGCCGTCAAATCCCAGAAGTGGGACGATGTTGCATTCGATATTGCCTCGGTGCGTGAGGCGATTCCTTACGCGGTACTGAAGGTGATTATTGAATCAGCAGTACTCACAGATGATGAGATCGTGAGAGTCTGCGAGATCGCCCGCGAGGTTGGAGTCGATTTTGTGAAAACCTCTACTGGGTTCCACCCGGCAGGGGGCGCTTCGGTTCATGCAGTGACGCTGATGAAACAGACGGTTGGCGACGATCTTGAGGTGAAAGCCTCGGGTGGAATCCATGATGGGAAGTTCGCGGCCGAACTTATCGAGGCAGGGGCTACCCGCCTCGGCCTCTCCGGCTCTCAGAAGGTACTCGACACTCTTTGATAGTTAATTTATGTTTCATTGTAAAATCGGATTGATTATTGGTGTGGTGTTAGTGTGTTCTGTTAACGAAACCTCATATATGTCTTGATCGATGAGTATCAAGGGGGATAATCATGAAACGTTTGAGGAATACAGTGCTTGCTGGAGTGACCGCTTTAGGCCTAATTGTAGGAGGAAGTTCCGCGGCTTTTGCAGTCTCGACTCTTGGCGGTGACTGGTATTATGGCACTAACTACACCACGGGAAATGCAACGTCGTCGTTTTATCACGGATCCGCCTCTCACTGGACATCAATAGGGACGTCCAGTGGGAAGTACGCACGTGCCTCAGCTGGTGCGGGAAAGACCGCCTCTACGTGGCTATGGAGAACGCCCGGATCATCGGTAACGTTTAAAGCGGGCGCCAACGGAAAGACCGTCACTCGCTGATTGAGCGATACATCAAGGCTGGTTATGTGTGATGGATCGTACTGTTCGCATCGTTGGTGTCTTGCTCGGCATGGTGATCATGGGCGTCGTACTCTTGCGTGCGGTGCAATTGGAGAACATGCTCCCCTTGGGCAGCAATGATGTAGGGTATATCAACTTCCAGCACAGTCAACTGACGGATGAAGAAATCGACGATGGACTGGCAGCAATTGGCGACGCACACGACATCGAGCTGTATCAGCTCTCGGGAACTGTTGGCACCAAAGAGGTTACCATCATCTCTCGTGGTGTCGATCAACCAAATGATCGTACGCAGGTCCCGTGGTTCCGCCCTGGCAAGACGGGCGTACTGATTCCTGCAGCTGCCAGTCCATACGATTCGCGCAGTGGAATATATGCGGTAAAAGCCTCAACGCAATCGAGACTTGAATTGGAGCGCTGGCTCGACTCTGTAGGGGCAGTACATACGTGGGAGAGATTTACGTTGCTCCAAACGTACTTCCTTCCTCTCGCATATCAAGGGGTAATTCTAATCTTAGTTGTGACTGTGTTCCTCGTCACCGCAGTCATTTTTGGATGGTTTATAGAGCGTGCTGAATCCCGGGTAATAAGAATGACTGCGGGGCAAACGAAGACGCGTATCGTGTTCGATGACACCTTCTCGTTATTGACGCTGTTTGTACCGCCGTCGTTTGCAACCTTGTTGGTATGCATCCTCGTCCTGTTTGTTGCCAAAGGAGTTGCAGCGGCTCAGCTTGTAATACCTAGTCTTGTCATTGCCTTACTTGCCGCCACGCTTATGATGGTGGCTGTCACCATCGTGTCGATGTTAACCTTTCCTCGCGTGGCCGACTGGGTTGGGCGGCGTCCGCTGGTCGCGGCGTTTTCGGGTGTTAGCACCTTGATTTGCACGATGGCTTTGGTTCTTTCGATTGTGGTGCTGCCAGTCGTATATCACTCCTACATGACTTTCTTAGACAATAGAGAGGCTGCCGATCAGGCGCTACAGCTTCCTCCCTATTATTCGGTTAGTTTTGGTGGCATTGTTGACGAAGCTCGCGATTATGATCCGTTCGTTCGCCCGTTTGCAGATCTTGTGTCGAGCCTCGACTCATCGAACCGTGTGGGGTTGTTTTTCTCCACCGATACGGAATCATCTGATGTTCTCCAACATGAAGGGTTTCAGAATCTCGTTATAGTGAATCCATTGGCTATGGAGGGTCTTAGCGAAATTAACGGCGGGTGCAAGTTTCGAGAAATCGAACAGCAAGCAATTGGACAGAATGTAGCTGAAGAAACCGCCAGCCTAGGAATGCTCAACCAAAATGCACTATCGCAGTTGCGGTTTTACGTATGTTCGGAAGGTAGCCGAGTGATTGCCATTCGCTACCAGGGGATATTCGCCTTGGCTCCCAACTCTCTCATAGTCCTTATTCCGTCCATTGACGGCATCGTTGATGCCGACACTGTGACGAGTTGGGCCACCGTTGGGGCGGTGCTGTTCACCGACCCAGAATCAGTGGTGGGGCCGGCCTGCGAGATAGGTCTGAATTTCACTACTGACAGAACTATCGATACTGTGAGTGCTTACGCCGAGGATCAACAATTGGGATACATGGTTAGTCTCGCGTCGCTCGGATGTCTCGTTGTAGCCGCTATCATAAGTATCTTTGTTAATGCCTCCGTGTATGCTGCGTCCAGAGCGGATCGGATGTTCCTGCGCTATGTTGCTGGCTATAGCGTTTCACGCTTAGTTGCCCCTCGCGCCGCACTCGATGTGGTATTCGCAGCGGCGAGTGTGATCGCCACGTCTATCATTGCAGCACTGTTGGGCATATCGATGCCCACGCTACCGATGTGCGCCGTCGTGTTGGGGATTGTGGTAGCCAGTGTCGGGATCAGAGCCCTGGTGATGAAACGGCATCTGGTAGCGGTATCGCAGAGAAAGGACTAGAAATGGAGCTCCAGACTCGCGGCGTAGATATTGCCATAGGGGGACGGATACTTTTGTCGGACGTTAGCTTCCAGGCTCACGGTGGTGAACTCGTTGCACTGGTTGGTCCTAGCGGTTGCGGAAAGACGACGCTATTAAACTCCTTAGGGCTACTTCTGCCCGTCAAAGCGGGAGCCATCGAATATGACGGTTCCGATGCAACACACTGGAGTTCACGGCGGATTCGACGCTTTTGGCGCGATGAAGCATCGTTCGTTATCCAAAATGCGGGCATCGATCAAGATGAATCAGTGCTTTACAACGTCTCCCTCCAAAAGCGACGATTTCATGCCACTAAACAGCTGGCGAAGAAAGCGACGTCAGCGCTATCCCAGGTAGGCCTAAGCAACAGGGCGAGCGAACGTGCACGTGTCTTGAGTGGCGGCGAGCAACGGCGCGTAGCCATCGCGCGTGCGATCTACCGCCAGGCCTCAATCGTGTTTGCCGATGAGCCCACAGCATCCTTGGACGCGGACAACCGATTGTTGGTGCAGTCGCTACTTCTGGATGAAGCGCGCCGTGGCGCTCTCGTGATCGCCTCAACCCATGACCGTGAACTTGCGAATGCTGCTACCAAGGTTATTGACCTCAGCCGCTATGTTGCTCAGCCCAGTGCTTCTGAAACCAGATCAACAAGAAAAGCGAATGTATTGTCTCACCTGAGGTTACGCAGGGTGGAGAAACACTAAATCTATAGGAACAATGCTGCTTCCACGTCTGACGTGAACGCTGCAAGACGGCGCTGCGCCTGTGCCTTAGCACGTTCCAGATCGCCAGCGCCGTGAACAGGTTCGATCACCTCAAGGTAGCATTTCACTTTTGGTTCCGTACCGGATGGACGAATCATAACGCGGTCATTTGCTTGCGTGTGGATCATCAGCGCATCGGTTGCCGGAACGCCTAAAGCGTCTTGCGCTGTTTCTGCATTCGAGAGATCGACTACGGATATTACAGGCGAGCCTGCAAGTTCACGTGGTGGCTGGCGGCGCAGCTTAGCCATAGTAGCCGGAATGATTGCGAGATCATCAACACGAACCGTCACAGGTGCGGTGAGGTAGACGCCGTGTTGGATAGCGAGGCGGTCAAGCTCATCTTGTAGCGTAAGCCCGCGCTGCTTCAAATGATTAGCCAGCCACGCGAGTAGTACGCCCCCCGACAAGCCATCTTTATCCTTCACAACGCTCGGATTTACACAAAAGCCGATTGCCTCTTCATAGCCGAAGAGGATCTGTGGTGCACGCGCAATCCACTTAAAACCAGTCAAAGTAGGCTGGTAGGCAAGATCATGAGCCTGCGCAATCTTTGCCAATAACCGCGAACTCACGATTGACGAAGCGAGAGCACCGTGAATGCCTGCCTCCTGAGCACTTTGCGCTACGCACTCGCCGAGCAGAGAGCCGATCTCATCGCCCGAAAGCTGCCGCCATCCGCCGTCTGCCGTAGGAATAGCCGCAGACGTACGATCAGCGTCCGGATCCGATGCTATCACCAGGTCGGCGTTTTCTTTCTTAGCGAGTGCGAGTGCCAAATCGAGTGCACCAGCTTCTTCCGGGTTAGGGAATGAAACGGTTGGGAACTCGGGGTCTGGCTCGAACTGTTCGGATACCGTCACAACATCTGCGAATCCGGCAGCATCAAAAATGCGAGGCATGACTTTACCACCCACACCGTGCATCGGGGTATATACAATCTTGATGTTTCGATTGCTCTCATCGGGCAAGGACGCCGCCGTCGTCTCCACATACCAGTCCACGTACGACTCGTCGATCACCTCCCAGCCGTCCTGAGCCAGGATAATCTCATCAGCCGGCGGAGTTGCCTTGATAGCAGCAGCAATTTCAGAATCAATCGGTGGAACGATTTGCACGCCGTTGCCATCCTCATCAACGGCTCTACCGCCCACATAAACTTTGTACCCGTTGTCCCACTTAGGGTTGTGACTCGCCGTCACCATTACTCCGGCGTCTGCCTTGAAGTGTCGCACCGCGCCAGCGAGAAGGGGAGTGGGCAAAGCGCGCGGCATGACCTTTGCATGCAGACCTGCGGCTACCACGATTGCTGCAGTATCTAGAGCAAATTCTTGCGAATGGTAGCGCGCATCATATCCGATGACGGCGCAGGCGTCGTCTCCTACTGTTTCTTTGAGCCACGCCGTGAGCCCTGCGGCCGCTTTGCGCACTACCGCACGGTTCATACGGAACGGCCCTGCCGCCATCGCTCCACGCAGACCGGCGGTGCCAAATTCGAGAAGTCCTTGGAAGCGATCACGCAATTCCGTATCTGCTTGTGCGTCCCCAGATTCGGCTCGATCAAGAAGTTGTTGGAGCTCTGAACGGCTCTCTTCATCGGGATCGTGGTCTATCCATGAGCGTACCTCATTCACGTTATATGCCATTTGCGCAAGTCCCTTTCGTGTAACGGTGTGCGTGGGTCTGTGCCGAAATGCCCCATGCGGAGTGGCTTAGTAGGATTCTATATGCGTATCTACTATTGGTGATCAATTTCCGCGATTATTCGCGCTAATAATTGAGAAATGCGTGGAGCCGCCGCCTGCCCAGCCTCTAATACTTCCTGGTGATCAAGATGGCCAGGAGAGAAACCCGCAGCATGATTGGTGACGAGCGATATGCCCAGCACCTCAAGCCCAGCTTCGCGTGCGGCGATAGCCTCCAGCGTAGTGCTCATTCCAACGAGATCTCCGCCGAGTGTGCGCGCCATGCGTACTTCCGCGGGTGTTTCGTAATGCGGGCCAGGGAACTGCGTATAGACGCCTTCGGGAAGAGAGGCATCTACACTGTGAGCGATGTTGCGCAGCCTTGGCGAATACAGATCTGTAAGATCTACAAAATGGGCGCCTTCAATAGGGGAGGTAAACGTGAGATTAAGGTGATCCTTGATTAGTACAACTGAGCCTGGACCCCACTCCGGCACGGTTGAGCCACAGCCGTTCGTTAAGATTGAAATCCTCGCACCTGCGGCTGCTGCGGTGCGTACACCATGAGCTACGGCACGTACGCCTTTGCCTTCGTAATAATGGGTGCGAGCCCCGAGCACGAGCGCGTGGCGCCCGCTTGGTAGTTTGATTGACGTAATGAACCCACCGTGCCCAGCGACGGCCGGTTTCGAAAAGCCAGGGATTTCTTCTGCTGGTACCTCGGCGACTTTGTCTCCGATAAGATCTGCCGCTCCGCTCCAGCCAGAGCCGAGTGTAAGCGCATAGTCATGGCGTTCGACGCCGGTCTTTTCTGCGATTGCATCCGCCGCCCTGCGGGCAAGATCCTGTGGGCTGGCGGCTGCATCAAGCTTAGATTCTGAATCTGAATTCACCATAAAACTAGGGTACTAGAAGTTTGGTTGTGATATGCGCTGACAAATCGACATATAGTTGCGTAATGGTTGACGCAACCGACCATTGAGGGTGGTGCTCTCGTAAAGGAGCCTCAAGGGCTGGGAGTTCAACCTGTATACAAGCTTTTGGGACGGCTTACCAGCGCGTCGAGAGCTAGTTGGCAGTATTGGTAGTGATATCAAAGAGTATATAGACAGAGTGCCACCATCGATCCCTCGCAACCCGTTAATTGCGAAGACCCTCTATCTGGGGCATAAAATAGAGCAATTTGGCAGCGGGCTAAAGCGAGTCGCATCCTTATGTAACGATGCAGAAGTTCCGTATGAGTTCACCAATCTGGCTGAAGGTTTCAGGGTGACGTTACGCCGAGGCAGTGTCATCCATAGTGGCAAAAACGTCACCACAGATGTCACTTTAAACTCCACCGAAATGGCGGCACCTGCCTTGTTGATGCAAAATCCACATCAGATGCGGCAAGAGCTCGCCGATAAGATCTCCACATCTACGCGTACCATTCAGCGAGCGCTCAACACTCTCACCGCTAAAGGGTACATTCATCGTGAAGGCAACAAGCCAACCCCGCATGGATAATTGACTAACGTATCTCCTGCGCCCATCGCCAGTTGGCTCATTCAGCCATGATGAGGATCTTTCCGTGTGCGTGACCGTTCATCGAGTGATCGATCGCGGTGCGGAATTCACTAAGCGGCACCTTCATTTCGATTGGGAGGTGCATCTCACCACGAGCAATTCTATGAGCAATGTCATCGATAGCGTCCGCGCGTGCTGACGGATCTCCAGTGCGGATCGCGCCTTCAGGAGCCGATGGCGCCGCGATGTATGTGGTGCGCTCTGGTGCCACGCCCAGTTCAATCGCCGCCTCAATAGCATCCGTATTGGCAAGATCACTTGCGGCGGTAAGTGTGTTATCGTGAAGCGCTTCTCGGACGCGATCCACCAGCCCTTCACCATAAGCCACAGGTTCTGCGCCGAGGCTGCGAAGAAAATCTGCAGACGATGGTGATCCAGTACCGATCACGCGTGCGCCTTTCGTTGTGGCATACTGAACTGCAAGAATCCCAACTCCGCCTGCTGCTCCGCCGATAAGAATCGTTTTGCCTTCAATCTCTCCAAGATCATCGATGGCTGCAACCGCAGTTGCAGCTACTGTAACGAGCCCAGCAGCAACCTCCATACTCAAGCCCTCAGGCACATGATGCAAGCGAAGGTTCTTCGGTTTGTTCACGATGTAATCGCCGTAACCTTCGGCCAGGCGTGAACCGAATACGCGATCACCAACGGCGAAACCTTCTACGCCGTCTCCCACCTCATCAATAACTCCTGAGAAATTCGAGCCAAACCCAATCGGGTAAGAACGCCTCAGATTCTCGAGTGGGAACAGGCCTGTGCTGATCTTCCAATCGATAGGGTTGAGGCCACCAGCAAACCACTTGACCCGCACCTCACCAGCAGAAGCATGTGGCTCCTCAACATTGGCAAGTTCGATTGCATCGATGCCGGTATTATCGCGTTGTATTAGCTTACGCATATCCGCTCCAAACCTTGACTAAACGCTCTCTATTACAACCGTGCAACCCACAAGAAGCGAGCCACCACCTGTACGGTAATGGCTTCACACGTGCCAGACGCGATGCCGTGCGTTGCTTGATGCGTACCGTAACGGCAAAATGCTCTGGGGCATTCCCGCTAAAGCAGAGAATGCCCCAGAGCGTGTGTGCTACCCGAATATCCTTATAGTTCGATAGAGTCTCCAGGGCGCAGATTGATCGCCTCGGCTCCAATGCGCGATGCAAGGCTCTGAGCAGTGTGCTGCATAAACTCGATTCCCAAGTTGCCCAAAGGTGCGTCGTGAATCGGAATAATCTGCTTTGGTGGGAAAGCCTTAAGGTATTCCTCGCGTTCCATATTCTTTGCCCAGGGTACCTCCATTGGCAGCAGTAATATCTCCGCCGGGATCTCCTGGAAAGCATCCCCAGGGTGGAGAAGGCGCCCATCGACTAGATATCCCACATTGGCAATCTCCGGGTCGTAGATGGAGGTGCGAGCTTGAAAGTGGCCGAGAACATCCACGCGGACGCCTTGGATCGTAAGGGAATCGCCGCCGTCTACAATCTCTACTGGATAGTTTGCGGCATCGCGGAGGGATTCAGGCCCAAACACTGTGATAGCAGGATTAGCGTTGAGTGCTGCTTGGATTGCGCGATGATCTGCATGATCGAAATGATCATGAGTAACCAAGATTGCGTCTACCTCGCTTAGCCCTTCAATCGCTCCAAATTCTCCGGGATCGATTGCGAACTTCACGCCAGATTCTTCCACCACAACTGCTGCATGGGTATACCGAGTGATTTTCATAGCCGCTGATCCTCTATCGTCTGGAAGTGATTAGGCGCCGATGAGCTTGCGTGCGAGGAATGATTCGACGTCGTCAATAGGCATACGCTCCTGTGCCATAGTGTCACGATCGCGTACCGTGACGGCGTTATCCTCGAGAGAATCAAAATCTACTGTGACGCAGAACGGCGTGCCGATTTCATCTTGACGGCGATAGCGGCGGCCCACGGCACCGGCGTCGTCAAAATCAACATTCCAATTCTTTCGTAGTTGTGCTGCGAGTTCGCGAGCAATCGGTGAAAGCTCACTTGAGCGCGAGAGGGGAAGTACTGCGGCTTTTACGGGCGACAGGCGCGGATCGAGTTTCAAGACGGTGCGCTTATCTACTCCGCCCTTGGCGTTTGGCGCTTCATCTTCTGTATAGGCATCCACAAGGAAGGCCATCATCGAACGAGTAAGGCCAGCGGAGGGCTCGATCACGTATGGAATATAGCGTTCGCCAGATGCTTGATCGAAGTACTCTAGCTTCTTGTTTGACGCATCAGTGTGTGATTTCAGATCGAAATCGGTGCGGTTTGCGATGCCTTCAAGCTCACCCCAGTCCGATCCTTGGAAGCCGAACTTGTATTCGATATCTACTGTGCGTTTTGAATAATGTGAAAGCTTTTCCTTTGGATGCTCATAGAGGCGAAGGTTTTCTTCGGCAATTCCGAGATCTTTATACCAATCGAGACGAGCATCGATCCATTTTTGGTGCCACTTTTCATCGTCGCCTGGGGTGACGAAGTATTCGATTTCCATCTGCTCAAACTCGCGGGTGCGGAAGATGAAGTTTCCGGGTGTGATCTCGTTGCGGAAGCTCTTGCCTACTTGGCCAATTCCGAACGGCGGTTTCTTACGTGAAGTGGTGAGCACGTTGAGGAAGTTGATGAAAATCCCTTGAGCCGTTTCGGGGCGCAGGTAGTGTAAGCCTTCTTCGTTGTCTACTGGCCCAAGATACGTTTTGAGAAGACCTGAGAATGGTTTTGACTCAGTCCACTGGCCGCGCACACCGCAGTTCGGGCAGGCTACGGATGCCATGTCTACGTCGTGTTCATCCATATTGTGTTTTGCGGCAAACTCTTCTACGAGCTCATCTGCACGCAGGCGCTTGTGGCAGTTTTGGCATTCGATGAGCGGATCGGAAAAGGTAGCTACGTGGCCTGATGCCACCCACACTTCGCGCGGCAAGATAATGGATGAGTCAAGCCCCACCATATCTTCGCGGCTTGTGACGTTGGCGCGCCACCACTGGCGTTTGATGTTTTCTTTGAGTTCCACGCCTAGCGGGCCGTAATCCCATGCGGAGCGGGTTCCGCCGTAGATTTCCCCTGAGGGGAATACGAAACCGCGACGTTTTGCTAGTGAGATGACGTTTTCCAACCGAGATGCGGGTGCTTTCGCCATGGTGTGGCGCTCCTTTCTGTGCCCCATCTGGATGATGGGGAATAAGTACGTTTAACCATTGTACGTATTGGTTCTCAGGGAGCAGAATTGCCTCTTGCGCTATCTCGTTGATCTAGCTCACAAGCACGCATTTGCTAATGAGAATTGTTGTCGCTTAATCTGGATCTGTGAAAACGAATCTCAATAAGACTTATGTGAACGTAATTGCCAAGAAACTTGCGGCTGGCACGGCTCTACTGGCTGCTAGCGCTCTTGTGCTGGCTGGCTGTTCCAACGCTGCCGGCTCATCCTCCCAATCTTCACAAGAATCCGCACAAGGTGGCGCTGCCTCGGGGAAAGCGCTCAATGTATACACATCGTTTTACCCAATTCAATGGTTGGCTGAGCAGGTTGGTGGCGACGCTGTGAAAGTGACGTCGGTTACGCCGTCTAACGCAGAACCTCATGACTTCGAGCTTGCTCCGGCAGACGTAGATGCATTGAGCAAAGCTGACGTGCTGTTCTACGTATCAGGTTTCCAGCCCTCGCTCGACGACGCAATTGCCAATCTATCTGCCGTGAACGCCGTGAATCTCAAGGATGAAGTGGATCTCGTAGCTATGGCCGATGATGTTGCCAGCGCTGAGGCCGCACATGGACATGACCACAGCGATCACGACCATGACGATCATGACGATCACGATCACGACGATGACAACGATACCGGTCATGATGATCATGACCACGCTCACGAAGGCGCCTTAGATCCGCACTTCTGGCTTGATCCAGAACGCATGGAAGGCGCCGCAGATGCAGTAGCGGAGGCGTTAGCGGCTGCAGATCCATCACGAAAAGCTCAGTTCGAAGCTAATGAAGAGGCTCTGAGCAAAAAGCTCGATCAACTCGACGACAGTTACGAAAAAGGCCTCGCCCAGTGCAAACGCAATCACCTTGTAACTGCGCATGCCGCTTTCGGTTACCTGACCGGAAGCTATGGATTGATTCAGAGCGCGATCACTGGCGTAGATCCAGAAGCTGAACCCTCACCCGCGGAATTAGCAGCTGTAAAGAAAGTGGTACAAGAAACGGGTACCACAACGATTTTCACCGAAGAGCTAGTCTCACCCGACGTTGCTGAAGCCTTGGCGGCAGAGACGGGCGCTCAAACTGCTGTGTTGTCTCCACTCGAGTCAGCGCCAACCGAGGGTGACTATCTCACTGCTATGGAAGCAAATCTCAAAGCAATTCAGTCAGCGCTTGAGTGTGCATAGCTGCTGGCGCACGTCTAGTTGTAACCGCATGTGGCTAGATCTATCTGCGGATGAGGCGTGGAGAAGATGCCAATACGTGGGAATGATTCCCGTGTAAAGGGATAAGATAATCATCGATGAATACAATATCTCATGCCGGTTCACCTCATCGCTTAGCGAAGAGCGATGAGGTGCTGAGCGCCCAGAACGTATCAGTGGTGCTGGCTGCCTCACCGATCCTTACCGATATTTCGTTCACTGTGAACCGTGGGGAAGTTGTGGCTCTTATGGGGCCAAATGGCTCAGGAAAGTCCACCCTTATTCGCACCTTGCTCGGTATATATAAGCCCACACAAGGTAGCGTGCGTCTGTTTGGGTACGATCATACGAGCGGCAAAGTGCCATTTGGCAAGATTGGTTACGTGCCTCAGCGCGTCAATCCAGATTCCGGCATTCCTGCAACGGCTGTAGAGGTTGTGCGTTCGGGTCTGCTTTCGCGAGGCAGACTATTTGCTGATCGGGGAAGAAAGGCAAAAGCTGCGGCACTACAAGCACTCAAACTCGTGGGTCTCGAAGGGCGCGCTAATGACCACGTGCAGGTGTTTTCTGGCGGCCAAGCTCAGCGTTTAGGTATTGCCCGTGCGTTGGTGCGCAAACCCGAGCTGTTGCTTCTCGACGAGCCTCTCGCCGGTGTGGATGCGGCATCACGTGAGACTGTAGCGCGCATCCTCTCCACGTTGCGCGACCAATCGGTAACGCATGTGATTGTGCTTCACGAAATGGGAGAACTAGCTCCGCTAATAGATCGAGTGATCTATCTTGCGGATGGTAAATTACTATACAATTGCCGGCCGCCAGAATTGCCGGCAACGATCAATTCTGGCCCTGTAGACCATATCCACTCTCGAGCCGCACGCCACCACGCGCCGCGCCTAACCGGAAACTGAGAGGTGCTAAGCATATGTGGATCTACGATATGTTGAGTTCGCCGCTGATGATCAGGGCGATGATCGTCGCCGTGCTTGTGGGATTGACGGCGCCTGTGGTCGGCACATATTTAGTGCAGCGCTCGATGGCTCTGATGGGTGATGGTATTGGCCACATCTCGCTTACGGGCGTGGCCATCGGTTGGCTGATCGGTTCAGCTGTGGGGATCAACCCTGCTGACGCCTTAGCTATACCGGGCGCGATCGTGGCCTCGCTTGCAGGGGGCATTACGATTGAGCTCCTCCGCGCGCGTGGCCGCACTCGCTCAGACGTTGCGCTTGCCATGCTTTTCTACGGTGGTATTGCGGGAGGCGTGTTACTGATCAAAGCTGCAGGAGGCACCACAACCAACCTCACCAGTTACCTTTTTGGCTCTATCGCAACGGTATCTGAGGCTGACGTCTACTATACTGTGGCTCTCGCTGCCTTTATTCTTCTTGTGGGCGTGGGCTTGCGTGGTGCGCTGTTTATGTTGTCGTATGATGCCGAGTTTGCTCGTGCGAGTGGACTGCGAGTATCGATTCTCAATATTGTGGTGGCGAGCCTGGCAGCGCTCACAGTATCGGTATCTATGCGTGTGGTGGGGGTACTGCTCGTATCAGCGGTGATGATCATTCCCGTGGCAATCGGCCAGCTCGTGGCGAATTCGTTCAAAGGCACTATGACTATAGCCATGGGCGTTGGGGTATTTGTGTGTTTCACAGGGCTCGTCATCACCTATGTCGAACCGTTTAGCCCGGGTGCCATGATCGTGGTACTGGCCTTGGGCGTGTATCTGATCGTCGCGATCGTGCATCCGCTGGTTTTGCGGTTGCGCGGCATAAAGCGGCTCCACGCTGCGCACTGATCGCACCTGCCGTGGTGATCCAAGCAGTGCTACCTGATAGAAAGGCGAAGGCCAGGCAGAGCGCGAGAGCGCTCGTGTAATACGGTAACCGTCAGTGTTGAAATGCGAGTTGGCGGCGGGGTGCCTAGCGCTCAGAGTGTAAGTACGATACGTGAACGTTCGTGCCCCGATTCCACGCGTTCATGTGCACGTGCGGCTTCGGATAATGGGAGTACGTCTACAGGATCGCCCAGCAGCATGCCATTGTCAACGGCGTCATTAATCACGCGTGCCGCAGCCGATAGCTGATCGGTGCTAGCGTGGCTGATCACGAAGCCATTGAGCTGCTTGCTCGACGTATAGAAACTCCACAAATCCAAACCTGCTTCGTGATCTGGTGGCGGGGTAATCATCGTCATCTCACCATGTATCCCAAGGAGATCGAGATTGCGAGCAAAAGGAACGCGCCCCGAGGTGTCGACGATATGGGCAAAGCCGCCGGGGCGGGGCACGGTCGGCGTAGCGTCTTGGTTACGATGGTGGCCTTCGGGTTGGGCGGTAGCATCTTGCGTTGCCCGCGCCAGGGTAGTGAAGAGATCTGGATCAGCATAATCAAATGTGTGCGATGCCCCTAATGCGGCAAGGCGTTCAAAGTCACGCGGATTGCTCGTTGTGTATACGTCAAGGCCGCGGGCTGCCGCGAGCTCAGTGAACTTCGTGCCCACATGGCCCCCTGCTCCTTCCACGAGGAGGCGCTCGCCGTTGCGAACACGCATCACCGAGTTCAACACAATCGCGGCGGTAGCTGCAGAATGTACGCAAGCAATAAACTCATGCGCCGAAATCGGATGGGGAGAAGACGACGCGTGCATGCGTGAGCCGCGCTCGCCTTGGCTATCGTCGTTGTTGGTGGAAGCTTCATATTTCGCATGAGTGGTGTGCTCACTTGCCTGGCCATACACGTTGGTGGGTGCAGGGTAGAGGCGTTCTTGTGGAACGCATATATACTGTGCTGCAACGCCCTGGCGGCCGTCATACCCCATTGAGTTCGTCCATACGAGCGGAACCGATGCTGGCACGCCTCTGCGTGAGTCAAAACGATCCAGAGATACGCCGTCTCCTATCGCTACGATTTCCCCGATCGCATCGCGCCCAATGAGAGCGGGCTGAGACAGCTCTGTGCGATATTTGCCAGCCCGAATATAGGTATCCACGCGGTTTACTGATACGGCTATGACTCGGATTTTCACCTCTCCGGCTCGAGGATCAGGCTCTGGTAGTTCACCTATCGTGATCACATCCGGATTGCCGGTTGTGGTGAAGTATGCGCCGCGCATAAAGAGTCGACCTTCTTTCTCTGCCGGGCGTCAATGTTCGGCGTCACTGGGTGCTGATTGTGTGTTGATGATGTGTGTATTGGTGGCTCGGTGAATCAGAGTCTACTCGGGAGCCATGTCAAGGAGCTTATCCACATCGAGTAAACGAATCGTTTTGCCGCGGCTCTCTATCAAACCGCCTTTCTCGAAAGCGCGAAGTTGGCGCGATAGCGATTCGGGTGTTGTGTCGAGTAGTGCTGCGATCTCCTTTTTCGCAATGGGAAGCTGCACATCGAAAACCCCCGAATCGCGTGCCACAGAGGGCAGCGAGAGTAAGTAGCTGGCAAGACGTGCCCCTACGTCCGCCGAAATGGCTGAGACGAGCCGTTCCTCAGTATCAGCGAGGCGATCAGTAAGCGTCGTCAACATGCGTAGCCCTACTGAAGGGTAGGTGCGAAAGACGGTTGCGAGATCACGATGATCGAAAACGCACATGTGCGTCGTCTCTAATGTAACGGCGGTGTGTTTAGCTCGCCCGCCTTTGAGGAAAGCCCATTCGCCCATGAAATCGCCTGCCCCCAGCACCCGAACGAGATGCTCATGGCCGCTCGCAAGAGTGCGCATCAGTTTCACGCTGCCGCTGTGCAACACCATGAGCTTACCGAGGGATTCCCCTTGGCGAAATACGGTGGTACCGCGTTCAATCAGCGTAGGCCGCGCAACCTGAGCCACCTCGAGTTGCTCTGCGAGCGTCAAACCTTTGAAAATCGGTACAACCGCCACACATGTAGGGGAATCTTCGGCGTGGGCTCGGCTAGGAGTGGAGCCAGCGGATTGAATTGAGTGATCTGCCATATCCCTTCGATTCTCCCTACATACCACGGTGCAGGGCGTGCAAACTTGATCTACGTCAAGGCGGATTCTTGCCATTCATTGTTCTATTGTCGTGCAAGCAATTCAAGTGCTAACGAAAGGAAGAATCATGGCACTGGCAAAGTTTCAAACCACTGAATTTACCTGCCCATCATGCGTTAGGAAAATCGAGACGAACGTGCGCAAACTTGACGGAGTCTCCGACGTGAAGGTGATGTTCAACTCCAACAAGGTGAAGGTAGACTATGACGACGCCGTCATCACCACCGATTCTATCGCTCACCTTATTGAAGACCTTGGCTACCCCGTAGAGCGCGTCGCTACAGCCTGATCTGCTTGGATACCACAGCCGCAGAAAGGGGCTCCACATGATGAATACACTAACCTCACTTGCAGCCAAGCGAAGAATCTCCATAATCGCTGGCGTGCTCCTTGTTATCGCAGCGGCCTTAGGGCGAACCTTCTTTGGCAATGAGGGCAGCACAGTGGCCTCCATGCTGCTTGTAGTTGTGGCGGCCATGGCAGGCACGCCGATCGCGCTGAGCGCACTACGGGCCTTGAGGGTCAAAGCGTTTTCAATAGAGCTGCTCGTCACAATTGCCGTGATTGGTGCGCTCATCATCAGAGAGTTCGAAGAAGCGGCTGTGGTTTCCTTCCTCTTTATACTGGGCGCTTACCTCGAGACGCGAACCATCTCGAAAACTCGCGAATCGCTCAAAGCGCTTATCGATATGGCACCCAAAACTGCCGAAGTTGTGCGCGATGGCACCGCGCTTCTACTGCCTGTAGACGACGTCCGGGTAGGGGACGTCGTCATCGCGCGCATCGGCACGCAAATACCCGTAGACGGCACGGTGATCAATGGATCAGGCGCTGTGGCAGAGGCTGCAATCACTGGCGAGCCCCTGCCGAAAACGAAAGCTGAAGGGGATGCAGTATGGTCTGGAACGACGCTCGATTCAGGGTATCTTGAGGTGCGTGCTGATCGCCTCGCCTCAGATTCGACCTTCGCCCACATTGTGGAGATCGTAGAGGAGGCGCAGGATTCGAAGGCACACGCCCAGAAGTTCCTCGACAAATTCGCCCGCATTTATACCCCGAGCGTCATTATCGGTTCACTTATCGCTTTCGCTTTCACGCGAGACGTACGCTTCGCTCTTACCTTCCTTGTGATCGCCTGCCCCGGCGCGCTTGTGATCTCAACGCCCGTATCGCTTGTGGCCGGTATAGGAAATGCCTCTGTGCACGGTGTACTGATCAAAGGCGGTGACGCCCTCGAACGCGCAGCGAAAACCACCTCATTCGTTATGGATAAGACTGGAACCGTTACAGCAGGTGAACCAAGGGTGACGAACGTCGTCTCGTATCGTGGTGACCTCAGCGAGAATCGATTACTTGCCATTGCGGCCCAGCTTGAACTCGCCTCAGAGCATCCCCTTGGCCGCACCATCGTAGCCGAGGCGGTCGGCAGAGGAATTGATCTCGGTGCGTCTCCTGCGCGCGTGAACGTGATCAAAGGCGCAGGTATAGAGGGCGTGATTTCAACGGGCGAGCATATGCGCATAGGAGCCTTGAGAATGTATGGCGCCGTGGCACAAGAGCTTCGCGCTCGTGCCCATGGGTTTGAACGAGGGGGCAAAACGGCGTCGTTCGTTGCCATAGACGGCGAAGTGGTTGGCATCATTGCTATCGCAGATCGGATTCGGGATGGCGTGGCAGAGGGGATCGACGAGCTCCGTGAAAGCGGGATACATCAGATCGTGATGCTCACAGGAGACAACGAGTTCACTGCCCAGGCTGTGGCACGCGCTGCACATATAGATGAGGTGCGCGCAGAGCTTCTCCCTCAAGATAAAGTTGCGCAGATTACAGCCCTGCAAGAAGCAGGCGCCCGAGTAGCAATGGTGGGCGACGGCATCAACGATGCTCCTGCGCTCGCGAGCGCAGACCTTGGTATCGCTATGGGTGGTGGTACCGATATCGCAATGCAAAGCGCCGATATTATCCTTATGGGCAACCGCTTTGACCAGCTCGTGCATGCGAGAAAGGTGGCTCGCGCCACCGTAGCAAATATGAAACAAAACACGGCAATCGCGCTCTTTACGGTGGCTGTGCTTATTGGTGGAGTGTTGTTTGGTGTGGTGAACATGGGTATTGGAATGTTTGTACATGAGGTTTCTGTACTCGTGGTGATCCTTAATGCCGTGAGGTTACGAGGTTTCGGGAGGCGCCCACATAAGCACTTCGAGCTTCGTGTGTGAAGGCGGGATTGTGCGCCAAGATGGCGAGCTTTCGCTATGCGAGGGTTCGAACAAGCCTAGATTCCGATAACAGTAATATGGGTGGGTTCACTCCGCCACGGAGTGAAGCTGGAGTAGATATTCAGTAAGTTTGAATAAAACGGTGATGGGGTGCGGTGCGTGTGCCGTACCTCATTAGTGGCGTCTATGAGGATGCTTTTGCGTCCACCACGATGCTTTGCTCGATACACAATGCGGCTGCCTGACCGGAATCTCGCAGCGCGTGTACTTACGGATCTGAAGGTCATATATGAGTTCTCGTACAAGCGCAGGAGACAAGTTCTCAGCATTTCTCATTTCGCGCAAGTCCATACCGTTGCGGATACTGCTCCTATTGCTGTGGCTTGCGGCGTTCGCGTTTGGTGGTATGGCGCAAGGCAAAATCGGCACCGTAACGCAAAACGATCAGGCCGTATTCTTGCCCACCTCTGCCGAGTCTACGCTGGCGTCCGAAGCGGCGAAGCCATTCCAGGATTCTGCAACTATTCCAGCACTCCTTGTGGCCAAGCGAAGTCACGACGCTAAATTAAGCGACTCGGATATGGCTGATTTGCGTTCTGCGGTAGAAACCTTGCCAGATGTACGCATTGATCAGGATTTGGCATTTTCTGAGCTCCTTGTTGGGCCGGTCGTCGTCGTTCCAAATGAAGAGAATAGTGCTGCCCTCATTCCTGCCACGCTCGATGCCAATCGCATTAACGAGCTCGATAGCAACGGCAATAAGCTGCTTAATTCCGCAGTTGATGCTATGCGGGCTCACTTCGGTTCGGAGTTGAGCTCGAATCCTGACCTTCAAGTGTATGTGAGTGGCCCAGTAGGGCTGGCTGCTGATCTTGCAGGCGCATTCGCGGGTATCGATCTCACCTTGCTGTTGGTAGCGCTCGTTGTTGTGTTTATTATTCTGGTTGTGGTGTACCGGAGCGTTCTGATGCCTGTGACGGTACTGCTCACTGCTATGGCTGCTTTGTGTGGCGCCGTATTAGTGGTGTACGAGCTGGCCAAGGCTGATGTGGTATCACTGAACAGCCAGACCCAGGGCATCTTGGCGATTTTGGTTATTGGTGCCACCACAGACTACTGCCTCCTTCTTATCGCGCGCTACAGGGAAGAGCTCTCCGTGCATGAAAGCCCTCTTATTGCGATGAGCGGAGCCCTGAAAGGATCCTGGGAGCCCATTCTCGCCTCGGGTATGACGGTGATTGCTGGCCTGCTCGCCCTGCTCGTATCGGATCTTTCCTCTACAGCATCCCTCGGCCCGATTGCCGCGCTTGGCATCGTGTTCGCTATACTCGCTGCGTTTACCTTGCTTCCAGGCATCTTGTTGGTGCCGGGCAAACATGCTCGGATCATGTTCTGGCCCGCCAAGATTAAGCATTATGACTCAGAAGAAGACGCTATTACAAAGAGCCATGGCATTTGGGATAAGGTAGCTCACGCTGCAGCACGCCACGATCGCCCCGTGTGGATTTCAGTTGCGGTGATTCTCGCCGTCTTTGCCGCTTTTGCCCCCAGCTTCACTGCTGAAGGCACCTCCGCCACGGAGCAATTCCGTGGAGAATCAGAATCGGCGATCGGCTTTGAGATTCTTGAAGAAGAGTTTGATGCCGGATCCTCCCAGCCCACTATCGTAGTGACGAAGCGATCCACAATGGATGAGGCCATTGCGGCTATTGAAGGCATAGACGGCGTCACAAGCGTTTCGCCTCAAATTGATGGTGAATTGGCCATACCTGCTGCAGTAGGTATGCCTCCCGGAGGCGAAGCAGCCTCAGGGAATATGCCAGAAGACATGGCGGCTGCCATGGGTGGGGGTGCTCCCTCAGGCGTCCCCACCGGCGAAGGTATGCCCTCGCCTGAGGAAATGGCTGCATCGATGGGCGCAGGGGCACAACAACAGGCTCCCGCTGAGCCAGTGGTGATCGACGGGCGAGTGCTGCTCAATGTGAGCACGTCTATGCCTGCTGAAGACAAAGCTGCCCAAGGCGTCGTCAGTAATATTCGCGAGGCTATGGAGAGCGTCGATAGAGCAGCTCTGGTAGGAGGCCCTGCAGCCCAAAGTCTGGATACGAACCTCACTGCTGAGCGTGATTTTCACGTGATCCTGCCGGTCATTCTGAGCATTATCGCAGTATTGCTCATGTTGCTGCTGCGCTCCATCGTGGCTCCTTTGCTTCTGCTCGTAGCCAATGTGCTTTCCTTTGGCACAGCACTGGGCATATCGAAGATCCTATTCTTCGATATTCTGGATCATCCAGGAGCAGACTCCTCGGTGCCAATTTATGCGTTCGTATTCCTTGTGGCGCTCGGTATCGACTACACGATTTTCTTAATGTCTCGCGTACGCGAAGAATCAATCCGACTCGGCACACGCGAAGGAATAGTGAAAGGCGTAGCCGTTACAGGCGGGGTAATCACCTCCGCGGGTATCGTACTTGCTGCCACCTTCGCCGCGTTGGTTGTTGTGCCGCTGTTGTTCATGTTCCAACTCGCCATCATCGTGGCACTCGGTATCTTGATCGACACCTTCATTGTGCGTTCACTATTGGTGCCTGGGCTCGTACACGATATTGGTAAACCCGTGTGGTGGCCGTGGACGGCGAAGAAAGTGCCTGCAGATCACAAGTAATAGTGCACGATGATTGCGAGAGACGTCTCGGCGTGGATCGGAGAGCTAACTCGTGTTCTCCTGCATGTGTGCTCAAGCGTGGTCTATGCTTAGAGTCGGTACGGTTCTTTGAATCGATACATTGAGCGCTTCGAGGATAGCGCGAAGATGCAGCGCTTTGCGGACTTGTGCACCAACAGTGTGTGCACAAACACTTATACGCTATGCAGAAAGGCAGTGAGTGATGGCGGAACCTGGCAGTGACGACGCTCGTTATGCTCAAGCGCCGGCCGAGATGCCGCCGTCATTTCCACCTGAAGGTAACCAACACGGTATTTCGAGCGCGAACACAGGTGCCACCTCGCCCGAGGCCAGCGATAAATCGCTTATGTGGCGCGTTGCTGGAGCAATAGGTGAGTTCATCGTGATCATTGCAATTGGGTTGCTGAGCGCGGTAGTTGTGAAGACTTTTTTCCTCCAAGCTTTTACGATTCCATCGGCCTCCATGCAAGACTCGCTCATACCGGGCGATGAAATCATGGTGAATAAGCTCGCCGATACTACTGATGAGCTTGAGCGAGGGGACGTGGTTGTATTCGAAGATCCAGGCCAGTGGCTCGCAGGAGTACAAGAGCCGCAGGTTTCACCGGTGCGCGAACACCTGAATGCGGTAGGTAGAGCAGTAGGCCTCTTGCCCCGCACAGATGCCGGTTTCCTCGTGAAACGGATGATCGGCAAATCTGGCGATCATGTGGTGTGCTGCGATCCGGACGGAAAGATTACCATCAACGGCGAGCCGATCACCGAAACCTACCTCGGTGAGGGTATTGAGCCTTCACGTGAAGCATTCGATGTGACGGTGCCCGACGGATATATGTGGGTGATGGGGGATAATCGCTCAAACTCCAAGGATTCACGATTCCATCAGCAAGCTACTGGATTCGGATTCGTGCCCGAAGACCTCATCCAAGGGCGAGCTTGGCTGCTCATGTATCCTTTGAATAGATTTGGCACGTTGCGCGATTACTCAGACGTTTTCGCCCATGTGCCCGCACCGCAACCGCAAGCCCAGGGCGCCTCTGCGGCTGGTGCGTCTGGGGCTGACGTTTCGGCACCGCACGCTGTTGCCGGTGCAGCGCCGTCTACAGCCGAGCTTCGTGTGATGATGAGATAGCTGGAGCGAGTGGGGAACACACCTCTGATGGCAAAACGGGTGAGTGTGGCGCAGTATAGGCCAACGCGCGAGATAGAAAAGCGCATACTCGATCAACTCATCAGTAGCGGCTCAGCGTCATGCGATACTGGCGATCCCCAAAGCATAGACGACGGGCACACGGTGCCGCGTGAAGAGGTGTTTCTCGCCGGTGTAGACGAAGTAGGGCGGGGCGCGCTCGCAGGCCCTGCTTCTGTGGGAATAGCACTCATCAACGTTCATACCAGCGACGATTTTCCTCGAGGGCTTCAAGATTCAAAACTGATGAGCGCGCGCCGCCGCGAAGAGATAATACAACCCGTACAAGCCTGGGTTGCAGCTAGTGCAGTCGGGCATGCTCCTGCATACGAGGTAAATGAGTACGGCATCTTGGGAGCCTTGCGTAACGCCGCGCGGCGGGCATGCAAAAGCCTCGAGCAGCAAGGATACGTGATATCCGGCCTCATCCTCGACGGTAAACACAACTGGTGGAGTCAGACGTCTGTGATGGAGACAGGTGAGGAACCCCTACCAGATGTTCCAGTGTTTATGGAGATTAAAGGTGATGCGCGCTGCGCAGTGGTGGCTGCGGCGTCTGTGCTTGCAAAAGTCGAGCGCGATGCGCTAATGGTTGAGCTCGACGCGGCAGATCCACGCTACCACTGGGCAGCAAACAAAGGGTATTCCTCGGCCGCACATATCGCAGCACTGAACCAATACGGCCCATCTCCTCACCACCGCACATCGTGGAAGTTGCCTGGTGTTGCCTGAAGTGCGCCGCCAAGTAATAGAAATGTAATAGAAGCTGCCAACCGCGCTGCTATCACGGTTAGACGTGTACCGGTTTGCGCCGTAGACTGGCACACAGGTAGATGCACAATAGGTGGAAGGCGGCTCGGTGGGCGATCTTGAGAATTTTGAGTCAGAACAAGAACTCGCACTTTACCGCGAATACCGTGATGTAGTAAATCTGTTCCGCTACGTCGTTGAAACAGAGCGCCGATTCTATTTAGCGAACGATGTTGATGTGAAGGTTCGTTCATCATCTGCGGGCGATATTTTTTTCGACATCACGCTCACTGATGCCTGGGTGTGGGATATTTACCGTAGCTCGCGCATTATTCGCAACGCACATATTTTGACGTTCAAGGACGTCAATGTGGAAGAACTTCAGCATACAGATATTTCTCGAGAACTAGATTTCGACGACGAGTAGTAACGGGTAGTGACGCTAAGCATCGGCGAGGGGTGCCGCCGCACGTTGTCCACATATATCTGGGCGATCCTATTAATCCACATTTTCTTGCAGTGCCACGAATTGCCGCATAAGGCTTGTTTTCATCGAACTGGGAGGTTTGATGAAAACACGAATAGACGACGTTCTATCAGCTACGACGCGAAGTCTAGGTGATTGGGGAGAGGCGTGTGCGCGGGCACATGTACGTTCGCTTGGTTGGCATATTCTCGACCAGAATTGGGCGTGCCAGGGCGGCGAGATTGATATTGTTGCCTACGATCCTGAGCGCTCTGCGATTGTTGGTATTGAGGTAAAGACTAGGCGAGCGCGGCATGACCTTGCAGCGCTTGAATCGGTAAATAAACGCAAAGTGCAGCGATTGCGCAAACTCCTTCTCCTGTGGATGGCACAGACGAATCAGCGCTCGGAGTACCTTGCGCTCGATGTTATCGCCTTAAGCGTAGGGGCTGAAGATTACTCGATCACACATATCAAGGATGTGTGATGAGATGGCAGAATCAGTAGTGGGGATAGCCCACGCGATGACGATGCTCGGGTTAGAAGCGATACCCGTGACGATTGAAGCTAGCATCACTCAGGGTTTGCCACATTTTACGATCGTTGGCCTGCCCGATACTGCCGTCAATGAGGCCAAGGAACGCATCAGAGCAGCCTTCCATACCATTGGGTTGCCGTGGCCAAACTCGCGCGTAACGGTCAATTTGTCTCCTGCGCATGTGAGCAAACACGGCACAAGTTTCGATCTAGGCATTGCGGTAGCAGTACTGAGCGCCCAGCGCTTTCGGGGCATACCCAGGAGCACTCTCGTCATGGGTGAACTTGGGCTCGATGGTACGATACGCGCTGTACGCGGCGTTCTTCCCGCCGTCATTGCTGCACACACCAGCCGATACTCCGGCGCTGTGATACCGGCGGCAAATCTCAGTGAAGCCCGCCTCGTTACGGGGATGCAACTCTCACCGGTGAATCATCTCGGCCAAGTAGCAGCAATGGCCGGGGTTACTGGGCTTGACTTTCCCGATTTTCCACCGCTGGAGAAGGTAATGGAAAAGGTTGAGAATAACGTCCCCGATCTCAGCGATGTGCGCGGCCAAGACGACGCTGTATGGGCGATGACGGTCGCTGCAGCTGGTGGGCATCACTTCCAGATGATAGGCCCTCCTGGCGTGGGCAAATCGATGCTTGCTGAGCGAATCGTTGGAATCTTACCTGATCTCACGCAAGAAGAAGCAATGGACGTGGCAATAGTGCGTTCTGCGTATGGCGGAGATGTAACGCATCTGCCCCAACGTCCGCCTTTCATAGCTCCGCACCACAGCGCCACGATAGCTTCAATCGTTGGTGGAGGTGCAGGAGTACCGCGCCCAGGTGCCGTGACGATGGCAGATCGTGGCGTGCTCTATTTCGACGAATTCCCAGAGTTTGCAACCAACGTAATCCAAGCATTGCGCCAACCGTTGGAAAACGGAATGGTGGAAATCAGTCGTTCGCGTGCCGCAGTACAGTTTCCCGCCCGATTCCAGTTCATCGCATCGGCAAATCCTTGCCGCTGTGGCCGCTTATTTGACGGTCCAGGAAAATGCACCTGTACCCCTGCGGTACAACATGCCTATCGCACGCGTCTAGGAGGGCCGGTGCGCGATCGGATCGATATCCGCGTGATCATGCGCCGCCCGCATAAGGCTCATCTTCGTCACTTTGGCGTGAGCACGAGCGACATCAAAGAGGAGGTTGCGATGGCGCGGGAGCGTCAGGAGGCTCGGTGCAAACGTGAGGCCTTGAACCTTAGCGTCACGAACGCTCGTCTATCAACTAAATGGTTACATGCTCATGAGCCCAAGAGCACGGCTGCCATCACCATGATAGATCGATGGCTTGAATCGGGTGAGCTTTCAATGCGAGGTCTGACTCGTATTATGCGTATCTCGTGGACTCTTACTGATCTCTTCGAACGAAGCGAACCGGGCAGTGATGAGCTCATGCTGGCGTATGGCCTACTCACAGGAGGTGATGCTGGTGCACATTACTGATGAGCATCGTAGCGCCATCACGTGGAGCCGAATCGTTGAGGGAGGTGACGTGGTGGCGAAAGCTCTGGTTACTCACTACGGGTTCACTGAGGCATTGGAGAAGGTGCGCCGAGCGCCCGAGCAATATCCGCAGGGGTGGCTCAATAGGTTAGCAGGGTTGAGCGCATTCGATGATCGCGTCCTTGAAAAGCTAAGGATTCGCATACTCATCCCGAGTGATGATGCTTGGCCTGAGCAGCTTGCCGATCTGGGTGAACGCGAGCCGCTCATGCTGTGGGTTCGTGGTGAAGCCAGTGTGTTGCGTCAGCGCAGTTGTGCAATTGTGGGCTCACGCGCATGCACACAATATGGGAGCCGTATCGCCAGTCAGCTTGCTTTTGATCTAGCGGGTGACTATCCGATCATATCGGGAGGGGCATTCGGTATTGATGCGGCAGCCCACCAAGGTGCGATCACTGCTGGAGGCTCCACAGTGATCGTCACTGCGGGCGGCGTAGAGCGCCCCTATCCGCAGGCGCACGCGCAACTGTATCAGGCGGTGCTTTCCAACGGAGGGGCGGTAATGTCTGAGTCTCCTGTAGGAGCTGTACCTGCACGTTTCAGGTTCCTCTCTCGGAATCGGATTATTGCCGCGCTGTCACAAGCCACTGTGGTGGTTGAAGCGCCAATACGTTCAGGAGCGCTAAGTACGGCAAGAGCTGCTATGGCGATTGGGCGTGAGGTAGGGGCAGTGCCGGGTAATGTGACGATGCCAGCGAGCGATGGCTGCCATGAGCTTATCCGTAATGGCGGTCAACTTGTGGCAGGGCCAAAACATGTGCGCGAATTGCTTGCCCCCATCGGCGAACAGCTTGAACTGGGCGTTGATACGAGCGAAAACTCTACATCAGGCGATTTCCTCAACGTGATAGATGCGAGTTTCGATCCGGTGCGAGAGAGGGTATTTGACGCGGTTCCTAAGATACAAGGAAGAGATGCTGCGAGTATCGCGCGGGTTGCTGGAGTTTCCCTAATGCAGGTTCGCGTCGAGCTCGCTCGCCTGGCCGCCGATGAACGTGTAGAAAACAATTCGGGTTTGTGGCGAAAGCGCAAGCTTGGTGCTGCACAGTCTATGGTTCAGCAATGATGGGTCAGCAATACGCGCAAGAGCACTGTGTGCAAGAACTGGATTTAAGCAGCAAGGGTAGGATCGTACACACAGCAGCTCGGATCAATCTAGGTCGATGCCTGCCTTAGCCGCAGTAATGGCGAGCTCGCCGCGTGTGGCGCAGCCCGTGCGCGCATATATTTCGGAGGTATAAGACTTTACGGTCGATTCCTTAAGACCGGTCATCCGTGCGATGTTTTTGTTTGCGATAGCTTTCAGCAGAAGCCGGAAAGTGGGCACCAAATGATTGGGTAGTGAATCTACTGCAGCAATGAAGTCAGCATACTCTTCGCGTCTCATTTGAGTTCGCGCGAATGCAGCCGTGAGCATCTCCGTGGGGCGTTCAGAAATCACTCGTTGGCCAGAATAAGCCCGCCTGAGAAGGTTAGCTAGCTGTGGGGCAGGAACATCTTTGGTGAGGAATCCGCGCACGTCCAACGCGAGGGCTTGCCCGAGGGAGTCTTCGAACTCGAAGGCGGTAAGGATGATAATTGTAACGCTTGTGTTAGTTTTGCTCAGCCGCCTCGCTACCTCGATTCCATTCATGCCTGGCATATCCACATCTAGCAGAACCATGTCAACCCGATGTAACGCTAAAGCCTCTATTACCTGTGCCCCGTTTTCAGCCGTCGCAACAACCTCCAAGCCGCTCTCGGCATTCAAAAGGTCGCTCAAGCCGTTGCGTATGATGGGGTCATCGTCAGCAATCAATATCCTTATAGTGCGGTCTGCAGCCATTGTTTACCTCTGCGGAGTCGATTTCTATTTCCATATCGTTACAGAATACGGCTTCCTAGTGGGGGATTGTGATATATGTGATCCACCGTTGCCTCAGGTCTACACATTCGATAGTACCCTGTACCTCACGAATCATGTTGTGGAGATTAGTTAATCCATATCCTGTACTTATTGCCGATCTGTCTGGCCGTGCGGCCACCTCATTACTCAACGAGATAGTGAGCAAGCCAGTGTGAGTATCCGCGTCAATTACAAGATCAGCATGAGATTCCGATGGTGCATATTTGAATATATTTGACGCACATTCACGCAAGACTAAGGCTGCTATACGACGCTGATCGTCGTTGAGGGTGTCATCCACTTTGTGTGGATACACAGTATCTAGCGTGATGCGGCGCGTCATCAGCATGCGTTTCACGTCGTCGATTACTTCTTGTAACGCTATCGGGCCGGTCATCGCGTCGGAGGAGATGATCATGGTGCGAATCTTGTTTGAGGCTTGTGAAGCAGCGTGGAAAAGCGGCCGCATTTCTTCAGCCAGATCTGGGTGGCGTGAGGAAATGTCCTGTGCCAATACAAATACATGAGCAAGATCTTTCGCGGTTGAGTCGTGAAGTTTCCGGGCCAATTCCTCGCGGATTCGTGCAGTGGCCTCTTCGGATCGCTTTCTCGCCTCATCTGCGGTGACGCGTCGCGCGTTATGCCATCTTAGAGCCATACCAGTTCCTAGAATTATTGCAGCAGCCAGGACGGAACTAAAGATGTGCAGAGCGGGGGAGGCACTTAGCGTTGCCGAAGCAAGGCCATTGAACAAAATCACCGCTAACGCTGGCATAATCCACGACCGCATTACCCAATACGTCATCAGGATGCACAGTGCGAAATAAATGGAGGAGTAATCGTGGATGAGATCAAGCACGTTGAGGAGCTCTAACGCGGCAATGAACACATACTCGAGGAGATGAATTGCACCTGCTGCAACAAACAGGCCAAACAAGAGGAGAGTGAGTGCCACTTCGGACGGATCAATTGTGCGTCGATCCAGCAGTAAAAACATCGTGTCGAAGACGAAAAGGAATGCGCTCGCTACTAGGTTAAACACGATGCGTTGGCTGTTGGGAGAGTGTTGATAGGGCGAAGATGGCAATCTAACCAGTGTCCTGAGTCGGTGCCTCACGTTGAATTCAGTTCCTGCACCCTGGAAACGTTGGTAGGAGTTTGCAGATGGCAGGAGGAAAAACGAATGTTGACGTTTGGCCTTCCAAACTAACTCTCTGAACTATAGGCTGCACTGGCGCGAACTTATGGGATACGGGATTTCCGTTAGTAGTGCTTGGAATGATGGCGGCAAGGATCGTCATTCCAATGATGGTTGTGACGTGGAACGTACGTTGCATTTAGATTCCTCTCTGCACTATAGATATGCCAGTTTCTCTTCTTTTCTCTTCTCTCTCGCCATTATGCACATGAGCTGGTGCTTGTATACCAACGAATGGCGGTATTGACGGCGCACCATTCGGGGCTATCCTAAGGGCGTCCACTCCTGCGGAACTTGCACCGAGAGGTCGAACGCTGGTGTTCGCTCCAACTTGTTGCAGACGAGCCACAGAAACCTGTGCCCGTAGGTTCGCGAAGGGTGGATCGGGGCGGCAATCGCTCCGAACTCTTCGATAATACAGAATAATCCACAGATGTTCATATGATTTAGGAGGATGCAATGAAACGTTATTCCACATTGGCCGTGGCAGTCGCTTGCATTGCCGGAGTAGTAGGTATGGGAGCTCCAGCTTATGCCGGCACGGGTGATTGTTCCCGAGGCTACGCATGTGTATGGGCAGATAACGATTACAACGGCAAGTGGTGGGCACAATCGATATCTGGCAGCGTGAAATCCACCATCAACAATATGGCTTCGTCGGCAGCAGCAAACGGTGGTACTTGTGATGCGACTCGATTCTATGACAATGGTGCTGCCAGCACCGGTAGCTACTTCGTCCTCAATAGTCGCACGTTAGCGGGGGTAAACTATCGCGATCCAAAGCTCTCTAATGGTGCTGGTACTGGGCCATACTCGGCGCAAAACTGGGATAACCGTGTGAGTCGCATTGTGTTCACAGGACCGGGCTGCTAGTTTTTCCACAAGGTCATCTTCCAATAGTCAAAATTAGAGCCTGGTGTTCCGCAAGTAATGCGATCGGAGAGGGGTTGGCATGAGCGCTCGTTTTGGAATCAGTGTGATATGGGTTGTTTGCCTCGCGTTTGTTTCGGGGTGTTCTGAACCTGTAGATGACGCGTCTGCAGGCAGTGAGACTTCGGGTCTTAATCTCGAGGCTGAGATTGATCCTGAGACGAGTTCGGTTATCCTGCCCGGGGACCGTTTCAAAGAAACCGAGCACGAGACGTGGATCCTGCAGAGTGCTGCATCGGCGAAAATGGCGCAGTGTGCTCGGGAAAAGTACGGTATTCCGTGGGTAGCCGTATCCTCACCCGCCACCCCTCTTCCGTCGCAAACCATGTGGTATGAGCTCGGGCCGTGGACGCAGCAGATGGCGAACGAATTCGGCAATGCTAAACCAATGACGGAAGCTGAGCTGGTTGCTAACGGGTACATTGAAGAGCCTGCCGATTTTGCGGCTCGGCGAGAAGAAAAGCCACACCTTGCGAATGCTTCTTTGCCAGATGATGTCATCAACACTGTTACTGAAAACTGTAATGCGAGTATTACAGCTCCTGAGCTGCATTTCGGCGATTCAAAGCTGTATAGCGGCCCAGGTCAGCAGGAGCTGAACAACTCTTGGGAGCTCGTCAAGAACGACGAACGAGCCACCCAAGCTTTCGACGATCTACGGCAGTGTTACGAAAACCGAGGGCTCAAGGTCTCCAACAGTGGAGACGCCTACTTCCCATTCACCGTCGCGGGCGTTGATCCCTACACTATTAACGAACAACAGATTCTATTAGCGAACGAAATCGTCGCCTGTAAAGACGAGACAGACTTCATCCAGCGCATCGTAAAGATTTGGGCTGAGAAGCAGGCTCCAATTATCGAACAATACGCCGATGAACTCGTTGCTCAACGCAAGACTATCGATGATGGACTTGACGAGGCAGAAACCTTCATCGCCTCGCATCCGGATCTATTCCAAACGGTACGATGATGAAGCTCAGAGATATTTACCGTGGACGTCTCGGCTGGATTGTGGCGGTAGTGGCTGCATGCGTGGCAGGAATTGCTACTGGCTTCGTAGTTCGCCCATTAATTGTTTCCGATCATGAGGCGGCAATCGCCAACTCGCGCACATCACCAGTAGCGACCGCAGTGATCGAAAACAAGACCTTTACGCTGCCACGAGCAGAAATTAGTGGAAAAGCGTCTACGGGCACAGTTCGCGAGTTGTTCTACGGTGGATCCGATTCTCAAGGCGTCGTGACTGCAGTGCTCACTTCTCCGGGTAGCACCATTAATTCAGGATCGGTAATTGCGCGCGTTTCTGGGCGGCCTGTATTCGTCATGCAGTTGCCGTTTGACCTGTATCGAGACATTACCTCCGGAGATTCGGGAGATGACGTCCTTGCCCTTCAAAAAGAACTGCAACGTTTAGGCCTGTACAATGGCACCCTTGACGGCGTCTACGGATCACGTACTGCCAGTGCGGTTATGACGTTGTACAAGAACAGTCAGTCAACACCTCCAGTAGCTGCGGAGGTTACCGCCGCCCATGAGGATGGTGATAGCGATGAAGCTAGTTCCGCTGCCTCGGAGTCTTCAGAGCCAACAGCATCTACCCCGTCACTTACTCCTGTGGTCGCCGCGGAGTTCTTAGCGATACCCGCAGCGCATGCCCTGGTAGAGTCTGTACTCGCCCAAGGTGAAAGACTCAACGATACGACGCCACTTGCGCAATTGAGATTCGGGGAGGCGTTGATTACCGCGCGTGTTCCCGTATCTGACATTGATGATTTTCCAGTAGACGGCCGTGTATCGATTCTCGCTAGCGATGGGACTGGCAATCCTTTGACCAGCGTCATTCGTTCAGTGAGTGAGTTTAAGATGACTGATAGTGAGGATCAGGACTCAACCCCAGGCTACGACATCACAATTCCGGTGCCCGACGGGGCAGATTTATCGGACCAGCTCGCCGTGCGAGTGATAGGAGGGGGAGACGAAGAGCAAGTATCGAGCCTCGCTGTTCCGGTCACAGCAATACGCGAGGGGGAGGGTGGTACTTACGTCATCGGCGCTCGCGATAATGAGACTCTAAGGATTACCGTCGCGCGAGTAATCGATGGGTATGCGCTCATTAGTGAGACAGACCTTGCTGGGACGCAAGTAGTGATTGCGGCGGGTTGATCATGCTTGTCACATTGACTGACATTACAAAAACCTATGATGTTGAACCGCCATTGCCGGTTCTTGATGGCGTAAATCTCGCAGTTACTTATGGGGAACGTGTAGCGATAGTTGGCCGATCAGGTGCAGGAAAATCAACGTTGTTGAACATCCTTGGCTTACTGGATTCGCCTTCTTCTGGCACCTATCAATTCGAAGGTGAGCATACCCAGGCGTTACGGGAATCGGAGTTGAACATTCTTCGCGCACAAAGAATCGGATTCGTATTTCAAGATTTTCATGTGCTACCGCATCGATCGATCGCGGAGAATCTCGAACTCAAACTCGCCATCAACCAGATAAGCATCCCTGAGCGCAAAGCTCTCATCCAGCAAGCGTTAGGCACTGTGGGGC
>JALFZJ010000052.1 GCA_022783665.1 Arcanobacterium sp.
CCATCAGATGCAAAGTTCGATCAGTTTTATGCTCAAAAAGGAGACGAATCGAGCACACCTATGGCGAAATGCTCGGTACTGCTCACGGCGAATGAGACAATAGAAATAAGCAGTATGCTAGGCATGCGCTGGCCACGGGCAGATGGCGCAACCGCGGCACATCGGCGCACGGGCATATTCGGCTACACACAAATAATCAACGATAAGAGGTATTCGATGACGACGGTTTTGGTGGCTGGCGGCGCTGGCTACATCGGCACCCACACAATTATTGAACTTCAGACGCAAGGATATGACGTCATCTGCGTAGACAACTACTCCAATTCTTCACCAGTTGCACTCAAACGCGTCGAAGAAATCACTGGCGTACCTGTAAAAGCATACGAGGGCGATATCCGCGATACGGAGTTTATGAACCGCGTATTCGACGAAAACCCGATCGACTGGGTAATCCATTTCGCAGGAATGAAAGCCGTAGGCGAATCCGTTGAGATCCCTCTGGAATACTACGACAATAACGTCGGCGGCGGCCTGAAGCTTTTGGAAGTGATGCGTGCACACAATGTGAAGAACTTCGTCTTTTCTTCGTCGGCTACCGTATATGGCGATCCAGAAACTCTCCCACTCACCGAAGAAAGCCCTGCCGGCTTGGCAACGAACCCATACGGGTGGACTAAAGTAATGGAAGAGCAGGTGCTGCGCGATGTTGCCGCATCTGATCCAGACTGGACGATGGTGATACTGCGCTACTTCAACCCTGTAGGCGCACACAAGACCGGCCTCATCGGCGAGGATCCGAAAGGCATTCCTGCGAACCTCACCCCGTATGTGGCAAAAGTTGCAGTTGGCGAGCTGCCAGCTGTGCAGGTATTTGGCGACGACTACGACACCCCAGATGGAACGGGCGTACGCGACTACATTCACGTCGTCGACCTTGCGAAAGGGCATGTTGCGGCCGTTGAACATATCGATGAAGCCGGCGTCTATACCTATAACCTCGGCACGGGGCACGGATACTCTGTGCTCGAAGTGATCAAGGCATACGAGAAGGCCGCAGGCCACCCGATTCCTTACGAAATCAAGCCGCGACGCGCTGGAGATATCGCCGCGTCGTACGCCGATGCTTCGAAGGCCGCAGCCGATCTTCACTGGGTTGCCGAGTTCGACATCAACGCAATGGCGGAAACCTCGATGAACTGGCAGACCCAAAACCCGAACGGATACCGCGGCGCTAAAAGCGGTGAGTAGCCTTTTCGCCCATCCTTACGGTCACGTCTGTGCATGAGCATGGCCGTAAGGTGCATGGGCGTGAGGTATTGGACACTGCCCAGCGAAATAAACGAGCAGTAAAGCATGTTGGTTTGGGTGTACGCGCCGCACGCTTCAGCGAAACGTACGGCAGAACAGAACTAACACCTACGTATCTAAGCAAAGGTTGGTGCTGATATGAACACCCAAGAGATGCATGAACGCTTGCTCGCAAACCTCATCAAACTGACCGGAAAGAGCGCCGATGAGCTCGTGCCAGGCTTGCACAAGGCCGGCGAAGAAGCACACGCCGCGGGCGATCCCGCTGTAGAAGAGGTACACCGCCAGTTCACACAAGGCATGGCTGATGAGCTAGGTCTGAGCTATGACGATATTGAGAAGTACACTCCGATGTACGACACTGATCGTCCAAGAGTACTTGCTGGTCTTGCCAAAGAAACAGGCAAGACTGAGCAGGACATCCACGAGGTATTTTCGAAGGTGGGCGGCAAATACGGCCCAGCCAAGGCTAAGGCCGTAGCAGATAGCCACGAGGGTTTCGTGGTGCGCGCAGCCAAGGAGCTTGGCTTGGATCGCAGCATTATTGAAAAAGCCTTCGAATTCGGCGAAGACTAACCTCTAACATGATGAAAGGCTCGTATGGCGGAGCGCGTTGCCAAGTACGATAATGCGAAATTCGTACTGATCACGCTCGTCGTCATCGGGCATTTCATCGAATCTTTCATCTTTGGTTTCGCGCCAGGCGAGCGTTTCGCAGCGGGCGCGTTCACGTTCATCTACTCATTCCACATGCCGCTGTTTATCCTCATTTCGGGCATGTTCTTGCGCGAGATGAACGCCCGCTCTTCCTTCCCGATCTATCGCGTTATGACGCTCGTGATTCTCGGTTTCGCAATGTAAATCGTGCGTTCAATCGCAAGTTGGATCGCGACGGGCACCACCACAATTCAGTTATTCGAAGATTCATCTACGCCATGGTTCATGTTCGCTTTGGCGGTGTGGTATGCCATTGCGTGGCTCTTTCGCACGCACAATCGCCTATCAGTGCTTGTTCTTGTGCTACTGGTTGGCACCTTCGCCGGCTATGATGCGATGATTGGCGACTTTCTTTACCTCTCACGCATTATCGTTTTCTTTCCGTTTTTCTGGATAGGCTATATGCTCACGCCACAAAGGTTTGCCGAGGTGGCGTCTCGGCGTTGGGTGCGCGTGGGAGCTGCTCTGATAATGGTAGTGGCTGCCGGCGCGTGTGTCTTTTTTACTTTTGACGTCCTCCCCTTGCGTTTCTTGTTCTCTGGCCGTTTGCCTTTCGATGAGACGGGGATCGTGGGCGCTGCTTGGTACCACCGGCTACTCGCATATACTATTCAGGTTCTCATGAGTTTTGCCGTGCTCGTGCTTATTCCACGGCGCAATATGGGTCTTATGACGACGCTCGGGGCGCGTTCACTGCAGATTTACTTCTGGCATTTTGTGCCGATTATGATTCTTCGCGCTCTTGGCCTGTTTCCCTGGCTTGCCTCGATCTTACCCGGCGTCACATGGCAGATCATGCTCGTGCTGATTGCGGCAGCCGTATCGGTGGCGCTGGGATGGAAACCTCTCGGGGCTCCTCTTACTTGGATCACATTGCCCAGATCACGCACAGCACGTAACTTCCGCTAAGGCATTCACACCATTACCTGGCGCTCATTCTAGTTGAGCTAGACCATAGGATCAGCCGCTAGAGGGATATCCCTTGGGCGCAAGGGCTGTTACACTAGTGTGAATATATCGCAGGTGAAGATGGCGTATTAACGAAAGGCACGGAGGTGGCAACGATGGCACCGATTGTTCAGATGTTTCCCGCAAAACGATATCTTGCTGAATTCGCATTGGGCAGTGTCGGCACGTTCGCTTATTACGCCACTCCTGACTTCGTGAAAACACGCCCACTACGAGCGATCGTCAAAACCTTATGCACCGCGGAAGTGGGCGCCGTCACTGCATATTTTCACGCAGATGATCTCGCAGCCCTTAGAACGAACATACAAACGCTGGGCGAAGCACCAATCACAGATAATATCGACGATGAATCCGCCGTGACCTTTGAAGACGCCGCAACACCAACCAACGGCGATGCCACGGATTCTCATGTTCTCGATGCCCTCAACACTCCCGCCCCACCGGACGGCGCACCCGCTACTACAGACGGCAGTCCGGCCACAATCAAAGACGCAATCCACAACCTCGACTGGCGAACAAAGGGAATCATAGGCGCCACAGCTGTAGCCATTGTTGGCATCAATATCGCCCTCATGGTTGGGGGCGAAAAGTGGATCTATCGCCGCGCAGAGCGGGCACGTCTTGGTGGACGTCGCTACGCCCATACCAAACAAGCTGTAGTGATCGCTGGGCTCACAGGGCTCGCCGATATGGCAATGCACATGTACGACGCTGTGAGCGAGCAGAGTAATCGGGATGGCAGGCAATGAGTGCCGCAGTTTCTCACCCGTTTGTGATGCTGCTGTGCCGCCCAGCAGAGAACATCATCACCTCAGAGCTTACAACGATTGCGCGTCTTGGCGGGCTTGAGCTTGGTAGGGATCTCATCCCAGTGCGGATGCTACGCGCCTCGGACGAAGAAATAGCGGCACTCGATCTGAGCCAATATTCTGGAGTATTCATTTCAGGCTCAGAATATGGCTTCGGCGATGCCGCTGAGCAACGCACTGATGCACAAAATGCCATGGAAGCCCGCACGGTTGCCGTTTCACAGCGCATTATCGATGCCGATATTCCCGCGTTTGGCATGTGCTATGGTATGCATGCGCTCGCCGTCGCTGGTGGCGGAACGATCACGCACGAGTATGCCGAAGATATCGATGCGCCGCAGATTTCCGTCACGAACGCCGGTAGGCAAGATGCCATCACCGCCGCGACTCCCTCTCCGTTCCAGGCTTTCGTTGGCCATCACGATGCTGTAGGCGTCATGCCTGATAATAGCGTCGTCCTAGCCTCCTCCGATGCGTGCCCCGTGCAGATGTTTCGTATCAAGAACAATATCTACGGCACCCAGTTTCATCCCGAGATCGACAACGAGGCGATGAAGATCCGTACAGCCTACTATTCGGGGGCATATTTTGATCCCTCTACAGCTCAGGCCATTGAAGACATGCGGCAATCCGCAGACGTGAAAGGAGCAAACGAGCTCATCGCATCATTTGTACAACGCTATGCTCGATGATTGCCTGTTATTCGCCTCCAGCTACTCGTTTCCCATTCGCTGCCGCCCACAACTTACAGTACATAGCTTCGGTTCAACGAGAAGATCCGCATATCTAGAGGAGGAACATTGGATCGCCTAGTTCCAATAGCAGCGGTAGTAGTTTTTGCTGCGCTATTCTACGTAGCGTTTCGTGCAGACCAGGGGCGCCTGCGGCTCGATAGGCTCGGCAGCGGCGTCACCCCGCGAGGTGCTCTACCGCTGCCAGTAATGACGCCTGAATTCGAGCAGCGCTACCGCGAGCGCCTTCCCCGAGCACACCGCGCGACTCTTATCGTACTCATCGTGATGGTTATTGCTCTGGCGGCGGCGATATGCTTCACCGACGTAATCAGCTTGGCGCCGCTTTTCTGTGCGTTCTTCCTTCTTCTGTTTGCCACTCGTGCGTGCACGAATCTGTACGACAGACGGCGCCAGGAAGCCGAGCACCGAGGTTCCGCTGATTTTGGGGCAGCGCGCCCGGCTCGCCGTCTTACGGATTTCTTCCCTACCCCGCAGATCTATTTCGCGATGACACTCAGTGTAGTAACTGCGCCGTTGACCATCTATTGCGCATTGGCACTTCACGATGGGGCGACGCCGTTCACATCCGTTGCGCTCATCGCTTCTGTTGCAACCATTCCACTGGGATGGATTATTGCTGCTGTGATCGCGCGCCAACCAGTTCCGGCAGAGTCGGAAGCAGATATTCGATGGGAAGAGAGCCTCATTAGGGAAGATGTACAGCTACTTCCTTTCATTGGTACGTTAGCGCCGGCAATTGCTCTGATGCTCATCACCCCGAATATTCGCCTCAGCACGATCGGCTGGATTCCTGCAATTGCGTTAATCGCGATAGGAATAGCGTTCGGTATCCTCAGCGTTGTTGCAGAACGCAACGCTGCGCGCAGGCTGTGGCCTGATCCTCTTGGCGAGCAGTGATGTCACGCACCACGCAGAAGTGCTCACTCACCGAGGTGTTCGACGCTAAAGCCAAAGCTCAGCGACGTCCCAGCGGAGATTGTACGTGCGTCGTCTAAAACATTGCCTACCTCTACACAGAAGAAATCTTTCCACTCATCGCGGGCTAAGGTTTCAATCTTGGCAGTGTTAGCTTCACCTGGATTCCACAACACAATGTTCGAGCCGTTGATTGGCGTGATACGAAGCCGATCCCATCCGCGATCAAATACCATGTGCGGAGCCGACGCCGCTCCCGAGTAAATCACTGCATCTCGTGATGAGTAATCGAGATCCGAGGTGATCGTGTATTTCTTTCCTGCCAATAAGTCATCGATTGTGCATCCTTCAAGCCCCGAGAGCCGCACAGTTTGCGCGTCTTGCACGCGATAATAGGTATGCAAAGCGGCATCTACGATAACGTCTTGCGTTGGCGAGCTGATCGTCAGCATGACGTCCACGCGTGGCACGCCGCTGCGAAGGCCAAAGCCCACATCGTAGCGGTACTCCATGTCAGTTGGATAGCTCTCTGATCCGGGCATACTTTCAAGTTCAGCCCCAGCAATATGCCAGCTCAGGCGCGTCCACTCAGAGGAATCTTCACTGCCGCCGTCCGCACTCGGATTACCGGCGTGGGAAACATCGCTCGCACCGGGCTCCTGGGCGGCGCCGTCAAAATGCCAATCCACCCAGCGCACAAGCCCATGCTTGCGAGGCACGTCTACGCCCGCGCGTCCACCAGAAAACCACGGCGCACAAATCGGTATTCCAGCGTGTGCCTCCCCGCTGTACGTTTCTTTATTGGGGCTCTCACCAGCAGGCCTGCGATCTACTGCGAAACTTCTGCTTGTAAAGAGCACATCGTTCACCGGAGCTTCACCCGTGGCAGCTGGCACCCAAGAGGTAACACATGCCCCGCGATCATGCACCACAAGGCTTCCGCCGTTATTCCTAAAACTGCGTTCCATCTTCGCGCCTCACATTCGCACACCCTATGTGGGGAGAACACCCGCCCACGCTAGGCAATCGGGCGGGCTGGACTATTAACTCCATCTTATTCCACAAACCGTGTTGGCTTATTCCGCGACCCACAATGGCTTATTCCACAGGCGCTGCCTCGAACGCCATTAGAGATACCATCGCCACCCTCAAACACCGCGATCTTCAAAAGAGTAGTATCACAATAGATGCACAATTAACGCGACAGCGCAGTTGACGTCACAAGACAATTGAGGAGAATTGATGGACGCACCTAACACAGCCGTACACGAACTAGATCAGCGAGCCCACGATACTGCCCAGGATATGATCGCCTGGCGCCACTACCTCCACCAGCATCCAGAGCTATCAAATCGCGAAGAAAACACCGCTGCTTTTATCGCCGAAAAGCTGCGCTCGTTTGGCATAGACGACGTTCGTACAGGGATTGCCGGCCACGGAGTGATCGGAGTATTGCGCGGTGAGCAGTCCGGCGCGGGCACGGCGCTACTACGCGCCGATATTGATGCACTTCCTGTATCGGACGAATCCGGAGTTGATTTCGCCTCCACAGTTCGTGACACTACGTATCCGGGCGGCCCGTTCCCCGTATCGCATGCCTGCGGGCACGACTGCCACACAGCAATGCTTCTTGGCGCAATGCGTATTCTTTCTGAGCAACGGGGTAATCTACCTGGTAATGTGATCGCCGTCTTTCAGCCTGCCGAGGAAGGTGCACCTGCGGGCGAAACCGGCGGAGCACGAGCGATGATTGAGTCTGGCGCACTCGATGAGTTTTCTCCAACGATGGCTTTTGGTATGCACGTGCAGCCCTTCCCCAAAGGTGTAGTTACGGTGATGCCAGGCACTCAGTTTGGCGCATCATGCATGGTGAAGATCACCGTCACGGGCAAACAGGTACACGGTTCTACGCCGTGGGAAGGGATCGATCCGATGCCTGCCGTAGGCCAGATCCTTACGGGTATCGGGCAAATCTACCGGCAGACGAATGCCTTCTCTCCTTTTACGGTTTCGATCGGCCATATCGACGACGTTGGCCGCTTCAACGTGATCGGTAGGAGCGTCACGTGTTGGGGCACGATTCGCTCTCTATCGGACGCCGTCATGGCTCAAGTTCAGGAACGCTTACGCTCCCTGGTGGCAGGAAACGCCGCCGCCTACGGTTGCCAGGCAGAGGTTGAGTTTCTGCAGCCTGTACCGGCCGTCCATAATACGAAGGAGTGGGTGGATGCCCTGACGCCGTCTTTCGCTGCAATTGTGGGTGAGAGTAATATCGTCACGCCGCCGCCGTCTTTGGGCTATGACGACGTTTCTGAGTTTGTGAACCGCTACGGCGGGCTCTACGTGGGGCTCGGCGTGCAAGATACAGAGTTGGTTGACGGGGAGCTGATCTCGACTCCCGGTGGGCGCGGTTTCGTCTCCAATCATCATCCAGCGTTCTACGCGGATGACGAGACGCTTGTGACGGGCGTTCGCCTTCACGCGAGGGTGGCCTACGATCATCTGACGTCGCTCGCTCAATGACTCACCGTATAGTGCTTGACTATAGGGCTTATTTCACGTTTGGCTCAGTGGTATGTTGGCGCGAATCGCCGTTACTATGGCAGTGGTAGAGCGCATCTAGTTTCCGCGCTTACCAGTGCACACTGCTCGCTCGCTATGCATGTGCGCTCTCGAGCTATAGATCAGGATATTCTTCTATGCCCGATACACATCTGCAACCTGCGCAGCATTCAGGTTCTCACTCTCCTTCCTCTGTGAATAACGCTCCATCTCGGCATCGTTTCCTTGGTGAAGATCGCTGGTGGCACATTGCTTTTGGCACGTTGATGGCCATCACGCTCGCGGCCTTCATTATATGGACGCGCTCATACGTGCCGGTCGGCACCTTTGGTTTCCTGCTGATTTTGGCTATGATTCTTGGCCTGTTCATGGCCTTCAATATTGGCGGTAACGACGTAGCTAATTCATTTGGCACATCCGTGGGCGCTGGCACGCTCACAATCAAGCAAGCTTTGTTGATTGCGGCCGTGTTTGAAGTAGCCGGAGCAGTGATTGCTGGCGGCGAGGTTACAGAGACGGTGCGTTCTGGAATCGTGAACATCGAGGCGATAACCACGAACCCGATGGATTTCGTCTTTATTATGATGGCCGCACTTACGGGCGCTGCAATTTGGCTACTGATCGCCACAAAATCAGGCCTGCCCGTGTCTACGACGCATTCGATCATCGGCGCAATTGTGGGAGCCTCGCTCACTACTGGCGTCATGATTAGCCAGGATCCTTCACAACCCGGCTTTGAAGGACTCGGCTCCGCCTTGAGCACTGTGCAGTGGAGTGAAATCGGACAAATCGCCATCTCGTGGGTGATATCGCCACTGCTGGGCGGGATCGTAGCTTTTGCCCTGTTTAAGTTTATTAAGCAGTCGATTCTGCTCTACAACGAAAAGGCAGATGTGCGGCTCACTGAACTTAAGCAAGAGTTTATCGAGCACACGGGCACCACGGCAGAGAACTTTGATCGCATCGGCTATATTCAGACCGTAGCATACGCCAATGCCCGCTTACCCAAGGCAGAAGCGAAAGAGATGGCAGCTCAAGCACGAGCGGCCATCGCTCACGGAATGGAACCCACCTTAGAGCAGAAATACGATTACGCCCTCAAGAAGCTCGACAAGGGCGTTAATGACCTCGATGCTCACAGAGCCCTCATGGTGTACGTGCCCCTTCTTGCGGCTGCAGGTGCGGTGATTATCTCGTCGATGCTCTTGTTCAAAGGGCTCAAGAATCTCGATTTGGAGTTCACGGCTCTTCAAAGCAGCGCGCTGCTGATCATGATTGCCACCTTAACGTGGTTTGCAATGACGATGTTCGCCAAGACGCTCACCAATAAGAGCCTCTCGCGCTCTACCTTTATCTTGTTTTCGTGGATGCAGGTTTTTACCGCTGCCGCTTTCGCTTTTTCTCACGGCTCGAATGATATTTCCAATGCGCTTGGTCCGTTCGCAGCTATTCTCGATGTATTTAAGACGGCGGCTGTGGGCGAGATGGCGGTGATCCCCACTCCTGCTCTGCTCGCCTTTGGCGTGGCACTCGTTGTTGGCCTATGGTTTATCGGGCGGAATGTGATTGAGACTGTGGGCACAAACCTTACGAAGATGCATCCTAGTTCTGGCTTTGCGGCTGAGTTGGCTGCAGCTACGGTTGTGCTTCTAGCTTCCCAGTTAGGCTTGCCCGTATCATCCACCCATATTCTCATTGGAGCAGTCCTTGGGGTTGGCCTCGTCAATCGAGCTGCAAACTGGAAGATGATGAAACCCATTGGGCTTGCATGGATAGTGACGCTGCCGGCTGCAGCAGGTATCGGGGCCGTAACCGTGCTCATGCTTCGCGCAGTGTTCTAAGCGCACCTGGCTCTCGCCTCACGCGTTCGATTTAGCAAACGGCACCGATCTGAACAATGGCACAAGGTGTCAACCGAGCGCGTGAGACTGAAGGGTCGGCACTGTTGGTGCATGTGAGTATCAGCTGCTGGCGCTGTATCCTACAAGCGGCTCATCTCTCTTCGCCTAGTTTTGTGAATAGTTTAGTCCCCTGCCTCATTGCCGACGCACGGCACGGACGCCACACCACACGGAGCACAACAGAAATGGCGGTTCTTCAAGGTTTTAGCCTTAAAGAACCGCCATCTGAGTACCGCGCGAACTCAGGCGCGGATAACAGCAGAATCAGGAGCGAGCTGAAGCTTCGGGCGATACCATATCTGGGTTTGGCCCAGTAATATTGCCCTCTTCGTCATAAATATAGAAGCCTTTGCCGCTCGCAAAACCAGTGACGCCCCTATCGATTTGGCGCTTCAGATGCCAAGCAAATGAACCTTCTTCTTCACCGAAGCGCGCCCTATTGATGTTGTAGGCCACGTTGAAGCCTACGACGTCATACATTTCAAAAGCGGACTTTACCGACTTCGTAGCCACATGCCACGTTTTATCGATATCTTCAGGCGAGGCATAACCGTTGACCCACAGATTAGCGGCAGCATTAAGGAATGGAATCAGCAAAGAGTTGAGGAGGTACCCTGGTACTTCCTTCTGGATCGGAATCGGCACAAGGTTAATGGATTCAGCGAACTTGAGCACGGCATCAAATGTCTCATCTGACGTCTTTGGCGTGCGCATTACTTCGCCGGTGTTGTTGCGCCAAATGAGGTTTGCGAAGTGTAAGGTCGTGAAGCGTTCGGGTCTGCCTGTTGCCTCCATGAAGTCCGAGGGGCGTAATGACGAGGTGTTGGTAGCGAAAATAGCATGCTCGGGCGCAGCTTCGTTCACCTCTGCCCATACCTGTTTCTTCAGATCCAGCACTTCAGGAACAGCCTCGATCACAATATCAGCATTGGAGACTGCTTCCTTCAAGTTGCTCGACGAAGATATCCGTGTAATAGCCTCTTCGAACTTCTCGTCGCTGTAGTCCTCGACGTCGCGCAAATAGTGGCCACGGATCCATTCCCAGCGTTCTGGAAGCTTTTCAAGAATCTCATCGGAAATATCGTATGCAACTACATTTTTCCCAGCCCACGCGTTTTGCATAATGATTTGTGAGCCGAGCACGCCTGTGCCAAGTACCGTTACATTGTTGATTTCTGACGACATTTTTACTCCTTTAATCGGGGCGTCTTCACTCAAGAAAGGCAAAGTTGCCAAGTGGCTGACGCTCCCTATCACGTTTTGCTTGTCGCCGGTGTGAACGTTCGCTCTTGGCATCATATTCCCGCTGCACATTCGTTCACGATACCGGCATTAAAATGCGCGTCGTAACGCGCTAGATTCACCCACCCGTTACCGCTAGCCGAGTAGCGTGCCCCTGGCGTCATTGCCAAGGGGAACGATACGCAGGCCTATGTGATCTGGGATTTGATGAGGTTAATTCGGGATTTAGTTTGCTTGATTCGGCTCACCGGGCAGCGGCCGCTGGGTGATTCAACCCGCAGCTAGCAACTTCGTATCCATCAGCTGTGTATCTATCAGCTCCCTATTTCTCACTCGTTCTATCTCTCAACTCGTGCCATCTTTTAACTCTTGGTATCTCTCAGCTCGCGGGCGATGCACCAGACGAATTACGTGGTTTTGCAAGGGCGGCCACGGGTTTCATCATGAATATGCATACGGCGTTGAGCACGGCAGTACCGATCACAAAGGTAATCACATGAGCCCAGAAATGCATCATGAAAGCTTCCATATTGATGGTACATGCAAGCAAGTACGCGAAACCGACGTTGTTGAACAACACGGGCACTTTAGGATGCAAGACGATAAGCACGAACAAGATGATCGCCAGTGGTATCACGAAGGCAATCAGCTCGCCGACGTACGGCGTGAGCCACATGATCGAGCGCAACATTGCATACGTGGCAAAGATACCTACAGCCCCACCCACAAGCACTTCCCAATACTTGCGCCACGGCTCCCCTTGCATCGTAAAGAACATGACGTTAGCGATGAAGATCATCGCCGTGTAGTGCACGCCCAAAGCATGAAGCAGCAGGTTGACGATAATAATGAGCGCCCAGAGAGCGTAGCGATAGTAGGTGAGAAACTTCTGTTTTGGGTCTGTTTGTACTGGTGGACTCATTCCATACCTCCATTGATGACGTGCATGGGCACGTGTGTTGCGTCGAGCATCAGTGCCGTCCTTGGCACTAGTCTAAAAAGTCTCTCATAAAGTGATGTTGAACACAAGTAAAAACAACTAAAAAATGGATTAATATCAAAGATGCATCGATTATCGGTTGAAATATCAACGTTTTCAGGCCGTCACTTTTCCAAAAAGCCAGGTCATAAATTGCTCGAAATTGACCCTCCGTTTTGCGATATTCACCACACTCCGTGGAGTACAATCGATCCCATGCAATCACGGCAAGTGGTGAAGCTAGCCGTGACGACGCCAGGCGACGTCTCAAAATATAACAGGTATTCGAAGCGTATTCGGGCACTTTGCCCGAAAGAAGGGAGACATCGGGCATGAAATATTTTGCTGGCAAAGTAGCACTCATTACTGGAGGAGCCAATGGGATCGGTAAAGCCTTTGCGATTGCAGCAGCCAAGCGTGGCATGAAGATTGCGCTCGTCGATATTGATGCAGCGGATCTTGTTGGTACTGCAGCAGTGCTGAAAGGTCTGGGAGCAGAAGTCGTTACCATCGAGACAGATGTGACGGACGCAGCCGAGGTTAAAAAGAGCGTTGAGAAGACGATGGAGGCTTTCGGCCAAATCGATCTCCTTTTCAATAACGCTGGTATTGCTCCGGCAGGCGATGTGCTCGAACTGCCCGTGATCGATTGGCAGTGGGCCGTGCAGGCAAACCTCGTCAGCCACGGCTATTACTACAGTGAAGTGCTGCCCATCATGGAAAAGCAAGGCACCCCAGGCCATATCCTCGCCACGGCATCCATCGCTGGCGCTATTCCCGGATTCGGCTCCAACCCAGCATATTCAGCTACTAAACATGGGGCTCTTGCACTCGCCGAAGATTTGCGCGTCTACATGGATCTGCACAAACTCGATATTGGCGTTACCGTCTACTGCCCCGGCTTTGTGCAGACGGATCTTCACCATTCGATGCGTCACCGCCCAGAACGCTTTACGGATAATGACGATCCGTGGTATTCGTCTGATGCCTACCGTGCACGCCTCAATAATACGAACGTCAATATCAGCACCGGCATCCCGATCGATGGTGTAGGCGAGCGCATCTTCGAGGCTGTAGAGAACAATGATCTTTTCGTCTTTACCCATCCAGAGTATGCGCCCCTCGTCAAGCACCGTCACGCAAATATTGAGAAAGACGGCGAAGCATACGACGGCTTAGGTATCGAAACGGATCGTGACTTTACTGGGCAAGTTGCCTTGATCACCGGCGCCGCGAGCGGGTTTGGTAGAGAATTTGCCAAGGAAGCCTTTAGCCGAGGCATGAAGCTCTCGCTTGTGGACATTCAAGAGGACAAGCTCAAGGCCTTCGCTGAAGAACTCGAAAAGGAGGGCGCGGAGGTACTTACTATTCCGGCCGACGTCTCCCTGCCTAAAGACGTTAAAGCCACAGTAGATAAGACGATGGAACGCTACGGCCAGATCGACGTGTTGTTTGCCAATGCCGGCGTTGCAACCTTGGGCGATGAATCACACCTCAAGCCTCAAGACTGGGATTGGGCTGCGAGCGCCAACCTCCTAAGCCACGCATATTATTACCGCGAAGTGCTGCCTATCATGATTAAGCAGGGCACCCCCGCCAATATTATGAGCACGGCATCAATCGCTGGTGTAATCCCCGGCTTCGCAAAAGTGCCTACCTATGCGGCAACAAAGCATGCGCTCGTGGCTTTCGTCGAAGCAGCAGCCGGATACTTGAAAGATCACGACGTGAGCAATGTTAAGGTCTCGGTCTACTGCCCAGGATTTGTGCAGACGAGGCTTCAACATTCCGACGATTATCGCCCGGAGCGCTTCGCCAAAGGTGACGATCCCTACTACGAGTCTGATTATTACAAAGAATCGGCTGAGGGGCTCAACTACCTGATCACTCACGGTACCGAGCTTGAGCCGGTGGCTAAGCGCCTCTTCAAAGCACTTGAAGAAGGCCAACTGTATGTTTTGACTCACGCGAAGCATCAAAAGCAGGTCGCTGCGCGGCATCGCAATATCGAGAAGTATCTCGAAGATGGCGCTCCAGCTTAGGGCACAGATCGCGAGCGGCGCATAGCGCACAGGCGCTCATGCAGCAAGCCGCTGCGATGCGTGACTCACCAAAATCTTTGATTTTGCATCTATTAAAACAAGGAGGATAAATGGTTCGAGTAGTCGCCTGTTACAAGTGGGTACTTGACGACGTGGACATCCGCGTTTCCGCTGACGGAAGCGTAGACACAAGCCGCGCCAAAGGCAAGATTAGCGAATACGAAAAGGGGGCAATCCAGGCTGCAGTGCAGCTCGCCGGCGATTTCGATGCCACGCCCGTTGGCTTAACGTTCGGCGGAGACGACGCACAATCGTCACTGAAAGATGCCCTCTCGCGCGGATTGGATGAGGCCTACTGGGCACACGGAGATACGTCCAGCGCAGATGGCAGCCTCACCGCTTCTGTACTCGCAAAAGCTATTGGCACGATTGACGACGTCTCTCTCGTAGTGTGCGCGGAGGGTTCAGCCGATGATTTTGCCCGCCAAACCGGGCCTCGCTTAGCAGCAGAACTCGACTATCCGTGCATTAGCTCTGTGCTCGAAGCCTCGGTGAACGGCACAACTCTAACGGCAAAGCGCCGCGTGGACAACACCGTCGAAACTGTAGAAGTTGAGCTGCCCGCAGTGATCGCTGTTCGTCCCGAATTTGCCGAAGCACCGATTCCTGGCATCAAGGCGGTGATGGCCGCACGCAAGAAGCCCACCACCGAGATCGATGTTGCCGGCCTTGAGGCTGGCTCCCCTGCCGCGACCGTCACTGCCACGAAGGGAGCAGTTGTAGAACGTAAAGGAATTGAAATCAAAGAAGACAGCCCTGAAGCTACAGCACATGCTTTGGTGGTTGCACTGCAGAAGGAGGGTGTACTCTGATGGCACGTTTTCTTGTATATAGCGACGCAAGCCCACGCACAGCAGAGCTCGTCACCTTCGCTCAAACATCTGGCGCAGACGCCGAAGCTCTCGCCCTTTCCCCGCAGCAAGCTACAGAGCTCGAATCATGCGGAGCTACCACGCTCCTGACGGCAGATATTGGCGAGGCCACACCAGAATCGTGCGCACGCTCAATCGCCGATCTCGTTAAGGAACGCGGAATCGATGTGGTTGTTATTGGCACTACGGCTCGCGGACTGGATCTCGCCGCGCAGGTTGCCGGATTCCTCGGCTGGGGCTACGGATCCGACGTCTCTAATCTTGCCTATGCTGACGGCACACTCACCTACGAGCGCAGCCTCTATGGCGGCACCGTAATCTCCGAGGAAACCATCGAAGGTAATGCCGTGATCAGCGTTGGGCGAGGCAACTTTGCACCTGCAAGCGGCGCCGTAGGTGCTACTGAGGCAGTGGAGGTGCATCCCGATGAGCGTATCCGCATCGTTGCACGCGAGGAGATTCCAAGTGAAGGAGCAGATATCACCTCAGCCGAGCATGTGGTGAGCGTTGGTATGGGTACTCCGAGCAAGGATGATATCCAGATCGCACAAGACCTCGCCGATGCAATGAACGGCGCGGTGGCTTGCTCCCGCGGCGTAGCAGAAGAGCGTGACTGGCTGCCGGTAGAAAGCTATGTGGGAATCTCGGGCAAGGTGATTCAGCCAAAGCTCTACCTCGCCCTGGGTATTTCTGGCCAGGTACAGCACATGTATGGCGTACGTGATGCGAAGATGATCGTCGCCATCAATACCGACAAGAACTCACTGATTTGTACCCGCGGCTCAGACTACTACATCGTGGGCGACATGCTCGAGTACGCACCGCTCATCAAGGCCGAAATCGAAAAACTGTAACACACCGATCATATATAGGAGACACAATGACGTATTTTTACGAAACTGAAGACCGCATCCTCATGCGCAATATCGCACGCGATTTCGTTGAGCAGGAGCTTATGCCAATTGCGCAGCAGGTAGACACAGATCCCGAAAGCGTGGATATGAAGTCGCTCTATCATCGCGCCGGCGAGCTGGGGATTCTCGGCCTCGCAGTTCCAGAAGAGTATGGCGGCACAGGCGCCGACTACACCACTGTTGCAATGGTGAATGAGGAAATCGGCAAGGCGCTGCCAGTGATGGGGCTCAATATCTCCGTGCACTCCATCCTGTCCGGTGAGCTTATCATGCTGCTGGGCAGCGATGAGCTCAAGAAGCGTTATCTTCCAGATCTCGCAAGCGGCAAGACGCTTTTCGCATGTTGCTCCACCGAGCCTGTAGGCGCCTTGAACCACACGGAATGGCAGGTGACTGCTACAGAGGAAGATGACCACTACCTCATCAACGGCTCGAAGATGCTTATCTCCCAGGCCGGTTTGGCAGATAAGTTCGTGGTACTAGCTGTGACGACGCGCCCTGTAGATCCCGCCACGCGCTTCGGTATCTCCGCATTCATTGTGGACGCACATGCCGAAGGTGTAACGATTGGCCACCACGAACACAAGTTCGCTATGCATGGTTCGGCATCTACCACCGTTACCTTCAACAATGTGCGTGTGCCGAAGGAAGACCTTATCGGCGAGCGCGATAAGGGCGCTGCTGGCATGATGATTTCGGCAACGAACGAGTTCATGACGTGTGGCCCGATGTGCCTCGGTATGGCAGAGCACTGCTTTGATGTAACCCTAGAGTATGCTCGCCAGCGCATTCAGCGCGGCAAGAATCTGATCGACAACTATCAGGTTGTGGCACACATGTTTGCCGATATGTGGGTGAAGATCGAGATGCTTCGTGCAACGTGCTACAACGTATTCGATCAAAAAGATAAGGGTAAGTATCAGCTTGCTCAAGGACGCATGCTCAAAGTGATGGGCTCCAAGATCGCTATGGAAGTTGCTGCGGACTGCATGCAGATTTACGGCGGGCTTGGCTGCATCACCGAGACTGGAATCGATCGGTACTGGCGCGATGCCAAGATGCTCCATATTGCCGGTGAAGCAAGTGAGGCCTTGATGGACAATATCGCCGACTTCATCAAGACCGACAAGACGGACATCTAATACCCCTTGCACACCCGAGCGGTTCAAGTGATGCGGGCTGCCCCTGGGGCAGCCCGCATCGGCTCGATATACATTTAGCACACAAGATGGAGGCCACGGTGGCACTTGAAGAACGAGATTTTGACGTTATCGTCGTTGGAGGGGGCTGCGCCGGCACGGTAGCCGCATACGTCGCAGCGAAAAAAGGCAAAAGCGTACTACTCATTGAGCGCGGCGAGCATCCAGGTTCGAAGAATATGACCGGAGGCCGCCTCTATGCTCACTCGCTGCGTAAACTCCTCGATACATACGCTGAGGGGGAGGTTGAGTGGAGCGATATTCCATTCGAGCGCAAGATTACCCATGAGCGCATCGCATTGATGGATCCGCACTCCAACTTCACTATAGACTTTACAAGCAAGGAACTCGGCCTTGACGGCAATGATTCCTATAGCGTGCTGCGCTCCCGCTTCGACCAATGGCTTGCAGACCTTGCCGAATCTGCCGGCGCAGAAATCATCCCAGGCATACCTGTAGAAACACTACTTCGTAAAGAAGACGGCACAGTGTACGGGGTACGCGCTGGAGACGACGAACTCACGGCACACGTCGTCATCGATGCTGAAGGCACGAACTCACTACTGGCTGAACGCGATCTTGGCGTGCCACGCCTCGAACCCCATGAGGTAGCTGTAGGCATCAAACACGTTTACGAATTGGCGCCCGAACAGATTGAGGATCGTTTCTTGCTCCCTGAAGGCGAAGGGGCAGCAATGCTTTATGTGGGAGACTGCACCCACGGAGTTGTAGGTGGCGGCTTTGTATACACCAACACGGATACGATCAGCCTCGGCCTTGTAGCAACCGTGAGCGAGCTCCAAAAATCGAATACGACAATCTACCAGGCACTTGCTGATTTTGAGAAGCATCCTGCAGTTGCACCGCTTATTCGAGGTGCTGAGCTCGTGGAACACTCCGGGCATCTTGTACCGGAGGGCGGATATGATTCCGTGCCAGAATACGTATTCGACGGCGCTCTTCTTGCAGGCGATACGATGAGGCTTGTAATGAACCTGGGCTACCAGGTGCGCGGGATGGACTTCGCCATTGCGAGTGGCCAGTTCGCTGCCGAAGCTGCATGTGAAGCGATTGATCGCGAGGACGTAAGCGCTGCAGGGCTCGCAACTTACCGCACAAAGCTTGAGAATTCCTTCGTATTGGCCGATCTCAAGACGTTCCGGAAATGGCCACATGTGATGGAAGAATGGACTCGCCTCTTCTCGCAGTACCCCACGATGGTTGCGAAGATATTCAACGCCATGTTCGTCGTGGATGGCAAACCCCAAGAGAAGCTCATCAAGCGCATCTGGCCGATTATTCGCCAAATGAAGCCTTTGAAGCTCGCCAATGAAGTACGTAAAGCTCTAATGGCTCTGTAGCCTGTATAGAAATCGAGGACGACATGACACTGCCACAAATTACGGTTCGAGTCGAAGAATATATCGGCGTCAATAAATATGAAGTGGATGAAGACAATCCGCATATCGTGCTTAGGGGTGAAGACTACCGCGAACTGAGCGATGAAGAGTTTGGCAAACTCGTGCGAGTGTGCCCTGCGGCTCTGTACAAGCAAGATCCAGACGGCTCTCGCCGTTTCGACTACGCCGGATGCGTTGAATGCGGAACATGCAGGATAGTGGCCGAGGATACCATCCTTGAAAAGTGGGATTGCCCCGGCCCGCTCTCAGGCATTCAATACCGCTACGGGTGATTTCCTAAGGCTATTTAACGCGCTACACAGTGGTGGATTTTCATCGTGTACATCTCCTGATAAGTATGCGACGGTGAGAATCCACCACTTCTAGATTGGTGTTTATGACGTCTTCGTGCCCTTGCTGGATGAGGGTGAGGCGCCCGCGCCACTATCGTCGGGGTGTGAGGTGGCGTCATATTGCGCTGGATGCGCGAGTGCCTGCACATCTTCAGGTGGTTCACGATCAAAGCCTGACTCTTCGCTCCACCCATACTTTTTCACTAGAGCCGGCTCGAGCTCGGCGTCTGGATCAGCCACGATAGCATCCACAGTCTCCTCACGCATCGTTGAGAGCAGCTCTTTGTTGTCCAGATTCGATTCTTCCACTGCAGCCACAAGTTCTTCGTGTTGAGCTTTCGTATATCGCTTGCCCTTAGTCCAACGCCGCTTAAACAGAGCGCGAATCCTGTGGCGCCGCTCGGCTTCCTCCACAATCGTCTTTCGCTGCTTAAGCCAGCCACGCCAGACGAGCACGATCATCACAATGCCCACATACCCCAAAATAGGATAGAGCTTGTTCACAAGCGGCTCGAAACCCACAAACGATAGAGCAAATCCGAGGGCAACAGTGCCGAAGAGCACCGGCTTGAAACGTTTCGGGTGGTGCACCGAGGCACGTTTCGCAATCGCGTAATACATGCCGATTGCCGTATTGAAGATCATTCCGAAAATAATGATCGCCATAACCGTGCCGAACACAGGATTAATCGATTCCACAAGCGCAAGCATCGGCATCGGAGCGTCTTTCACGAGCGTCAGCTGGAAAAGCAATGCTGCTGCGGCGATCATCATGAGCACCCCGAAGGCAATGCCACCAAGCACTCCCCCGCGCCCTGCAGACTTCGGGTCTATCACATCGCCGCCCATCACGATCATAATTGATGAACCCATTGCGAAGACGAGAGCCACATAGTTCACGGCGGAAAGCAGCCAGTTGCCTATCGCCGGATCTACTGTGGCAGCAGATGCGAGCAATTCGGGCATAGGAGCCACTGGGTTCATCACGGAATAGATCGCTGCAGCGATAATCGTGACGATAATAAACGGGGTAATCCCTCCGATTACGGCCGTCACCTTCGATACATCGAGCAATCCTACTGCGGCAACGAGCAGCGCCATTGCCAGCGAGCCCACCCATACGGGCAGGCCAAACTGCTGGTTGAGATTCGATCCCGCACCTGCAATCATCACGAAACCCACACAAAACAGGGAAAACACGATAAAGAAATCCATAGCCCGCGAAAGCCATGGCGAGGCGATTTTATCGAAGACGACGGAATGCTCCGTTGCGAGCTCATAGGAGCCTAGTTGGAATGTGGTATAGCCGACGAGCACAAGAGCAATGGCAGAAATACCTACCGCTACAAGGCCGAGTGTTCCATGAGACACGTAGTATTGCAAGATTTCTTGGCCAGATGCAAACCCGGCTCCCACTACTGCCCCTACAAATGCCAAAGCGATCATTATCGCTTTTTTCATGAACCCACTCCAATGAGATATTTGCTCGCACCCGGGCAGCTAGGCGCGTTGAGCCATTGCTGCGGCGATGTGCGCGTGGCATGGAGCGCCACGCGCACTTATCCTATCGCATATCGAGCCACGCCTGCCCGAAAAGCAATCTGCCGCCACATAGTCTTTGCCCCTTCCCGGCTGTTTTGCAGGTGCTCACGCGCGGTGGGTGCTCACGCGCGTGCCATTCGCGCCAGGCTCCAGAATCCGATCACAAGCTCCAATGTCTCGTGAGCTCGTGGCGAGTAATCCACCAATAGATGCCAATCACGAGCAGCTCGCCAATCAACCATCCAAACGGTATCGCATTCTCAAAGGAGAGAGTGCCCCACGGGAATGCGGATATCTCAACGTCACTAATGAGAGACCGCGCTCCGGTAAATAGAACCTGCAACGGCACGGCGAAGAAGGCAAGGATCACCATCACATTGCGTATGAGCCATCCAAGAACGACGGCCACAATGATGCCACCAGCTCGCCCGAGGCGTGAGAAGCGCTCGCTGTACGCCGTCGTCACAATAAACACCCCTTCGCACACATACTGAAGGAGCACAATCGCGCCAATCACCACACCAAGGCCGACCCCAAGCGGCGCCTCACGCAATACATCCGCGATCGCAGAGAGGCTTGCCAGCTCCGGCACGGCAGACGCAGACATGGAGCGTGCTTGTACCTCAATAGTGCCCATCGCTGTGCCAAGCACAGCTCCGAGAATGCTAACAGCCAGCGCCAGCCACGCCCACAGAACTTTCACTGCGAGGTGCTTACCCGCTACCACTGGGGTGCTCACCGTAAAATGTGCATATTGCCCGTGCATGGAACGGTAGTAGCTCAACAGCACAAGTACAGCCACGATAACGACGCTCACAAGCTGCACAATAACCGCTGCCACATGGGCAGTGTTGATGATGGCGGTGCCAACAGAATTCTCGATCTCAGGGATCAAGCCAAGTAGTACGTGCAGCACGCTCAGTGCATACTGCAAAGCAATGATACCCCAGACCCCGCGGCCGTTCAGCCTCCATTCGTGGCGCCACAGCGTTGCGAAAGACGCGCGAGAGTGCGAAATATTCCTACCCATTGTTTTCCCCTTACCGGTACATCGTCCTAAACATCGCATCGAGACTTTGCCCATGCTCGGCACGCAAGGCGTCGGCGTCTCCAGATAGAATGACTTTCCCTTCATGCATGAAGAGTGCGTGGCTGATGATTGGCTCCACATCGTGGATAAGGTGAGTGGAGATAATCATGGTGGAGTCTTCGGGAAGGTCTGCGAGGATGCCTCCAAGGATTTGATCACGCGCTGCTGGATCTACTCCAGAGAGCGGCTCATCAAGCAAATAGAAGCGCGCCCTACGTGCCATGGCCATTGCAATATGCATCTTTTCACGCTGCCCTTTCGACAGCGTTGTGCCAGCGCGATCGCTTGGCACAGCGAAGCGCTTCATTTTTTCGAGTGCTAGATCGTAGTCGAAATCATCGAAAAACTCGCCATACATGTGCGCCACTTGTAGGCCAGTAAGATTAGGCGGTAGCGCGGAGGTATCTGGGAGGTAGCTCGTGTAGGCTTTCGTTTCTACGCCTACCGCTGTGCCACCAAGGCGTATCGAGCCCGCATAGTTGGCGAGTGCACCAGCGAGAATCTTGAGTAAAGTGGTTTTTCCTGAGCCGTTCTCACCCATCAAGCCAACGATCTGGCCTGAGGGGATGTGCAGCTCTACGCTATCGAGAGCGCGCACGTATTTTGGCGACCCAGGCTTACCGTACTCTTTGGTAAGCCCGCTAATCTGTATATCGTTAGTCATCTTCTTTCTCTTTCGTGCTGGTTGGGCGTTTCATCATTTCCCTTATGTTGTGTGGCTTGCTGTGTTGTGTGGCTTGCTGTGTTGCTCGTTTTCTGCGCTGTATCGTTTGCGCCTTGCGCGGCCTGCTAGGTGGGATCGTTTGCGGCTTGCGCTTGCTCATCAAATAACTCGATCGCCCTATCGCGCGCGATGTTGAGAGCTCGCATCGCTTCGGCATACCGCGCCGCATGAGAACGCGCTATTGCATTGCTCGTCTGGGCGATGAGCTTCTCGTCGGTTGTAACAAAGCGCCCTGAAGTGCTTTTAGCATCGAGCAGACCGCGTTGATCAAGAGACGTGAGAGCCTTTTGTACCGTGTTCGGATTGACGCCGAATTTCACGGCAAGAGTGCGCACGCTCGGCACTTTAGCTCCAGGAGCCCACTCACTCACGGCGATGAGCCGCTCAAACTCTTCAACGAGCTGTTCGCCGATGGGGCGATCCGCATTGAGTCTGACATCCAGTGGTACCACGTTTGCTCGACCTCCCTACTCCTCCAGGCGTGATCCAGACGTGATTCATGTGTGATTCGGGCGAGAATCGGTTGCGAATCCGCTGAAGCGCACGTCAAAACCAAACCATCTGTACTAGTACAATAACACAGAGTGTATTATCGGCGCAATACAGTTATGGCTACAGTTTTAGTAGAGTAACCCGTTTGGCACAAGCAAACCCGTTTGTTGCAAGTATCCCGTTCCACCCACGTAGAGGCGTTCAAGAGAACTAAAGGCACGAGTATGGAGTGAGAAATCGGCAGATACGCTCGACGCATTCGAGGCGGCTGCTCAGAGGACAACACTCAAGATCAGAGTCCGTATTGAAGGCAGACGAGAGAGCCCATCGTCACGCTACATGCTCAGCCTTATCAGACTTACACACCTCGTACACGAGCGTTTCGATTCCGCTCGAAGAATCAATGTAGCGATTAGCCAACTCCATACCAATCGAACGTGCCGTCGCAGCAGAGGCCACATGCGCGGCAGGCATATAACTAAAGAGCCGGCGAAAAGGAGTAACGCGGAATGCCCAGTCACGTACAGCGCTGGCGGCTTCACGAGCATACCCATTACGCTGCATATCACCTCTCATGTGGTAGCCGATTTCAGGAAGAATCACTCCGTTAATGTTCTGCATGGTGAGGCCACAATCGCCAATCAGTTCACCGCCGTCTTTCATGCATACCGCCCAGAGGCCAAAGCCAAACGTGCTGTAACGCTCAATGTTCGACGTGATCCATGCGCGGATCCGGGCGTCGTCGAACACGTACGGATAAAAGCGCATGTTGTGCCGATCGCCCAGCACGCGGCGCAACGCGGCAAAATCGCCGTCTTCCATTTCGCGCAAAATCAACCGCGGGGTCTCGATCACCATACGCCGATGATACCCTTACGGCGTCTGATGGGCGGAACTTAACCATACAAGCATAAGCCCACATTCTGATACATCAATCTACGGAGAACACCCGCAAACAGGGTAGGTTTCCGATACGCTGGTAGGTGCCTATAGCGTGCGCCAGCCTCAACGTAGTGGCTCGGCGCTCGATGTTGGCCGCTTCCTGGAAGGATTCTTGTGTATAAACTTAAAACTCTCGCAGGCATCGCAGCACTAGCGATGGCAAGCTCCACCCTAGCAGCGCTACCTGCTTATTCCGCGCCAGACGGCTCGAACGTCGTCATCAATGAGGTGTATGTGCGCGGCGGCAGCAAAGATGGCGTGTATCGGGATTATGTGGAGCTCTACAACCCCACATCCGAGGTGATTTCACTTGATGGGATGTCGCTGCAATACTTTTCTGCGTCAGGAACGAATGGCAAGGGTACCACGCCACTATCAGGCACGATAGCCCCGAATTCGTACTATCTTGTGCTGGGGGCCGACGTTACACACACAACCGAACTTCAGGCCGACGCCATAGGCGGTATCAACGCCTCGGGTTCAAAAGGTACGCTGATTCTTTTTGCGTCTACAGACACCCAGACGATCACGGCTGGCGATCAGAGCGCCAACACACTTGCGATCGACACCTTCGGATGGGGTTCCTCGGCTTCGTTTGAGACTGCTCCAGACGATGGTGCAACCTTCGGTGAACAGTCATACTCCAGAGTTCAACCAGGCGTAGACACTAACAACAATTCCGCTGATTTCGTTGTTGGGGCGCCCTCCCCGCAAGCCTCGCAAGCCGGCGGTACGACTGCGAGTGATCCTAATCCAGGCACCGAAACACCTAGCGATCCAGCCGAAGACACACCTGCTACGCAGCTACTTACGATCGCCGAGATTCAGGGTACGGGTAGTGAAACCCCTTACAACGGGCAGACCGTCACAACGCGAGGAATCGTCACCGCCGTCTATCCTTCGGGAGGTTTTGGGGGTGCATATATTCAGACCCCTGGGACAGGTGGTGATCAAAGCGGCACGGATTCTGATGGCATCTTCGTCTTCTCGCTGGACGTCGCGGGGTTAGCGAAAGGCACGTACGTTGAGGTGGAAGGCGAAGCTACCGAGTATTTCGGCCTCACTCAAGTGAAGGCTTCTCGCGTGAGCGTTTTAGAGAAGACGGCGGAGGTTCGCGATCCTGCGCCGGTTGTTCTCGACGCGGTGCCAACCGATGAGGCGGCTCGCGAGGCACTCGAAGGCATGCTCATTGATGTAACTGGCACCTATACGGTGACGAACAATTACGACACCAATACGTACGGCCAAGTAGAGCTCGTGTATGGCAATGAGCCTCTGCGCCAACCGTCGGATGTATTCAACCCAAACGAGGATCTAGCCAAGATTCGCGCTCTCAATGAGGCGAACACGACGCAGGTTATTACGCTTGACGATGGCATCTCATACAACTATACGAGCACTAAAGATCCCACAAATCAGTTGATTCCGCTCGCGTGGCTAAGCGTCGATGATCCGCTGCGAGTTGGTTCTCAGATGACCTTTAAGCAGCCGATGATCCTCGATTACCGGCACCAATGGAATATCCAGCCCACAGAACCCGTGAACGTAGCAGGCGCGAATGATCCCGCACACTACATCGACAATTCCGATAAGTGGATAGAGATTTCAGGCAATGAACGCCCGGCTGCACCTGCAGACTTGGGAGGGGACGTCACCGTGTCGTCCTTCAACGTGCTCAACTACTTCACTGCGCTTGGTGTTGATGAGGAGGGATGCCGGGCGTATGTGGATCGCGATGGAGACGGCGTCACAGCTAATGGCTGCGATGTGCGCGGCGCATACGGCTCAGATGACCTTGCGCGCCAGCAGGCCAAGATCGTGGCAGCGATTAATGCGCTGGATTCTTCCGTAGTGGGTTTAGAAGAGATTGAGAATTCTGCTCAATATGGCCGCGATCGTGATGCAGCACTTGCCACGCTCGTGGATGCACTTAATGATGACGCCGGTTTTGCCAAGTGGGCGTTCGTGCCGACGCCAAGTGGCGAGGGAACCGTGCCTACAGATGAGGACGTGATTCGCCTAGCATTCATCTACCAGAAAGCGGAAGTTGCAGCGGTTGGCCCATCGATGATTCTTACAGGCAATGAGTACTTCACGGGTTTGGCTCGCGAGCCTCTCGCTCAGCGTTTCACGGCGATAGACGGCGATGGGCAGCCGGTTGGTACCGAGTTCGTCGCGGTGGTGAATCACTTCAAGTCGAAAGGCTCACTCTCCACGAAGTTTGCCGAGGATACGGATCCATACCAAGGCAACAACAACCAGTTGCGCGTTGCACAGGCAACTGCGCTTGCAGATTGGATCGCCGTAGAGTTTGCCCGCGATCCGGTGGTGATCCTCGGGGATCTCAATTCATACTCCGCAGAGGATCCAATTCGGGCTCTTGAGAATAGAGGGTTTACGAACATTGCTACGAACAAGGGCGTAACGAACCATTCGTACCAGTATGCCGGTCTCGTAGGCTCGCTTGACCATGCTCTTGGCAACGCGGCCGCGATGGCTCTCGTGACTGGTGCGGACGTGTGGAATGTGAACGCTATGGAGCCGATTGCCTTTGAGTACTCGCGATACAACTACAACGTGAAAGTGAACGATCTGTTCGATATGACGCCGTATCGTTCATCCGATCACGATCCGATCAAGGTGGGGCTCAATGTGGTGCCTGATGCAGTGGTTGATTCTGGCGAGGTGGTTGATCCTGCTGAACCGGGTACCACACTGGTTGAAGAGCCTGGATCAGATCACGGCTCTACGCTGGGAACTGACGAACAGCCTGGCGAGGCGCAGCAGCCTGGTGGCAATGGACAACCCGGGACTTATTCTGGTACTGACGGAAATTCGGGCTCGACGGCAAACCCTAGTGGCAAGGAGAACTCATCTGCCGGCTCACGTGTAGGAAAGGGGACTGCCTCGGGCTCTGCCGCATCAGGAGCGCATAGTTCAAGCAGCTCAACACACCTTGCGCGCACCGGCACCTCCGCAGCCCCGCTGACGGTTCTTATGCTGGTTTTGTTGGCGCTCGGCGCAGCTATGGCAGCACCGCGCCGGACATACCGCGCGTAGACTAACCAGCCCATGTGTGGCCTTTAGCTGCCGCGATACCCGGACATCGTGCACGCAACGTGCAGGCGTTGAATACACAACCCGCAGATTTGAAACGTATAACTCCCGGGCATTAACCGCCGTAACACGCGGCTGAAAGCCACCATTCCATACGGGAATCAACTGCGTGTCGGGCGGACGTTGGCCAGCAACCAGGGCTCTCTCGCTACCGTTCAATTATAGTGAGAGAGCCCTGACACCCTTTCACGCCGAAATCAGACACCGCTAAACAATGTTGAAAACAGGGGCAAACGAGTCGCTTGGCGAGTCGAAGTGGCCTCTGCGATTGGTTGATAGGATTCGCGGGTGGGCATCTCACACGTTCAGGGTTACCATTCGACGGACACGACTCTTTACAAAGCGTTTGTTACCGGTTGAGCTAGAGTCTTGAGGTCGTCCCACGTGTCGGCTTTGGCGGTGTCGTCTTCGTAGGCGATGAGATAACCTCATGTTTTCCCGACATAATCTGGGTGTGCTACGAGTTTACGCACGAGAGCCTCAGCGGCTTTGCGTTTGGCCTGCACGGTATCGTTCAGTCGGCCGCGTTCATCCTTGCCTTCGATAATCCAGTGCACACCATCACTGTCTAGCGTCACGAAATCGGGATAATACTTGTCGCGCGGAGTGTAGTAGATGAACGCTTGATCTTGGATGTGTAGCCGGTGCCACCACACAACGCTTGACGAAGTGCTAGCAGCCTGGCGAGCTTATACTCGCCTGTGGATGAATCGTAGCTTTCGGCAAGATAAAGGCACTTGTGCGGTTCTGCGTAGGTGCGGCCACGCACGAAGCCCTTACTGGCATTGGAGTGCCCTAGGTTTTTAGGTTCAGGTGACTTGAGTGTTGTCCGGTTGCTTCTAGGCCGAGTTCGTCAAGGCAGCAAAAGGTGGTCAGGCCTGGTGCGGTGACGGTAGTCTGTGGCATGTCGAGGTCTTCTGGATGAGACGTGTAGGAACTTCCATTTCCACGGAAACCTCGACTTTTTCATGCCTATCAACACGCCACCGTGTACACCCTCAATTGAAAAGAGCCCCGAAACCTCACCATTGATGACGTGATACCTGTTGGAATTTAGAGCAGTGTGACTTGTCCGTCGCTAGCGTGGTGTTTGACGAATAGGCCGTTACGCCCAGCGAGCAGATTCACGGCATGCAGGAAATCGCCGCTCGCATTGTAGAGCGTGACCCTGAGAGCTCCATCAATGCTTAATAGCACATCGTGCTTGGCGAAAAAGATCTGCACCGAGGAAAGCTCATGCACCACAACGTCACGAATAATCTCAGCAAGCCGCTCATACGGTACGTGGCGAAGATTCACGTTTGGTTCAAGCTCTGGGTGTAGCTCGAAGAATGCTTCACTCTCGGTAAGGCATATTGTCTCCGCCTCGTATTCGGCCACAAGCGTTAAAGCAATGAAACAGATTCGATCAGCGAAGATCTTCACGTAGTCGCCGGTTTCTAGGAAGCGTTCGTATTCGAGGAAATCAGCGCCTTGCGGCTGAAACGGGATGAAATCCAGAACGTGCCACGAATCAGCCCCACTGAGCACGTTCATGCGCTCTAATTTGTCACTACTTATCACTGGATTCCTCACTCGCAGGCTTGGGTGCGGATGGGTGGCGTTTGTAGAAATATCCCGACACGATGAAAAACACGACGAACACAAGAATAAGGCGCCAAATCCTCATGCCCCACGTGTCGTTGGTGATGTGTTCTTGCATAGTTAAGAACGCACAACCAATCAGCACGGATATCGCTAAATCAACGAGATACACCCACGGGGCACTCACGCCCGCTACTTTCTTTCCGGCGAATACACATCCTGCGGCGAGCACAACAAAAGCCACCAGCACTGACCACATGGGCAAGGCAGGCTGATTCAGGGCTGCGAACGTACCAATAGCCGTGGCGAGGCCGCCGACAATGAAAATCACCATGGTCGCCACTTTAGAAAACACACTGCGCTGATCACTTAACTGTTTCATCGCCTTTCATTCTCCCATATCCACACCCGTTATCTGAAAGGAGTCTTTTGCCATGGCTGAGGGTTTTGGTTTGAAGATTGCCTTGGAGGGTGAGCGGGAGTTTAAGGCCGCGCTGCGTGATATCAACGCCTCGTTTAAGGTGCTCGGCAGCGAGATGAAACTGGTGGATTCCCAATTCGCTAAGAATGACAACTCGACGGAGAAGCTCACGGCACGTAACCAGGTGTTGGGGCGTGAAGTTCAGCTCGAAGACACTCAACAAAATGCTCAAAAACCGCGCCTACCTGGGCGAGTACGTTTATGGCGAGTACGTTCACGAGGACGGGATGCCTCGACTCGTGGACGATGAGACGTTTGAAAACGTCCAGCGCCGGTTCGTCATCAATAAGCGACTTGGTGCGAAGTCCAAGGCTGAGATTGATGCTCAAGGCGAAGAGGCGCCGGATTACTGGCTCACGGGAAGGATGTACTGCCGCAAATATGGAGCCCCGATGGAGGGGGGGTAAGCGGCACCTCGAAGACCGGCAGGAAATACAGGTATTACTACTGCCTGAACCAGCGCAAAAAGAAGTGTGACGCGAAGCCTGTGCGCAAAGACGAGATCGAGCTGCGGATCGAGGAGATCATCTCGTCCTTCCTTGACGATCCCGAGATGCTCGCCTCCCTCGCCGTGGACATGGCAGATCACTACCGCAAGACTCACGGGCAGGGTAACGAGGTCCTGAAGGCTCTGGAAGCCCGCAGGAAAGACGTTGAGATGAAGCTGGGCAACTTCGCCAAGGCGATTGCGCAGGGCATCTTCAATGAGACCACAGCGGCGGCTATGAGATCGCTAGAGGATCAGAAACGCGAGTTGGATGATGCGATTCAGACTGAGAACGTCCGTACAGCTCTCTTCGAGGATGAGGCCAGCATCGGTGCGTTCTACAAGGGGTTCGCGAAGGCCACGCTCGACACTGTGGAGACTCGCGATCAACTCTTCGAGTACTTCATCGACAAGATCTACTTGAGTAAGGAACAGATCGTCGTCGTCACGTACTACTTCGATTCTGTGAAGACCTTTGAGGTAGGCGACCTTGACGAGGCACTCGAAAATCTGCACGAAAACGGGGAGCTGCGAACCTTCCCCCGCGCAAGCAGGAGAGAGTTCGACAGCTCCCCCTTCAGTGGAGATGCAGGGAATCGAACCCTGGTCCGATAATGCAAAACCCAAGTCTTCTCCGGGTGCAGTTTGCTTGGCGTTGTTTTCGGCTCGGGCACTCACGCAAACAAGTCACCCACAAACCTAGTTAGCTAAACGTCGCTAACGGGCCGCTAACGCTCCCGATTGCCAGTGGCTTTCGAAAACGACGCCACGAATCTCACGTGAAAGCACCGTGAGTGTGACGGACTCCTTTAAATGCGCTCGCTCAGGCGGCGAGGGCGAAGTCAGACTTCTGCTTGTTGGCAGTTATTAGTTCACACAGATCGTTTAAGAGATGACTGTGCATCCTCTACCCGCTTCCCTTCGGCAGTCACTACCGTCGAAACCGATCATCCCCATATTCAGTTGTTAAACAACTAAGCCCTGACGACGTCTCTGCGCGCCATAGCTTTCACACGATACCACCTATTCGCCCCGCGCACAACCACGCCCCCAACACGGAGGGGCACAGCTCATGCTAAAGCAACGAATTAGTATCTCATTTTCTTGCGAGCTTCGCTCATCGCCCGCGCTGCCTCACGATCAGCTTCTCGGCGCTTGATCGACTCACGTTTATCCCAATCTTGCTTGCCGTGCGCGAGCGCAATCTCAACCTTCACGCGTCCACGAATGAAGTACAGCTCAAGTGGTACCACCGTCACACCCTTATCGCGTACCTTGAATTCAAGTTCGCGGATTTCGTCCTTGTGAAGAAGAAGTTTTCGTTTGGCGGATGGCTTATGGTTCGTCCATGACCCCATAGCATAGACGGGGATATTGGCACCGACCAGCCACGCTTCGCCACGGCGATCGAACTCAACCCATGCTTGGCTTAAGGAGGCGCGCCCCGCTCGCAGGGCTTTTACTTCCGTGCCGGTCAAGGCGAGGCCGGCCTCGAATCTCTTATCGATAACATAGTCGTGCAGAGCCTTCTTGTTGCGAGCAATCGTATGCTTCGCATCGGCCTCTGCCTTCGCTTTTTGGGCAGACGTCAGCTTCTGGGCAGCTCGTTGCTGCTTCATCTTCGCCATATGTCTACCTCCTTTGGTCTCTACCGTGGACGACGCGCATCGTCACTCAGCAATCACACGACAATCACTAAGTATCTCGGCGCCGCACGCCTGAGTTCTGCTGCTCTACCATACACATGTGGCACACCTCGAAGGGTGCGTGCCGGATAACTCGTCCATCATAAAACGAGTTCCCATAGCCCACCTATCTTACGGATGCGCCTGCCGATAAGGCAAGCGCCACGCACGCGAACGCCTAGAACCCTGGGAGCGTCATTGGGTTGATCACGGCGCCGTCACGCCACACCTCAAAATGCACGTGGCATCCTGTTACCCGGCCAGTTGCGCCTGTGAGTCCGATGAGTTGACCCTGCGATACACGTTGGCCGGGGCTTACCTTAAATGCAGAAAGGTGCATATAGCGCGTCACCCACGAGTGCCCGTCCACAATTCCGTGGTTGATGGTCACCATATTTCCACCCGTGCCAGCCCATTGTGTACTCGCCACGGTACCTGCACCCGCAGCGGTCTGTTGTGCCCCACAAGCAGACTGGAGGTCTACACCGTAATGCAAAGCACGAGCACCCGTCACGGGGTGGATTCTCCACCCCATCGGGGAATTCACTTGAAGCGGGCGCGGGATCGGAGGCTGAAGCCAATAGCCCGTATTACCTGCATTGCCGCCCGCTGGCGGCGTAGCGGCACCTGATCTAGCCCTCGCCGCAGCGGCAGCGGCAGCAGCCTTTCGGTTTTCTTCGTCAATTCGGGCAATTTCAGCGCTCAGCTTCTGCTGCTCGGCCTGGACATCGGCAATCGACTGTTTCAACGCACCTTGCTGAGCTTCAAGCGCCGCAGACTGCTCCGTCAAAGACGCCTCGAGAGCCGTAAGCTCATCCTGCTTGGCTTGAGCCTCGGCCTCAATCTGCGCCTTGGTCTCGACGAGCGCATCGGATTCTGCTTTGAGCTCAGCCACTCGCTGCTCCACCGCTTCCTGGCGTGCGCCTTGGTTCTGCGCTTGCGCGGCACTTTGTTCAAAACGCGTCAGGGCCACACTCTGTGTACGAGAAAGCGCCTCATTAGCTTGATAGGCATCGAGAAATTCGTCTGCAGAAGAAGTGCCGAAAATGAGTTCTATGGCAGACGGCGTCACCTCTCCACGGTATGACGCACGGGCAAGCTCTCCTAAGGATTGGCGCGTTTGAGCTGCCTGACTCTCGTTTTCGTTCTTAACGTTTTCGATGTCTTCGAGCTCTGACTGAGCCGCGGCCAACAACGCTGCTTTTGCTTCGGCTTCACGCTGGGCAGCCATGAGTTCATTGGTAGCATCAGCAAGCGCCTGCTGTGCCGCCGGTATTTTACCGCGCGTCTCTTCAAGGGAAAGATACGCCTTTTGGAGATCTACATCTACTCCCTCGAGATCGGCACGCAAATTAGATAGGCGAGATTCTTCTTTCTGCTTCTGGTTGACGAGGTCGTCGCGCGACGCAGCCTGCACATCGGCATGTGGCAGCGTTATGCCTAAGCACAGCGCCACAGCGGCAGCGGCAACCGATAGTATTCGATTTTTCATCAGCGCATCACCATCCGATCGTACCTTCTGCTGTATCCCTCTACCCTACAATTACCCTACAATCCGCTCTACCCTACAATCAGCTCATGCGCTTGCGCATGCGGGTTGCCAGCCTTCGTCTCACGCGTCTTTGCACTCGCCCATAGTAACTCACACGCGCGTGTACCGGCGCAACGCTAAGAAGGAGGCCAAAGACGCCACGATAATCGCAGTGATGATCAGCCACGGGGCAATCCAGAGCACATCGGTACCACTCACCACGCGCACCCACGAGGTGGAGAACCACTTTTGGATGAAGTATTCAACTACCACCCACAGGCTCAAAATCGCCAGCACAGCGCCCACGAGAGACGCAATAATCCCCTCGAGCATGAACGGCGCTTGAATCATACGGTTTGAAGCGCCAACGTAGCGCATGATTTCCGTTTCATTTCGCCTAAACATCGCAGATAACCGGATCGTGGAGGGTATGAGCAGCATTGCCGCCAGAATCATCACAACCGCCACAGCTCCTGCCGCGTAGGTGAAACGGTTGAGAGTCCTAAACAATGGCTCAAGCTGGGCGCGCTGATCCTCCACAGTCTCTACGCCGTCTCTACCCTGTAATGCCTCAGCGACAATCTGGTACTCTTGCGGATTCACAAGTTTGATACGGAATGAAACCTGCATTTCGTCTTCCGTCATCGTGCTCGCCCAGACGGTGTCTGCAAACTGTTCCTGGAATGATTCAAGAGCGTCAGCTTTGGATTCGAAATACACCTGGTCGATATATTTCGCCATTTCGGGTGAATCGAGGTACGCCTGCACCGCATCGATCTGCTCTTGAGTGGCTTCGCCACCTGCGCATTGGGCACGCACCGAATCCTGCGGGCACATAAACGCAGAGACCTCAACTTTGTCGTACCAGTCGTCTTTCAAATCGTTGATCTGCCACTGGAGTAAAATCGCTGCGCCGATAAAAAGTAGGGAGACGAAGGTAACGAGCGTTACGGAGAAAGCCATCGCAAGATTGCCCCGAATGCCTTTCCACGTCTGTGAAAGTATAAAGCGCAATCGCATCAGTGAGTACCTCCATAAGCGCCGCGTTCTTGGTCTCGCACCACTCTGCCATCAACAAGTTCAATCACGCGTTTGCGTAGCTGATCCACAATGTCGTGGTCGTGCGTTGCCATCACTACGGTTGTGCCCTGCTTGTTGATCCGATCGAGCAAGTGCATAATGCCAGACGCCGTCTCGTAGTCCAGGTTCCCGGTTGGCTCGTCCGCCAGCAGGAGTTCGGGGCTATTGACCATCGCGCGCGCAATTGCTACACGCTGCTGTTCCCCGCCCGAAAGCTCATGCATTCGCCGTCTTTCCTTGCCGTTGAGACCCACGAGTTCTAGTACACGTGGCACTTCCTTCTTGATGGCGTAGCGGGGTTTACCGATCACCTGCATGGCGAGGGCGACGTTGTCGAATACGTTTTTGTCGTTCAAGAGGCGGAAATCCTGGAATACCGTGCCGATTTTGCGCCTCAACAAAGGAACGCGTTTAACTGATACCTGTGAAAGATCCTTGCCCAACACATACACTTTGCCCGATGTGGGGCGTTCTTCTGCTGAAATAAGCGAGAGCATCGTAGATTTTCCCGAACCCGAAGCGCCCACGAGAAATACGAAGTCGCCCCGCTCGATGTTGAGCGTCACTTGGTCGAGCGCAGGAGCCGCTCCCTTGATATACAGCTTGGTGACATTTTCAAAATTAATCATCTATCAGCACGCCTTGAACCGACTTTAATTCAGTCTCCACCCTAAGGGGTTTGCGCCGCTGTGATCACATGACGCGCCGAACCGGCAGCAATGTGAGCCAGGACGTTCACGAACACCGTGCCCATCGGATACAACACAACACAGCACCGCACAGGCGTCTGGATCATACCCAATGACCAGTATCGTACCCAATGACCAGTGTGCTCTGTGTTCACTCTTCGTCTTCGTTGTGATCAAGTGCGTAACGCCAGCGAATGCCTGCGTCGATAAAGCCGTCAAGATCGCCATCGAACACAGAATCAGTGTTGCCAACTTCGAAGTTGGTGCGAAGATCCTTCACCATCTGATAGGGATGCAACACGTATGAACGCATCTGATCCCCCCACGAAGCCTTCACGTCGCCAGCGAGCTCTTTCTTCTTCGCATCCTCTTCCTCACGCCGTTTTTGGAGCAGTCGAGACTGCAAGACTCGCAGCGCGGCGGCACGGTTTTGAATCTGGGACTTTTCATCTTGCATCGAGACGACGATTCCGGTGGGAAGGTGCGTCATGCGTACTGCGGAGTCGGTAGTATTCACGGATTGCCCGCCAGGGCCAGAGGAACGGAACACATCGATTCTCAGATCAGATTCTGGAATGTCAATATGGTCGGTCGTCTCAATGAGCGGGATTACTTCAACTGCAGCGAAGGAAGTCTGGCGTCTGCCCTGATTATCGAAGGGCGAAATACGCACGAGACGATGTGTACCCGCTTCCACTGACAGCGTGCCATAGGCGTAGGGCGCTTGCACCTCGAATGTAGTCGATTTAATGCCTGCTTCCTCGGCATAGGAGGTATCCATCACCTTGGTTGGGTATCCGTGGCGTTCAGCCCATCGCAGGTACATTCGCTGCAGCATTTGTGCGAAATCTGCCGCATCCACGCCGCCTGCTCCCGAGCGAATCGTGACTACCGCATTGCGTTCATCATATTCGCCGGACAGCAGGGTTTTCACCTCGAGATCACTCAGTTCCTGGGTGAGTTTCTCTATTTCTGTTTCAGCATCTGCATACAGCTCTGCCGCAGTGTTAGGGTCACTACCCGCCTCTTCATCTGCCATTTCGATGAGGGTTTCAAGGTCTGAAACCCTGCTTTTCATACGCTCGATACGATCAAGCTCGCTCTTCGCGTGAGAGAGTTTAGACGTCACAGCCTGAGCCGCTTCAGGGTCATCCCACAAATCGGGGGCCACCGATTCTTGCGTAAGTCGGTCGATATCGGCTGCAAGTTTGCGGACGTCCGTCACTGCTTCGATCTGCGAGAAAGTATGCTGGATGTGCTCAAGTTCGCTGCGATAATCAATTGCCACGTTTCCTTAGTTTACGGCATCGCCATGTATTTCTTAAGCCGAGTGTGTGGAGGAAATCTGGCTGAGATTCCGATATATAGTGTAACCGTGAAAGTAACCTCGCTCCATCTCGCCGCGATAGCTGTCGCTGCAGTTCCAGACCTCGAAGTTGTAGCCATCCGCCCTCCGCTTTTTCGCACGCCAGATTTTCAGTTTGCTGGCGTGCTTGATGCTAATGGCAAGCACTGGGTGGTGCAGTATCCTCTGCATGCAGGTGCTGGCGCCATGATTGAGGCAGACGGCGCTGTGGTGGCTTCTCTCGCTCAGGAGCTCGCAGCTGGGCACTTGCCCTTCGATGTTATTCACCCTGCAGGTTATGCACAGGTGAAAGAAGGGCGCGCCCAAGTATTTCCCGAACCTATCGGCAAAACCAAAGATTTCGTAGGGCTAACGCAGACGGACGCCGAAGAGCTGGGCAGCGCTATCGGTGCGATTCATTCTCTACGCACCGAGGTTTTGACACGCGTAGGAATGCCCTCATATTCTGCATCTCAGTGGCGCGAGCGCTTGGGTACTGAATTAGATGAACTTACCGGCGCAGCCGAGATTCCTGCGCTCTTGGAGAAGCGTTGGCGCTCCGTGCTCGATGAAAGTACCCTATGGGAGTTTAAGCCCCGAGTGCTTCACGGCGATCTCGCAGCAGACCGATTTTTGTGGTCTCAGGGCAAAGTCTCATGCACAGTCGGTTTTGGAGATGCCCATGTAGGTGATCCCGCCGAGGATATCGCAGCCATACTCGGCGCTCTGAGTGACGATCTCACGGACCCTTTTCTCAGCTCTTACGAGGAGATCATCGGCGGTGACCTCGACGACGCTTTTTTCGAGCGAGCATCCTTTATGGGTGAATTTGCTCTCGCGCGGTGGATGAACTTCGGTATTCGCACCGCCGACGAATCGATTATGAGCGATGCTCAGACGATGTTGCGCGATCTATCCGAGTCTTTAACGCCGCGTGCGGAATTTGAGTTTGAAGTTGAAGATACCTCGGACGTGCTTCCCGCGAGCAGCGCCAGCTTTTCAACCAAAGACCCCCTGTGACTCGTACCGCCTACACTGGCGCAATGAGTAACGCTGACACAATATCTAACGCAGACGCTGTGAAACCAATACGACGCTGACGTGCCGCCACCGTGTAGATAGACGCCAGCGTCGATCGCGACGAGTGCAGCTGCGATTACTACAACGCTACTTCCTGAGCGATGCTTGCGCATCGGCATACTTTTGCATGAACAGATGCGTGATCTCTTGTTCACTGAGATCGCCAGCTCTTACCTCGCGCCGGCGTGGATCGCTTTCTCCCAAAAACACAAAGTAGGCGCTAATATCACTCAGAGCAATGCCTTCATCGCGGTGCGCATGATGCCAGGCAAGCCGATATAACCCAAGCTGGAGTTCGCGAGCTTTCAGCTGTTTGCTCGTTGGCCGCCGCCCCGTCTTCCAATCAACGATTGTTACTCGCGTTGCCCCTTTCACTCCAGAGGTATCAAATACGGCATCGAGCACACATCTCACTGGTTTATCTCCTACCTTCACTTCAATTGCTTGCTCGATGGCAAGAGCAGGATATGCGGCAAATCTTGACTGAATAAATGCGTCATACAGCGCATCTTCACGGCCACTCAGGCTGGCTTCAGCACGAGCCGTATGGAGACGCACACTGTTGCGATCCTCATCAACTTCATCGCTGGAGAGCCCGACGGCATCGGTATCTATGTCGAGCGTAAGGGCAGCATCGAATGTGTTAGCGATGCGGGTGTGGACTCGCGTACCAAGCGCAGCCTCCATCAGCGGCTCACGCGGTATTGGGCGTACCTGATCGCGCGCGTACGTAGCAGGATCGCTCATAAGCGAGACAACGCCTGAAGCAGTCACATATTGGCCAAGATCAGGCAGCTCGTCAGTGGCGTCACCTGTTAGTCGATCGATATAGTCCTGAGTTCTCGACTCGAGACCTTGCCAGTACTCGGGCATGAGCTCCGGCTCGTTGAGCGTATCATGTGTTTCTGTAGGCAGATCACTGTCGAGCTTGCGGTCTATATCGTCGGGCCACCGCAACAATTCGCTCTCGGCGGTATCGTATATGGCAATTGGTGAATCATTGGCGTCAGTATCTTCACCATTGCCCAGCCACTGTGCAAGTTCGGTAGTATCTGAATCCATATTGTTCAGCGTTGGCGGATTATCCTGGTCCTCCACAACGATTCTTTCGTACCTCTCTCCCAGCACAGCCCGTATGTTATCGAGGAAATGGTGGCTGCGCACATAACGAGATATGTCGTCGGCAAGATTATTGCCACCATCGCGTAAGTATTGATTATGCGCAGCGAGGAACTCCTCCGCCTGAGCACGATCTTTGAAATCGTATGTGCCTAGAATGAGCAATGATCGCGGGCGCGTAACGGCTACGTACAAAAGCCGGCGCAACTCCGAGTTTTGATACGAAACGAGCCGCGTACGCGTTTCGAAGAACATCCTACTTGCCGCTTCAGCAGCTAGCTCAGCTGTAACGCCTTGGCTTGCTCCAGCATCATGCCGCGAGAGGAATTCTTGGGCACTGAAATAAGGCACATAATGCGCATCTACGCGAAGCGGCGTGGGAAAGGTTTTCACATGCGTATTCCACACATCTTTGCCTCGGCCAGTTGTGAGATCAAAGTCGTTTTCAACGAGTCTAGGCACAACAACAAAATCCCACTCCAGGCCTTTTGCTTTATGCACAGTTAGCACCTGCACGACTCCGTGCTCGGGTTCTACATCGATCCCAGGGAGATCGCCAGGAATCGCATCGGCTGAGGATTCTTCCTCCCCGCCATGCTCTTTAGCCTCAACGGCGTCAATCCACTCAAGAAAGTCAGGAAGCCCTCTCGCCTGCGCATCGTCCTCATAATACTGAGCTGCCATCGCAATAAACGCGTCGATGGCGTTTTGCACGCGAGTCGCCCCGTGGCGGCGCGCAGCGATCAGAGCATCCAGACCCAGATATTCGGCAGCTCTCGATACGGTTTGGGCAAGGGGTAACTGCATGTCGCGCCGAACCTTGATGAGCATGCCTGCAATAGTGATAATTCGGCGTCGTGCCTGAACGGTCAGAGTGCTATCAAGATCTGGGTGCTCACGTACATAGTCAATCGCATCCACAAGGTTCGCAGCATACCGGCCATTGCTATCGCCCATATTGCGCGCAACACCCGAAAGAGCAGCGATATCTGCAGCGCCGATATTGTAGAAATGCATAAGATACATGAGGTACTGCCCACGCGCAGGAAAAGCCGCCACCTGCAACAAACTTTTGAGCGTATGTACCTCTGGATAGTCAAGAATCGATGTACCTACGAGGTTTTCGTATGGAAGGCCAACCTCTTTGAGGGCTTCAATGATTGGTTGCGCAAAGTCGTTCTTCCGAACGAGCACGGCAGCCGTAGGCCTCTCGTATGGCTTCCCCTGGGAGTTGTGCTGCCATGCCTTGTAATGCTCATTAAACTCTCTCTTCAACAACCCGGCAATAGCCTCATCACTTTCTTCGCTCAGGTGACGGCGCACATGGATAATACGTCCACTCCCATTACTGGGTAGAGGAGATAGGGGCTCATGGGCTAATTCAGTTTCTACCTTGAAGCCGTTGTATTCACCCATCCATGGACGGTCAAAATCCTCATAGGATGACGGCAATTGCGAGTCGTCAGTATTGTCTGCTCCGTAATAGTCACAGAGCACCCGATCGGCACTAGGATTTCCGTCGTATACGCCAGCGGGTAAAACAGAGTCAGCATGATGCTCGGGCACATCTGTTACGGCATTGGCTACATCCAGGATTGCGCTACCATTCCTAAATGCTGTTGATAGATGATACTGGGCATCGCGGGTTACCTTGAAATCGCGCACGAAATCGTCAAGTGCGGCCGCGCTTGCACCACGCCAGCCATAAATCGCTTGAAATGGATCACCCACAGCACAGATAGAATCCACGCCATCGAACGCGGCGTGCAAGAGTGCAGCTTGGTCGATAGATGTGTCTTGGTATTCATCGAGCAATATGAGTTTGTATCGCGATCTTAAGTCGTCTCCAATCGCTGGATTCTCTTGCAGTATTTGCTTAGCCCACGCAACTTGATCGGCAAATTCGATCAGCGAATGCTGCTCTTTGTACTCGAAATATCGGTCGACAACCTCAAGTACTGCACTGCGTTTGGGCATCGTGAGGAGCGAAGTCTTGAAATCGTTTTTGCCCTTCAAGGCTTCAGAACCGCTCCATGGCTCTGTTCTTCTACTGCTGTATGCATCGATGAGTGCAGTGAGCGCATCCGTTTCGCGGGCGATATACTCGCGTACTTGAGCAATCGTAATACCGTTGTTGATAATTGCGTCGGCTAAGGCCATCGCATTGGTAACGACGATAGATATTTTCATGCCATCAAATGGATCTTCATCACCATCTGGAACCTCCCATGCTTGCACAATCTGGGTAAGAATTTGTGAACGCTCCGCGTCAGTAATCAGCCGAGACTGAGGATCTTTTCCGATCAGCATCGCGTACGACTGGGCTATCTGTGAGGCAAAGGCGTTGTATGTAGAAATCGTAGGAACTGCGAAATGTGCGTGGGCGGCGTCCGCTTCTCTGTGCCATGGATCATCGGCTTCACTCACAGCGCCTGGTATTGCTAGACCGCGATTAATTGAACCCAGAGAATTACTCCTGCCCGTATGAGCACCCGTGGATAGTCCAAGGCTCAGTTGCGTTTGTGATAAACCGCTCGCACCACCATCGCCTCCACGATCACCACGGTCTAAGGGAAGGGCACTATTATTCGTATCGCCAGCGTTACTAACCCTGCCGTGAACCTGCAAAGGACTCGACATGCCCATATTTCTCATCGCCGCAAGCTGATCTTGCACACGTTCAGCCAGCTCTGCCGCTGCCTTGTTCGTAAACGTCAAGCCAAGGACTTCATCAGGATTGACCTGCCCCGAAAAGACTTTCCACGCGATGCGCAAGCTCATCGTATGCGTCTTCCCTGAGCCTGCGCCAGCTACCACAACCATTGCCGGATCGTCTGATCGAATGACCCGCTCCTGCTGTGGTGTTGGCCGATGATCCAATGAATCAACAAAGATCTGATACAGCGAATGCGTCGTCATAAGAATATCCTTCCGCTTCCTTGCGCTGGGCACATCCGGACAAAGGCACAGTTATCGCATGTGGCGGAATCCGGGTGAGCTACAAAGCTATTGCCACTACTCAAGCGCCCCGCAGTATCGATAAGATGAGTCACGGTGTGCATCTGTGATGCAGGCAGTGCACTTTGCTTGTACGTGGGCATCTTTTTTGTGCCGACGCCAAGATATAGCAATTGCGCACCGTCAGATTTCGCAGGCACACTTTCCTCATGTGTTACGACTGCACCTCTATTGATTAACCACTGATACACCAGCAACTGGGGATGCTGCGCGAGTTGTGCACCTTTAGGGGGCGTCTTTCCTGTTTTGATATCCGTGACGAAGGCCGATTTCCCATCATTTGCTATCTCTACTCGATCCAGGCGGGCAGAAATGATGGATGCGCCGGTGTCTGCACGAGCAGGCACCTCAACCAGTACGCTACCGTGAGTCTTCCTCACCATCTCGAAATACTTCGCTAGTATTACGAGCTGATCCTGCGCTTGTTTCTTCCGACGCGCATCATCGAGTGTGTCATACCCAAACCCGAACGACTCCCATTGCGTCTCTAACGCAGCTTCTAGGTCGCCTAGAGTGCCGGAGGGATGCTGCTCGGCGATAGTGTGAATCAAATTGCCAAAATCAAGGTTTTGGCGAGCGTCATCATCATTTCCACCAGCATGCTCAAGGAAGTCCTTGAGCGGGCACGCAATGATTCCAGCTACGCGGGATGGAGATACTCTAGGCTTTTGAGCTGTAATTGCTTGCGTGGTCGATGGTTCGAGATACGGTACCCATAGCGAGTCGTCTGCGACCGATATACCTGCATCTCGAAGGCGTTTAAGTTGCGCACCAGCGATGCTCCACTCCTTGCTCCCAGCGGGCACGCGACGCATGACCTGGTGGAGCTCGGCAATGTAACTCTCCACGCTGCCTTCGCCGCTACTTGCGGGATTCGCCTCATGTTGAGCCACATCGTGCGTCACAATGCTCGTTACCTTACCCTGTGAAGTAATCCAACGTAAGAATCGCGAAGGATTGCTCGTTTCACCGTCAACACAGGTAAAGATGACGCCTTGACGCGCCCTCGAAACCGATTGGAGCAGCATTCGCATCTCATCATCAATCACGTCTACTCGGCTCTGCTGCGCGCCTTGGCCTGGCGAACTTCCAAGCTGCATCCGAATGATTCGCTGCGTCAGTTCAGGAACATGCGTCAGCGGATTGCGCAACGCAGTATTTGGCCAGACCCCATCATTCATCTTCGCAATGAAAACATGCGACCATGTGCGGCCATTAACACCGTGTGGTGTTGTGAGAGTTACGGAATCGTCTGATGAGGACGCTCTCGCGATAGAGTCCTCAGGAAGATCTTGCTCTTCGACGTAGTCAACGAGCTTCTCCAGAGGCACGGAACCTTGCGCCTGATCCTCTAGGCGTTGGGCCGTCCTAAACAACTGCATCATCGCGTCAAGATCGGCATTAGCGTGATCAGCGTCTCGACTACCCTCAAGAGCGATCTCACGCCAATCTTCGGCTACTCCGAGCGAATCCCAGATTTGCCACAGAGCTTGGCTCGCAGAAGCGGAGTGCTCGATAGCGCCACGAGTACCAGTAATAGCACGCACGAGACGATCTATCGTCTCTACCTTCGTGTAAATACTATTGTGCGGGTCAGTTACAATGCCCTCCACGATTGAGTTAATCGTGCGGCTGCCTCCATTTTTCACTTCCCAACCATGCAGTTGGCGTATTGCTCGGCGCCACTCGAGCGCATCGATTCCGAAAATCGGACTCATTGCTAGTCGCGCGAGACGAGCAGCGTCAATCACCTCACCTTTCGCATCCCTGTGCACGGATGCAGATCGCTCGCCATCCTCCTCTTTAACTTGGGCACATCGAATGAGTTCAATAATCGCATGGATGACGCGATTACTTCGTAAGGTTTGCGTCGCACCAAGAGGCGCAACCGGAATTCCGTGATTCATTAACGCGAGACGAAAAGCCTGCTGGCCCTGGCGAGAGCGCGTGATTACCGCCATTTCGCCGTACGGAACCTTGCCATGGAAATGCAACCAACGGAGCTTCGAAGCGATGAACGCAGTCTCTTCATGTTGATTAAGGAAAGCGTGAGCCTCGATGGGTTCCCCACCGCCGTGAGAGAGATCCACCTGTTCCACTGAACCGGCAAATACCGAATTGCGATGCCCCGCAGTGCCTGTAACATGAATAGCTGATGCCAATTCCTCACGTAGCTTCGTGAGTTCGTCTCCACCTCGGTACGTATGGCGGAGATAGACCGTGGCGGCCGAAATACCGCCTTCACGCTCTTGGCGCGCTAAGAGCGCGGGCATCTGGGCTACCCCACCTCTATACGATTGCACAGCTTGATCGGGGTTACCGAAAACAACCACCCGCGATCCGCCAGCACGTAATTCTCGAAGCAAAGTGCGTAGAGCCAAAGTGGAATCTTGTACGTCGTCAACAAATACAGCGTCCCACTGTGGGCGCGGGAAGCCCAGCCTCATACCACTCGCATCGGGCTCATCGCGATCCCACATGCGTAAAGCTGCCGCCGCCCGTGTAATGAGACGTGCATGGTCTACCCTATCTGGATTTTCACTCGATTGGGATGCCTCGGTGAGGAACGCTTTTTCATAGCGATCCATCACATCCGCACCCTGCACCCAAGCCTTCTCATGGAGTTCCTCGCCCAGATCTTGCAGATCGCGAGGGCTAAGCTCGAGTTCGGCCGCTCGAGTGATAAGATCACGGAACTCTGCTCGAAATGCCGGCATGCGGAGGGTCTGCTCGTCGAAACTTCCGCCGAACGATTCCAGACGAGTGAAGCCGCGAGCAAAAGTATCAAACAAGCTGCGCAAGAAAGCGTCTTGCTCTGGGCCAGATACGAGCTCGGGCAACCGGCGCATCCTGCGTTGCGCATCGTAGGATGCAATCGCGTAGGCAAAGGCTGTGATAGAACGAACCGTAACGTTTTCGCTTAATCCGCCCAACTGGACGGACAGCTCATTGCGTAACTGGTTGGCACTGCGCCTATCAGCGCACAATACAGCGATGCGAGAGCGCGGATGTTCATGAAGCATACTCTCCACGCATACGCGCAGCAGTAAAGTCTTTCCTGATCCTGGAACTCCCACCACGCTAAGAGCTAGTGGACCCGATGGCGTTTGACGTTCCGAATCGGCCACACACCCATTCATGAGCACAGCATCCAGCACTGCGCGTTGATACTCATCAAGCTCAATACCAGCGCTACCTGACGCCGAATCGCAATTGTGAGCCGCCGCCTCAACCATGATGCCTCCTCGATCTCACAGGCTAGTTCTAGGCTCCCTACGCCGGTTACCTCACGCCCGTGGCTATCAACGAAAGTGATGCGTTCCGTCTACACCCCTAGCATACAAGCGCCCATGCATGGGATTTTTTGGACGTTTTATGCTCCCTCCCAAGCCCCCTCCCAAAACTCCTTTCCCAGCGGCGTCTCCACACCATAACCCAGCGCACAATGCATCACAATTCCACCAGTAATGAACGCCGCAGACGCAAATACTTCCACTGGGCAAACTTGAGTAGACTTGAAGGCAGAAACATCCAGCATATACACATGTGAGGAGTTACATTGGAAATCACCCTCGGCATCCGTGACGCCGCTGCCCCACTTGCCCTCGACATTGATATGACTGCGGAGGAGCTCACCGAGGCAGTGAACGCGGCACTCAATGATCAATCGACTCTTCAGCTTAAGAGCCACGATAATTCCACAGTGATCGTACCGGCTAACGCCATTGCTTATGTACGCATCGCCAACAATGAGCAGCGCCGCGTAGGATTCGGCTTCGTCTAAGGAACCCAAGGCACAAGCCCGCACAAAGCGCTTGCGCAAGATTGCCCGTGCATAACACGCTAGACTACTACAGAAGCACGTGTTTGCTTCTCGGTAGGCTGGGCAATGCGCAACGCGCGGTTCTGATCGCACCGCGTGGCTCAACGCCTTCCCGCCTTTCCCGCGATTTCGCACGAACCGCTTCACCTGCGGCATACGGAGCATCCCACGCACCACCGCATATTATCCACTTCAACACGAAACGACACTTGTGAGCGAACTTCAACCTTCATCGACTATCAACGAATCGTCTATCCACAGCACGAACGAACCCGAACGCACGTTCGCCGATTTTGGCGTGAGCGAGCCGATCGTCGCCGCTCTGAGCGATGCAGGGATCACGCACCCCTTTCCTATCCAAGCTCTCACTTTGCCGGTGGCGCTCAAAGGGGCCGACATCATCGGGCAGGCGAAAACCGGCACGGGGAAAACCCTCGGCTTCGGTATCCCCATGCTTGAAAAAGTGATCGGCCCTGATGAAGATGGTTGGGATCACCTTTCGCATCCTGGCCTCCCACAAGGAATCGTGGTTGTGCCGACGCGCGAACTTGCCAAGCAGGTTGCTCACGATTTGCGAACCGCGAGCGCAAAGCGAACCGTGAGAATAGTAGACGTTTACGGCGGCAGAGCCTACGAACCACAAGTCGAATCCCTCAAAAAAGGAGCAGAAATCGTGGTGGGCACGCCTGGCCGACTCATCGATCTTATGCGCCACCATACTCTTAATCTCTCGCATGTGGGCACGGTAGTACTCGACGAAGCTGATGAGATGCTCGATTTGGGCTTTCTTGAAGACGTCGAAACCATCATTTCCGCTACGCCCGCACATAGGCATACGATGCTGTTTTCTGCCACAATGCCAGCGCAAGTTATCGCTATGGCGCGCCGTTACATGCGCAGACCCACCCATATTCGCGCCCAAGATCCAGCCGATGAGTCCACAACGGTAGACGCCGTCTCGCAATTCGTGTATCGCTGCCACGAACTGAACAAAATAGAGGTACTGGCACGTATTTTGCAGGCCCGCGGCCGTGGCCTCACGATTGTGTTCACCCAAACGAAACGCATGGCTGCTAATGTGGCTCATGATCTCAAAACTCGTGGTTTCGCTACGGGGGCTTTACATGGCGATCTGGGGCAAGGTGCACGCGAGCAGGCTTTGAGAGCTTTCCGCCATGGCAAGATCGATGTGCTTGTAGCCACAGATGTGGCGGCACGTGGTATAGACGTCGAGAACGTCACCCACGTGATCAACTACCAGTGCCCTGAGGACGAGAAAACCTATATCCACCGTATCGGCCGCACGGCTCGCGCAGGGCATCACGGTACCGCAGTCACCTTCGTAGACTGGGAGGATCTTCCGCGGTGGTCCGTGATCAATAAGCAGCTCGACCTTGGTATGCCAGATCCGGTGGAAACGTATCATACATCTGATCACCTCTACACCGATCTTGATATCCCTCAAGGCGTTACCGGCAAACTCCCCAAGGAGCGGCGCACGCGTGCTGGCCTTGCCGCTGAAGCAATCGAAGATCTTGGCGAAACCGGCAAACGCCGCAAACGCAACCGGAGTACTAGAAGCAAAACTCGCCGCCCGCGCAAACGCATCCGTAAGTGAGCAATGTGGAACGGCGCTAACAAAGCACGGATACCTACGAATAGCTACCTGACGGCTCCGACGGCGTTGATACAGCGGCGTCTACACCGATTGAATCACGGTGATCACACCGGTGATCATAAGCTGTGTAGCAATTGCTGCCAAAAGCATACCTGAAAGGCGCGTGAGCAACATGACGCCCGATGTGCCGAGCATCCGCATAATCGGCGTAGCAAAATACATCGCAACCATCGAGACGCCGAGAACGCACACAAGAGCAAGGCATGCCGCCAGAACCAAGAGCGGCTTGCCATTAGCACGCTGAACGAAAAGCATAAACGCCACGATCGATCCTGGCCCTGCAAGCAGTGGCATTCCTAAGGGCACGGCAGCCACTTGCAATGCAGCACCTCGGGCTCCTGGGTCTTCCTCTTTGCCCGTCAAAAGCTGCAGCGCCACAAGGAGCAGCAGCAACCCGCCAGAAATCTGTAGTGCCTCAGGGGTAATACCCATCGCATCAAACAGCGCAAAACCGAAGAAGCCAAAAATGAGCAGGAGCGCTAGAGCAATCACATTGGCTTCAATCGCAACCCGGCGTCTCGTACGCCGATCATAGTGCGCGGTGAGCGACATAAACACTGGCAAATTGCCAAACGGATCGATAATCACAAAAAGCGTAGCGAACGCCGATCCAAACAGTGCGAGATCGAAACTCACCTTGGGAATACCTCCATATACGTCCCGTCAATCAGTTCGCGGTACACACTTTCTGGCGTGGTGTTCTCCCCCAGCCGATTCGGCTTTCCCATTCCGTGGTAATCGCTCGCACCAAATGTACGTAATCCAAGCCTGCCAATCAACTTTGATAGGTTCTCACGCTCTGGCTCAGGGTTGTCTCTATGCCAGAGTTCCACCCCGAAGAGCCCTGCGTCAGCGAGGTCTACGATCGCCTCATCAGGCAGTGAGTTGCCTCGCGAAGCCGCCTTGGGGTGAGCAAGTACCGCTTTCCCTCCGGCGTCTATAATCCAGGAAATCGCTTCGATGGTAGACGGCGAGGGCGTGGGCACGTAATACGGCCCGTTGTGATTGAGTAACGTAGCGAAAGCGGCGGACCGATTGGGTACAATGCCGAGCGAGACGAGCGCATCAGCGATATGCGGCCGCCCTACGGTTTGCGCATCTGGTGCATGTTCGACGACGCCCTCCCATGCGATCGGATAATCAGCTGAAAGTGCCTCCACAATCTGCTGTGCTCTGCGTGCACGCGCCTGCGCGAGCCGCTCAATATGCCCGGCGATGCCTGGGTGTTCGGCATCGAAGAGATAGCCCAGCAAATGCACTGAGATTCCTGCATAGGTGGTTGTAAACTCCATGCCGCACACGAGGGTTAAGGGAGGCTCATTAGGGGAGATCTCATCGAGCGCAGTGCGCGCTTCATTCCAGCCGCTCGTTGTGTCGTGATCGGTAATACCGAGCACGTCGATACCTGCTGCCCGTGCTGCTGCCACAAGTTCGCGGGGCTGATCGGTGCCGTCCGAGCGTGAAGAATGTGTATGCAAATCAATGAACATTGGAACCCGATTTCTCTTGCACTAGTGCCACTTAGCTTTACGCTACTACCCAACATTTTTACGCTACTGCTCAACGCACTCCGCCTAGCTTTTCGTAGCCTATACATTGTGGCGCCAGAAAGTGAAATAATGGTGACATGAATTCGCAAACATCATCTGCTCGACGCGCAGGCGCAACCGAGCACTCCTCGAACACATCTACCCATACTGATCAGAGTCTGGCCGAACGCGGCAACAACCGCTCGCGCCAACCAAAGAACGCGGCTTTCCGCACGTTTATTGGAGAAGACTGGGGTGAGCGCCCGCAAGGCCCCGCCCGTATGCGGGTTGCAGACTTTACACCGCAGCGGCGGCGCAAGTTAGCACAGCTTTTCCCGGGCGAACGCCTCGTCTTCCCAGCTGGCGATCTGCAGGTGCGCTCTAATGACACCGATTACCGTTTCCGCGCTCATTCCGCCTTCGCTCACCTTGCTGGCCTTGGCGGTGAGCTAGAACCGGGCGCTGTGCTTGTGCTCCATCCACTCACTGATGCCTCAGGTAAAGCCGCAGACGGATCAGTGCCAGAGGAAACCCACGAGGCCGTGTTGTATTTCCATCCGCGTACGTCGCGTTCCTCGGAAGAGTTTTATGCTGATTCGCGCCATGGTGAATTCTGGGTGGGGGCACGCCTCTCGGCTGAAGAAATGAGCCACGCTACTGGAATCAAAGTAAGCCATATCGATGGTTTGCGCGATGCGTTGGCGAAAGATGTAGGGCAGGGCTCGGTGCAGTTGCGCGTGATTCCTCAATCAGACGCCCAGATCGAGGCGCTCGTTAATGAGGTGCGCCAGCAAAACGGCGTCACACAGCACCAATCTGAAGCAGATGACCGCTTGGCTGAAGCGGCCTCTGAACTTCGATTGATCAAAGACGAATGGGAAATCGAAGAAATGCGCCACGCGGTGGACGTTACGTACTCAGGTTTCGATGAAATCATCAAAGCCCTCCCCCGCGCTGTTGGGCACTGGCGCGGAGAGCGCGTGGTAGAGGGGGCTTTCTTCGCTAAAGCCCGCGAGGAAGGCAATGGGCTCGGATACGATACGATCGCAGCCTCAGGTAACCATGCCAATACGCTCCACTGGATCGACAATGATGGCCCAGTACGCGAAGGTGATCTCATTCTGGTAGACGCCGGTGCAGAGGTAGACTCGCTCTACACCGCAGACATCACACGCACAATACCCGTGAACGGCAAGTTCAACGAGACCCAGCGCGAAGTGTATGAAGCAGTACTCGAAGCATGTGAGGCCGCCTTGACGCAAGCCTCCGTGCCTGGCACACGGTTCCGTGATGTGCACGACGCCGCGATGAAAGTGATCGCCAAACACCTGGAACAATGGGGCATCCTGCCTGTAAGCGCCGAAGAGTCACTGGCAGAAGATGGCCAGTATCATCGCCGCTGGATGCCCCATGGCACATCGCATCATCTCGGTATCGACGTTCACGATTGCGCCCAGGCAAAACGTGAACTCTACGATGGAGCCGTACTCGAGCCTGGAATGGTGTTTACCATCGAGCCTGGACTCTACTTCCGCGCAGATGACCTCAAGGTACCTGAGCGGTTCCGCGGTATTGGCGTACGTATTGAGGACGACGTCGTCATCACCGAACATGGCGCTGAGCGCATTTCAGAAAACATCCCACGTACCGTTGAGGATGTGGAAGCCTGGATTGAGCGAGTGCAGCGTGGCTAACGCAACGCAGCGTACGCGAGTATTTGTGGGGCGCCTAGCTGGCACCTCCGTATTCGACCCGATCGGGGATCGCATTGGCCGCGTAATTGACGTAGTAGTAATGTTTCGCCTAGCAAGCTTGCCAATGGCCATTGGCTTGGTAGTAGAAGTGCCGGGCAAACGCCGAGTATTCATGCCGATCACGCGCGTTACCGCGATTGAGAACGGGCAAGTGATCACCAACGGTTTGATGAATATTCGCCGCTTTTCGCAACGCCCCGTTGAAACGCTTGTGATGAGCGAGCTCTTTGATCGTGAAGTCACCTTCCGCGATGGTTCAGGCACAGCGATCGTCGAAGACGTCGCCATCGAGCAGACGAGAGCGAAAGAATGGCGCCTCACCAAGCTTTTTGTGAGGATGAAGCGCGGCACAAAAGACGCCGGCAACACGCTAATCGTGCCTGTGGGCGATGTATTGGGCTTGGCCATGAAACTTCAAAACCAAGCAGCCGACCAACTCGTAGCACAGCTCGAAGGAATGAAGGCACCAGATGTTGCCGATGTGCTGCGAGATCTTCCGAGCGAACGGATGATGGCAGTGGCGAAACAGCTTCAAGATGATCGCCTGGCTGACGTTTTGGAAGAACTCGATGGGGACGAACGCGCAGTCATCGTCTCTGGCCTTGAAGTGGATCGCGCAGCGGACGTACTCGAAGTGATGCAGCCAGACGATGCAGCAGACCTCGTGAACGATCTGCCCACCGCGCAGGCCGAAGCGCTTCTTGCCCGCATGCAACCGGAGGAGGCGGAGGATGTACGCCGCTTGATGAAGTACGGCGAACGCACCGCCGGTGGTCTGATGACGACGGAGCCTATCGTACTACCCCCAGATGCGGCGGTTGCGACAGCTTTAGCCCACGCACGGCGTTCAGATATCCCCCCCGCGCTCGCATCGATGATTTTCGTATGCCGCCCACCCTTAGAGACGCCGACGGGGCGCTTTCTAGGTGTGGTGCACATCCAGCGATTGCTGAGAGAACCGGCGTCATCCATGATCGGCTCGATACTCGACACAGATATCGAACCGCTCTCTCCCGGCGACGGCATTGGCACAGTGACGCGCCTGCTCGCAACCTATAACCTCACATCGATACCGGTAACCGACGAGGGGCATCTGATCGGAGCAGTATCGGTAGACGACGTACTCGACCACTTGCTCCCCGATCGCTGGCGTGACTACGATGAGACGATTCTTGACGAAGCCCTCGATCAACAATTCAATGGCGAAGGCGAGCTGGCGGAAGGAACTGAAGGAGAAGAGGTGACCTAATGGCACATGATTTCGATCAGCCTCTGGATAAAAGCAAACGCCGCATCAAAGTAGCGAGCTGGAATCCCGAAAGTACCGGCGTCATCGCTGAGCGAATCGCGCGGTTTACAGGCACCCCTCGGTTTCTGATCTACCTCACTGTGTTCGTCGGTGCATGGATTATATGGAATAGCGTGATGCCCGATCGCCTGCGATTTGATTCAGCGGAGATTGGTTTTACTGCGCTGACGCTCATGCTCTCGCTCCAGGCGTCCTATTCGGCTCCGCTGATCTTGCTTGCACAGAACCGCCAAGATGATCGCGACCGCGTGAATGCCCAAAATGATCGCCAGGTAGCAGCCCAAAACCTCGCCGATACGGAATTCTTGACGCGTGAAATTGCCTCGCTGCGCTTGGCTCTCAACGAGATGGCAAGCCGTGATTTTGTGCGTTCTGAACTGCGTGATTTTATGGAAGCATATCAAAGCCGCGACGAAGCCATCGCTGAGCGAGATGAGGCAATTAGCAAGCGTGATGCGCGAATTGCTGAACTCGAGCAACGCCTCGCGGAGATTGAGCAGACGCCCCGCCGTGATGATGCCGCACAGGCCAGCGATGGCAAGGAATAGGCGCAGCACATTTTCTCCTCGAGTGGGTAATAGTGAGGGCGCATCGTTAAACTGGGTGCATGGCTGTTTTGACGCAAGACCTCGTCAACGAGGAACTAAAGAAGGTTATCGACCCTGAGATTCGCCGCCCGATTACCGATCTGGGAATGGTGCGTTCTGTTGATATTACTGACGACGGCGACGTCACGGTAGGTGTAGACCTCACTACTGCTGGTTGTCCGTTGCGTGATACCCTCACCGATGATGTTGAGCGCGTCGTCCGCGCAATTGAAGGCGTGAAGAGCGTCAAAGTTGATATGGGCGTGATGACGGAGGAGCAAAAACAGCAACTTCGCCAGACTCTTCGTGGCGGGGTGCCCGAACGTCAGATTCCCTTCAATCAGCCTGGCTCACTAACGCGGGTGTACGCAATCTCTTCGGGCAAGGGCGGCGTAGGTAAGTCGTCAATGACCGTCAACCTCGCAACTGCTATGGCCAAACTCGGCCTCAAAGTGGGTGTTGTAGACGCAGACATCTACGGTTTTTCCATCCCAAAAATGATGGGTGTAGATACCCCACCACAAGTTGTTGACGATATGATCATTCCCCCTGTAGCTCACGGGGTTAAAGTGATCTCTATCGGCATGTTTATGGAAGAGAATACGCCGGTGGTGTGGCGCGGCCCGATGTTGCATCGTGCGCTAGAGCAGTTTTTTGCCGATGTATACTGGGGCGACCTTGACGCATTACTGATCGATCTTCCGCCAGGCACTGGCGATGTTGCCATTTCAGTAGCTCAGCTGATACCCAGTGCCGAGATTTTGGTGGTCACCACTCCTCAAGCAGCAGCAGCCGAGGTTGCTGAACGCGCAGGAATGATGGCAAAACAAACCGATCAGCGCGTGATTGGCGTGGTAGAGAATATGAGCTACTTGGCAATGCCAGATGGCTCGAAGATGAACCTCTTCGGAACTGGCGGAGGCGAGGTTGTAGCTGGCAGGCTGTCCCAGATTCTTGGCTATCCCGTACCTCTTTCAGCGCACGTACCTCTCGAACAAGCCCTGCGTGAAGGTGGAGATCTCGGCAAACCGCTCGCAGGGCAAGATGGCAGCAGTGAAGCTCAGGCAGCGATCGCATCACTAGCCAAGAAGCTGTCGTCACGCGCGCGCGGCCTCGCAGGCCGCTCGCTCGGCGTCTCACCGAAATAGTGCAGGCCTCCATGTTCACAAGTCTCTTGCTGAACTTGTAGCATAGTGACTAGGTTTTATTACCGCATGGAGGCACACTAATGAGCAAGGAAAAGGCTGCATCGTGGGTGTATGCAGAGTCGAGCGTGCACGAATCAGAACTCGTCGCCCGCTCGCGCGCTGCTGCTCAAGAGCTCGGGATTTCTACGCTTTCACCTGCAAGCTGCGCTCTTCTCGCATCCCTGGCTGCACTACCGCATGTGCGTACGATCGCCGAAGTAGGTACAGGTGCGGGCACCACGGCAATTACGATGCTTGAGGCGAGTCCGAAGGCATCTGTCACCACGATCGACGTGGATGCTGAGGCACAAAGCCGCGCACGTGCAGCTTTCGAATCCATGGGAATTGGGAGTTCCCGCTATCGGCTGATTAACGGCCGCAGCGCCGATCTGCTCCCCCGCCTCGCCGGCTCCGCCTACGATCTTGTGTTGATTGACGGCGATCTTCTCGAAGCTGCAGGAGACGTCGAAGAGGCGCTGCGGATTTTGCGCCCCGGGGGTATGCTCGTCCTCGCTCATGCACTGTACGAGGATCGCGTAGCCAATCCTGTATGCCGCGACGAAGTGACGGTTGCTATGCGCAATCTGGGCACGGAACTGCTCGCCTCAGAACAGAGCCATGCATCCTTACTCCCGTTAGGCGACGGAATCATTTTCGCCACAAAGGCAAGCTAAGCTCCCCTTGATGCGCGCTACCGAGCTACGCGTTCTCGGCCCGTTTTCCGTTAGCCTCGGCACGTACCTGGCTCGCTACTTTGCTCACTCCAGCGTTAATCGCCCCAACGGCGTCTTCGGCACTATCAACTACCGACACCAGGTACTCATCGCCCTCAGAGATCATATGCTCGTCTACAAGTACGCCTCGAATCCAATCAGTTAAACCGCCCCAATACTCAGATCCGACGAGCACGATAGGAAAACCGGAAATCTTCTTCGTCTGCACAAGCGTGAGCGCTTCGAACAACTCATCGAGAGTGCCATAGCCGCCTGGCATCACCACGAAACCGAGAGCATACTTGACGAACATCAGCTTCCGTACAAAGAAGTAACGGTAGTTCATTCCGAGTGTGACGTAACGATTCATACCTTGCTCGAAAGGAAGTTCGATGCCAAGGCCAATCGACTGCCCACCAGCCTCAGCAGCTCCTTTGTTGGCAGCTTCCATGATCCCAGGGCCGCCGCCTGTGAGAATCGCGTATCCCTCACGTGCCAGCTCCGCCGCAATCTGGGAGGCCATCTCGTAATACGGCGTACCTGCTTGAGTTCGAGCAGAGCCGAAGATCGAGATCGCAGGGCCAATCCCAGCCAGTGCGCCAAAACCCTCAACAACTTCAGATTGGATACGAAGTGTTCGCCACGTATCGGTGTGCACAAAATCTGAGTTTGATTGCGGAGCAAGCAGGCGAGCATCCGTAGTAGAGCCGGGGATCTCTTCACCACGGAAAAACACTGGCCCACACTGATATCGCCGAGCTGTGTCGTCAGCGCTCGCAGTAGTATTTATCTTATCGTCCATGTATTCATTCACGCATCAACCATACACTGCGAATGTAAACGGGAATACAACACGGAGGAAACAGGGCGACTAGTCGTCAACAGCCACGTGAAGACGCCGTGCAGCTTCGGTGATCGAGCCAGAGATTGACGGATACACAGTGAATGTTTTGGCTACTTCATCCACCGTAAGCCGGTTAGTGACCGCCATGGTGATGGGGAAAATATCTTCAGAAGCATGCGGAGATACCACTACTCCTCCAGCGATCACGCGCGTGCTCGTGCGGGCAAAGAGTTTCACGAAACCGTCGGATTCACCTCGCATCTTGCTGCGCGCATTGCCCGCCAGCGGGAGCAGAATCTGCACGCAATCCACCTCGCCCGAATCCACTTGCGCCTGCGTGACTCCCACGGTTGCGATCTCGGGATTGGTGAAGATATTTGCCGAAACCTGATCGAGGCGTATCGGCTCTACCGAATCACCGAGTGCATGGGCTATCGCAATCCGGCCCTGTGCACCAGCCACCGACGCAAGCGGATTTAGGCCGGTACAATCGCCCGCAGCATAGACGCGATGTGCTTTGGTGCGAGAAACCCTATCGGCCACGATATAGCCACGCTCGTCGAGTACTACGCCAGCCTCCTCAAGGCCAATGCCTGCCGTATTAGGAATCGCACCCACTGCCATCAGCACATGCGATCCGATAATCTCGCGGCCATCGGCAAGGGTTACGATCACTCGATCACCCTCCACCCGAGCGGCAGTCGCACGCGACTTTGCCATAATTCGCATTCCGCGTTCTTCAAATACACGCTCGATGACGGCGGCAGCATCAGGGTCTTGATTCGGCAATACTCGATCACGCGAGGATACGAGCGTCACATTCACGCCCAGCATCTGATACGCAGCGGCAAATTCTGCGCCCGTCACACCTGAACCCACCACAATGAGATGCCCAGGCACTTCTTCAATATGATAGAGCTGCTTCCAGGTGAGAATCCGTTTGCCGTCTGGTTTTGCGCTTTCCAGCTCACGCGGATGAGCGCCGGTGGCAATAAGCACAAAGTCTGCAGTGATCCTCCGATTACCTACGGAAACGATACGCCTGCCGTTATCCGCTACCTCTGACTCAAGGTATCCCCGCCCGTCGACCATCTCCACACCTGCGGCCCGCAGTGAACTCAGCACATCGGCTGACTGCCCTTGAGCGAGTTCTCGCACACGCGCATTGATGCCGAGGAGGTCTGGTTGCTGCTCAGCAAATCGCGATCCTATTCGCAGCTGCGAGGCTCGCTCAGCCGTTTTCATCCATTCCGCCGAAGCAATAAGAGTTTTCGAAGGAACAACATCCGTTATCACGGCGGATCCTCCAGCACCTTGATCTTCGATGAGGATTACATGGGCTCCGGAGTTTTGAGCCACAAGTGCCGCTTCGTAGCCGCCCGGGCCTCCTCCAATAATCACGATTGTGGTTTGTTCTGCTGGGTTATGGATCTGCGTAGCCATGTTGCCATTGTGCCACGGATACCTGCCGAACATATCAAATTGCGAAATCTGCTTGATATAATCTTGACGTTAAGAAATAATTGATGCACGCCCAAAGGCGGGCGCATCCAGATTCACTGGCGAATCTGGAAATCATTCATCGAACTCAACGAAACCATTTCGATACGCCTGTACACGTCGTATCTGTACACATCACATCTGGTGCGCAATACTACACGCAGCTCCACGGGGCGTGCGTAGCGCGCGCATTGAACAACTGGAGGTTGATATGAGCACTCCCGATATTCGCGAGAGTACCTCAGTTGCCCAGGGCTCACTCGATAAGCCGAAGCAACCCAATGTATTTCGCCGCCGCATGCTCGGCATCTTTGGCGGCATCGCACTCGCAGTGTTGATCTATTACATTTTTCCGCGCGAAATTCCCGACGCGCTCCTTCAAAGCATGGCAGCCGAAGATGGAACGCTACCTGACCCCGTCGTATTGGGCAACAATATCGCCTTCACTGCTTCTATCGCCGTACTAATGGCAGTGTGGTGGATCTTCGAAGCGATCCCACTTGCAGCCACGGCACTCGTCCCGCTCGTCACCTTCCCTATCTTCGGTGTAGCGGATTTCAAGGCAGCAGCAACGCCTTACGCATCCGATACTATCTTCTTGTTTATGGGTGGATTCTTCCTTGCCCTAGCCATGCAACGCTGGAATTTCCACCGGCGCTTAGCTTTGGCCATTGTGCTCCTGATCGGCACCAAGCCTAAACGAATGGTACTTGGCTTCATGGTTGCCACCGGCTTCATCTCAATGTGGGTGTCGAATACGGCTACAGCGGTGATGATGCTACCTATCGGCATATCTGTGCTCGCCACAATCGGCCAGCTCGACGGCGAAGGCGGAAAGATGAGCAAATTCGGCACCGGCCTCATGCTCGGCATCGCCTACGCGGCATCAATCGCTTCACTATCCACGTTGATCGGCACACCGCCTAATGCACTACTGCGCGCCTACCTCCAAGACAATCACGACATCACGCTCAACTTCGGCACGTGGATGCTCTTCGCCACGCCTATGGCATGGCTGTTCGTGATTATCGGATGGCAGCTCCTCATCCGCATTTTCCCACCTGAAATCGAGGAAGTACCCGGCGGGAAAGCCATGATTAAGGGCGAACTGCAAAAGATGGGGCCGATGAGCTCGCAAGAAAAGATCGTGATGATCGTGTTCATCCTCGGGGCGCTCTCATGGATCTTCATCCCGACTCTCTTCCCCGATGGCCCAATCAGCGATTCGATTATCGCAATGGTTATTTCGCTCGTTTTGTTCCTCATTCCCGCACATATTCAGCCTGATGGTATCCCGATTTTGGATTGGGAGACGGCGAAAGAAATCCCGTGGGACGTCCTGCTCCTGTTCGGCGGCGGTTTGTCGCTCGCAGCGATGTTTGGCGCATCAGGCTTGTCGAAATGGATCGGCAATATGGCTGCCGGCCTTGAAGGAGTGCCAGTAATCGTGATGGTGATCGTCATTACTGCGATCGTCATTTTCTTGACGGAGCTCACTTCCAACACAGCCACAGCAGCGGCCTTCTTGCCAATTATTGGCGCTGTAGCGATCGGTATGGGTGTAGACGTACAACTCCTCGTTATCCCCGTGGCACTTGCTGCAACGTGTGCGTTCATGCTTCCTGTGGCTACGCCACCTAACGCGATCGCTTACGGCTCTGGCTATGTGAAGATTGGCCAGATGGTGAAAGCCGGCATTTGGCTCAATATCATTGGAATCATTTTGATCACCGTGTTCACAGTGTTTATTGGCCCAATGGTTCTCGGCTATAGTGCCTAGGCCAGAGGCAAGAACACAATCACGCGGAGGGAACATTCGCGTTCGGCGTCAGCCACTCACCCACAGTTCGCTTATGTTCACATATATCTGAATAACATGTAACTACATATCGGTAGATATCGCGATCGTCGAGCTTTGCTTATAGACTTGTTGCGGTATCTACCGATATCAGTTACTAATCCCAAGATCCCTACGGCGATAGCCGCATCCGCGGAAATCATTCTTGGGAATTGAGGCATGAGGGCAATATGGCAAAGCTGTTCTTTGACTACGGCGCTATGGACTCTGGAAAGACGACGTACATCATCCAGACGCACTACAACTACCGTCAAAAAGGAATGAACCCGGCAATCGTCAAACCCGCAACCGACCTCAAAGCGGGCAACCGTATCCGCTCGCGCATTGGGCTCGAGGCTGAGGTTGATTTCCTCGTTACGCCAGATGACGACGTCTATCAACTCCTCCGTGAAGTAGAAACACGCTTTAACGTTGTGCTCGTGGATGAAGCACAGTTCTTAACCCGCGCGCAAGTAGATCAGCTCTTTGAGTTGGTGACTCTCGATAGTATTCCCGTGATGTGTTTTGGCCTGCGCACTGATTTTACGGGCAATCCATTCCCAGGATCGCAGCGTCTTCTTGAACTCGCACACGAGATTCGCGAGCGCAAGACGATCTGCCGATGCGGTGCGAAAGCCACGATGAACGCTCGCAAAGTCAATGGCGTGTTTATTACTGAAGGCGGTCAGGTAGCGATCGACGGAATCGACGCAGAATACGAATCATTGTGCGGAAAATGCTTTATGAAATACGTCGGTTCCATCGCAGCGCTGGCCAGATGAGCTTCCTATTGCAATAATTGCGCTTCGCGCAGGAAGTTCTTCACCATCCGCGGCCCGAGCGGCGTGAGGATCGATTCGGGATGGAACTGCACGCCGAATATCGGCAAATCACGGTGTTCAACTGCCATCACTTCACCATCGTCCGTACTGGCAGTAACGCGCAGAACATCGGGCAGTGACGAGTGGCGAGCTGCTAGAGAGTGGTAGCGAGCTACCTCGAATGGCGATGCAATCCCTGCAAACAGCGTCGAGTCAGAACACGCCGTGACGAGCGATGATTTGCCGTGCATAACCTCTTTCGCGTAAGTGACTTCCCCGCCCAAAGCCTCACATATTGCCTGATGTCCAAGGCATACGCCGAGGATCGGAATCTCACTCACGCAAGAAGCATCGCCTCCGTTTCGGGGCTCAGTTACACAAGCCGTAATGAGATCTTCACACACTCCGGCGTCCTGTGGGCGCCCAGGGCCAGGAGAAATCACAATCGCATTAGGGTGGAGCTGCGCAATGTGCGCCACGCTCAGCTCATCATTGCGTACAACCCTCACGTCTGTAGCAAGCGAACCCAGAAGTTGATAGAGATTATATGAAAATGAATCGTAGTTATCGATCAGCAAAATCATCAGTGCACCTCCTGGCTCAACTCGATAGCTTCCACAACTGCTTTCGCTTTATTAACCGTCTCTAAGTATTCACGCTGAGGATCAGAATCGAGCACAATCCCCGCTCCCGAACGCACAAATACCTTGCCGTTTTTCTTATACGCTAAACGGATCCCGATCGCAGTATCCATATTTCCGGTGAAATCGATATAGCCAATCGCACCGCCATAAATGCCGCGCTTATTGTTTTCGAGTTCATTGATGATCTCCATTGCCCGCAGTTTCGGAGCGCCCGAGAGCGTACCGGCGGGAAGCACGGCGTCAATTGCGTCCAACGCCGTCTTACCTTCTACGATCTCCCCACGCACAGTAGACCCAATATGAACAACATGAGAAAAACGCTGTAGCTCCATATACTTCTCAACCACTACGCTGCCAAACCGAGATACTTTCCCAAGATCGTTGCGGCCAAGATCCACGAGCATATTGTGCTCGGCAAGCTCTTTCTCATCTGCGAGCAGATCGGCTTCACGCCGTGCATTCTCCGCATCATCAGCGCTGCGCGGCCGCGTACCGGCAAGAGGGAAAGTGTGGAGCACGCCGTCACGAAGCTTCACAAGAGTCTCAGGCGATGCTCCCGCTACCTCGAGATCGTCAGAAGCAAAGTAGAACATATACGGCGAAGGATTGATCGTGCGCAAGATTCTATACATACCCAAAAGGCTCCCTTCGAAATCCGCATCGAGACGGTTGGAGAGCACAACTTGGAAAATATCACCCTCATAAATGTATTTCTTCGCAGCACGCACCATGGAGGAAAAGCGCTCTTCATCAAATAGCGTGCGAAACTCGCTCGTTACTCGCCCCGGCTCGAGCTCTACTTGTTCCCCGCTGCGGATGAGAGTGATGATGGTTTCAACCTGTGAGCGCGCCTCGCCATACACCTGGAGACGATCAGTATCTGGCCTAATGCACGCATTGACGATCACAATGATCTTCTGGCGATAGTTGTCGAAGGCAATCACCTTGTCAAAGAGCATGAGATCGAGATCTTTGAAACCCTCAGCATCCTCAGCGTTGAGATTGAGGTGTGGCTCGGTGTACTTGAGGTAGTCGTACCCAAAATAACCCACAAGCCCACCCGTGAAAGGAGGAAGCTCAGGCATCTGTGGGCTGGTGTTCTCGGCAAGAATCCTAGCCACGATATCGCGCGGATTGCTATCGCTGACGACGGATTCGCTCACTACTCTCTCCCCGCGTAGGATCCGGTGCGTCACCGTGCCATCCATCGCGCTGATCTCTTCTTGTGGATCAAATCCCAAGAACGTATAGCGCCCCCAGCTATCGCTCTGCTCGGCGCTTTCGAGGAGGTAGCAGTGCCTCGAGCGTGTCTGCAATGCACGCAATACAGTAATTGGCGTAGACGTATCGGATAGAATCGCGCCACTCACAGGTACACGTGAGTATCCTTCGTCTGCCAGTGTATTGAACTGTTCGAAACTGAGATCGAGCTGTGGAAACATGAAGGCTCCCTATCGAAAAGCTACGAGAACGCAGCCGTACATACGCATGAACGCAATCATATTCTAGGCAACTATGCCTCGCGCAGCACGGAAGCCAGACTCAACGGCCTCTGCCACGCGAGCCACGCCAGTGGCATCCCCCACTGATATTGCCGGAATACCTGCTGATTCTAGCTCTTTGGCAAGGCCATCGTTAGGCCGCATTCCAATCGCCATCACCAGCGTATCGAGCTCCACATCCACTTGCCCTTGGCTAGTGGAGAACACCGCCGTGCCCTCATTCACTTCTAATAGCTGATGGCCGCAATTCAGGCCGATCCCTGCTTCCACAAGGTGCGATGCCACCGAGTCCACATTGCGCTTGTAGCTGCCCGGAGCGATCGCGTCTGCCATCTCGTACACACCGATCACTTCATGGCCTTGCTCGTGGAGCAGCTCTGCCGTCTCAAGACCCGTCATCCCTGAACCTACGATGGCTACGCGCCTACCTACTTCTGCACTCCCGTTTAGCACGTCGATTGCTTCTACCACGTTCGCGGAATCCATCCCAGGCAACGGCGGAAGGAACGGCAAGGCGCCTGTAGCCACAATCACAATATCTGCGCCGAAATCACACGCAGACTGAAGCGTCATTTCTTGGCTGAACCGCACATCAACGCCGGCTAACCGAAGACGAACGCCATAGTTTTCAATTATCCAATGCATCGGCTCCTTGCCTGGCGGGTTACAGCCGGGAGCCACTTGGCCGCCAAGATGATCGCGAGCTTCTGCGAGAACGACGTGCGCCCCACGCAAAGCCAACTGCTCTGCTGCCTCACAGCCGGCAGGCCCACCGCCGATCACGAGTGCAGACCTGCCCTCCAAGTCGCGGTCGGGCACCTCGGGATACTCATACTCGTGCCCGCAACGCGGATTGAGAGCACACATTATCGGCTTACCCATGTTAAGCGTCTGGAAGCAAGCCAAGCAGCCGATACACCGTACGATCTCCTCATCGCGCCCTTCAATTGCTTTCTTCGCCCAGGCAGGATCAGCGAGCCATGTGCGCCCCATCGCCACGAGATCTACCAAACCGTCGTCAAGCATTTTCTCAGCCTGGCTCGGCATGCGCACGATGGATGTACCCATCACTGGCACTTTCACCGCTTCGCGCACCGCACGAATGACTGGATCGCGCCAATTCCGCGGAGTGTTGATTGGTTCGATAATTGTAGGGCCTGTTTCGTAGGTTCCTGAGGATACGGAAATCAAATCCACGCCAATCTCCTCAAGGCGCTTGGCGATTCTCACGCCTTCTTCAAGGGTGATTCCTTCTCCTGGCTCACCGATAGTCTCCATCATTTCTGAAGCCGAGATACGCACTGAAATAGGGAAATCCGCGCCGCATTCTTCGCGAATTCCCTCGATGATTTCAGTGACGAACCGCATACGGCCATCGAAATCTCCGCCAAACCTGTCTGTGCGGTGGTTGGTGTGCGGGGAGAGGAATTGGCACACGAGGTATCCGTGGGCGCCGTGAATTTCTACGCCGTCTGCTCCAGCTTCTTTGGCGCGGCGTGCCGCCTGCACGAAATCATCTACGAGGCTTTCTACCTCTTCGAGTGAAAGAGCTCGGGTGGGAGCTTTCGTGGTGCGTACCATCACGCCTGATGGTGAGACGGTGACGCCGCCCTCGCACAACGCTGGAATACCCTCGGCTCCAGGGTGGTGAAGTTGCGGGAAGAACTTCGCCCCGGTGGCGTGGATCTGCTCAATCGCCTCACGTAAGGGCGCCACGTGCGCATCCTTGCTAAGAGAAAACTGGTGCCCAGTGCCTGCTCCATGCTTTTCGTTCACGCGGGTAATCTCGGCGATGATAAGGCCGCATCCTCCTTTGGCTCGTTCCAGCCAGTACGCCAGCAATCTCGGCCCTGGTGTTCCATCTGGATTGGCCAAATCGGTGCCCATCGGAGTCATCACAGTGCGGTTCGCTAGAGTGAGCGATCCAATCATAAACGGCGTAGCAAGTAGGCGCTGGGTATGTGGTCGATGAGTCTCGGTGTTAATCATTGAAAAATCCAATCTACGATGCACAATCGGCGATCAATATCGGCGTTGTTCGTCGCCTTTGATGTACCGTTTCCACCCTATCCCCACACATGGCGTTCTTTGTGGGACTTGCGTGCGTTGTCGTTTGAAGGTTATGGCCTCGCGTACCTGAACGCCATCGACCTCGCGCGAGAGGTGACGACGGTGTGACGTTTTACTACGCCGTCATCCGAACTCCACATCCAAAATCCACATCGGGCGCGATGGACGCCAGCGACCCGAAACTGACGGGCAACGTTGTTCGCCGGCACGCCACAGAGCGCATCGTGCGAAAACGTGCGGTGGCACACCCGCGGGAATAGCCTGTGCCCGGCGCTTGTTACGCCAGCAGTGAGGGCGCGAATATGTGCCACCAAATAGCCGAATAGATCGACGCCGAGGAGTGAAAAATGGCTAAGGTACAAGCATCTGCCGTGATGATGCGAATTCTTGAAGATTGGGGCGTAAAACGCCTCTATGGCTTGCCTGGCGGCTCGTTCGACTCTACGATGAACGCAATTCGCACCTTCCGTGATCGGATCACGTATGTGGGTGTGCGCCACGAAGAAGTGGGGGCACTGGCAGCCGTTGCTGAAGCTAAGCTCACAGGCCGTATTGGCGTAACGTTCGGATCGGCCGGGCCAGGTGCCGTACATCTACTCAACGGCCTCTATGATGCCAAGACGGATCATGTCCCTGTGCTTGCCCTCATTGGCCAGGTACCTACTTCACGGATGAACACTGACTTCTTCCAAGAGATGCCCGAAAACCCGATGTTTGCCGATGTGGCGGTGTACAACCGTACTGTGATGACGGCGGAGCAGTTACCACAAATTGTGGATACAGCTATTCGCACTGCTTACGAAAAGCGGGGCGTGGCAGTTGTAGTGATTCCAAAGGATCTGGGCTGGGCTGAGATTGACGACGACTATAAGTCGTCCGCAGAGGCGTATACGCAAGGCGAATGGAATCGCCCAGCTGATCCGGCAGACGTAGAGCGCGTGCTGGATCTTATGAGCTCCGCGAAGCGGCCGATGATTTACTTCGGGCAAGGTGCTGCGGGCAGTGCAGATCTGCTGCGTGAAGCAGCTGAACTGTTCCACACACCACTTGGTGCTACCTATCTGGCGAAGGGCATTCTCGAAGGCGATGAGCCTTACTATATGATGTCTACCGGGCGCGTAGCTACCAAACCGGGCGTCGATATCGCACGCAGTGCTGATTTTGTGCTGTTTATTGGCACGAATTTTGAATTCCCAATGTTTTCCCCTGAGGCTACGTTTGTGGACGTGAATATTCGGCCATCAGTGCTCGGTTCACGCCACGAGACTAAGCTCGGCATTCTCGCCGACGCAAGCATTTTTATGAAGCAGCTTATTGACGCAGCGAAAGCGAGAGGATATCAGGCTTCTGAGCAGCAGACACGCTGGTTCGAGGCTGCGCAAGCAGATCGACGTGAGTGGGATGCATGGGTGGCCAAGAAGGCAACTGAAACGGACCGCGTGCCTGTACGTTTTGAACCGATCTACAAACTTATCAACGAGGTTGCTGACGATAACGCAGTATTCGGCGTGGATGTAGGCAATACGAATATTGCCGTTGCTCGCTTCTTGGATCTTAACAAGGATAAGCGGCAAGTGACCTCCCCGCTGTACGCAACGATGGGTTTCGGTATTCCTGCCGGAATCGCGGCTGCGATGGAGTACCCGGATCGTGAGGTCTGGACGCTCTCGGGAGACGGCGGCGCGGCGATGGTTGTGCCAGATATCATCACACAGGCTGAACACCATTTGCCCGTGATCAACATTGTGTTCACGAACAAGTCGCTCGGTTTTATCGAGGCCGAGCAGGACGACACCCATCAACCGCATTCGGGCGTAGCACTTCAAGACGTAGCCTTCGCGAAAGTAGCTGAAGGTTTTGGCGTAAAGGGCTACACTGTGGAAACATTCGCACAGTTCGAGGAGGCCATCCGCGAAGCGAAGACGTCGTCTCAGCCAGTTCTTATCGACGTTAAGCTCACAAATGATCGGCTGCTACCTGTGGAACAGTATCCTGTGGATCGCGCTTCAAAGAGCAACTTCGATGAGTTTGTGCGTGAATATGAGGCAGAGGATCTCACGCCATTTAGCGAAATTCTGGCCGAGCAGCAGGCTTGAGTTTTCCTTCTCGCAACTGCGCGTAATACATGCGGGCAAGTAACTGGGTGGTGTAAGTATCCTACTTACACCACCCAGTTGCTTGCTCTCCACCTTTCCTAGGACTGAAAGATGCGCCAGTGCCATCGACTGACGCACTTGTCTCAGCCGGGTACCAGCAGACGAGCAGTGGATATATCGCTTACGCCAAGGAGTGTGGGATAAGCCGAGACGAGGTAACGCAATACTGGCACCTGATCCACTCGTGGTTCGACAACCGAGATCCCGAACAGGCTTTCGGCAAGAGCATCGTTTGTGGGGAGTTGATCTTTTGGATGGCGGAGGTTTCCAGTGCTGTCCCAAGTAAGGAACTTTCGAAGCTGCTGAACGCTTGAAGCAAGCTATATCACGGGCGCCCAAGTAGTGATTGACGGCGGTGCCACCCTCCCCGAAACCATGAGTATCGGGGAGGCATAGGTTCTGCCGCCAGCACTACTCCTACTCTCGAGGTGGCAGACCCTCAGGCTTGCGGGAATGCTTGCCAGGCGCCTTGCCCACTATCGGCACAGCATACTTCTCGCCCGTGATCTTTGCATTCGTGGATGGCTTACGCCTGCGCCGATATGCCGCAACTGCCCTCGCATCGAACTCAGCTTTAGCCGACTCATATGTATTGACGGCGGTGCGAAGCTCAGCTTTGGCCGCGTTGAGCTTCCGCCGTGCGAACCGCGCACCGAGACCGTGCCACTGAGGAATCTCCTGCTCTTTACGCGCGCCCGCGTCAGCTACGAGCACACCCATCACCGGATCATAATTCCACGCTAGAGTACGCAAGGCAGACTTCGTCACGAAGTTCGGGGTCTCATCCGCATGCTCAAAGTACTCTTTTTGGAGCGCCATCTGCTCAGGCGGATTAGCGGTAAAAGCAGCAGCAATCAGGGTAATACGCGCAACCAGGTTGACCCACAACAATAACGTAGCCAAAGAAGCAAAGGATGCGAGAAGCGGATTATCCGATACAGACGACACTGCCGCCGTACCGAGATAGCGAATGACTGAAGTGCCAAGACCGCCGACGAGCCCGCCAAAGATCAGATCCTTCGCCTTCGCACGAGCAGATGAAAGCACACGGAACAGGAAAATGAACACACCGGCGTCTACCATGAGACCAAGGGCGAGCGATACGGCCGTTACCACCACGTTGCCCCACGACGCTGGCATGCCGAGAAACTCAAATACCGGCTGTGTAAACACGGCTGCGGCCGACGTCAACACCACGGTGACCAGCACTGCCGACACAAGAATCACAAAGGCTGAAAGATCGAGGAGCTTGCCGAACACGAAATTCACAGGCATCTTCGAAATACCGAACATAGCTTGAATCGACGTGCGTAGCGCCGTCATTAACGATAAGGCCGACCAAAGCAACACAACGAGTGCCACAATCGTAGCTGGATTCCATATCTGTTCAACCACCAGCGTACTGGGGGCAATCAAGCCTTCAGGATTCGAGTCGGTTTGTAGAATTCCTGGCAAGGCAGCATTGATCTGTTCGATCACGCGATCAAAAAGCTGCTGATTCGAGCCTAGGAATACCGAAAGCGCAGTGAAGGCGATGGTGAGAGCACCAGCAATCGCAAACAATGCCGAGTAGGCGATTCCGCCCGAAAGTAGCGCACCGCGGGCAACTGTGTAGCGCTGGAAGGCACGCACTGGGCGAAACCCCAACACGTAGCCCATCGTACGCTTGATAAGCGCGCCAACATCTTTGCCTGGAGTGCCTTTAGCTTTTTCGTTATTCCATGTGGGGGTGTTTTCAAGCGCGCCGTCGAGCTCCGCATTTGCCTCTGCGAGCGCCTTCGCTACTTTTCTCATTTCGCATCCTCAACTTCGTATTGAATGACGACGGGCGCATGATCACTCCAACGCTCCGAGTAGCTTGATGCCCTCTCTACACGTGCACTGACGGCTCCCTGGGCGAGTTCGGGATCTGCGAGTTGATAGTCGAGCCTCCAGCCAGCGTCATTATCGAAGGCTTTTCCTCGCTGCGACCACCACGAATATGGCCCTTGTATATCGCCTGCAAGGCGGCGTTGCACGTCCACCCAGCCGAGATCGTTAATCCAACGGTCAAGGTATGCGATCTCGTCGTCAAGCACGCCCGCCGTTTTGTTGTGATTCGATTTCCAGTTCTTGATATCGCGCTCAGTATGAACGATGTTGAAATCCCCAGCTACAATCACGTGCCGTGCGGTTTCAGGTGCAGGCGCTGCGCCTGCCTGGGTGCCTTGAAGCAGTTCCCTGAGCCGAGATTCTACGCGGGTAAGATGTGAATACTTCGCTTCCATCTTGGCGGCATCGTTGGCCACTCCCGAGTGTAAATACGCGCTGACGAACGTTGTACCAAGATCTGGCACGTTCACCTCAACCCACCTGCCAGTATCGACGTCTGGCTCAGGCGCGCCTGGAGCCAAGCCGGCATCTAGGCCGATACGCACCTCCCCTATCGGAAGCGACTCAAGCACGCACACTGCCACTCCGGCACGGCCCGCGATACGCGAAGCGTGCTGCACAATCTGGTAGCCTGAGCCGATAAGAGTTGGCACAAGCTCTTCTGGCGCACGCACTTCCTGAAGAAGCAAAACATCTGGCCGAGTAGATTCAAGCCAGCCAGACATCCCTTTGCGCACAGCGGCACGAAGGCCATTAACATTACATGTTGCTACAAGCATGACTCTCCTGGTAGATCTGCGGCTCCATCGAAGCGGAGCAATGCTAGCCCGCGGGCACCGCATAGCTCCAGTAGGTAATACTCAGTAGCTTATCATTGAGCTGCTTGACGTTCTGCAGCCTCAACCACGTTAACCATCAACATGGCACGCGTCATTGGCCCTACGCCTCCCGGGTTGGGCGACATCCAGCCTGCAACCTCACCAACGGCCGGATCGACGTCTCCTACAATCTTAGATTTGCCGGTTTCTGGATCGAGCCTACGCGTCACGCCTACGTCGAATACCGCCGCGCCAGGCTTAACCATATCGGGCGTGATCAAATGCGCCACTCCGGCAGCAGCCACTACAGCATCTGCCACGCGTGTATGTGCAGCGAGATCTCGGGTACCTATATGGCAACTATCCACTGTGGCATTGATCGAAGGATGGGTGAGCAGAATAGATAGTGGCCTTCCTGCGGTTGGCCCTTGGCCTACAACGCATACGTTTGCGCCATCCCAGTCGAAACCGCCACGCCGCCCAAGTTCCACAATCCCTCGCGGAGTACATGGAATCGGCACGGTAATCTCCACATTTCCACTGAGTGCTAGCTGGCCAAGATTGAGCGGGTTGAGGCCGTCCGCATCTTTTGCCGGATCGATTTTTTCGAGCACCTTAAACGGCTCAATATGGCTCGGAAGCGGAAGCTGCACAATAAAGCCTGTGCATGACTTCGAGCGGTTGAGATATTCGATTGCCACCTTCACATCGTCGGCGCTGGCATCGTCTGGAAGTTCGATACGCATCGACTTGATGCCGATTTCTGCGGAATCCTTGTGTTTGCCATTCACATAGATTTTTGACGCCGGGTCGTCGCCCACCATGATCGTGCCCAGCCCGGGTGCAATGCCTTGCGCACGGAGCTTGGCCACGCGTTCTCTCATCTCGTTCTTAATATCGGCAGCTACTGCCCTACCGTCGAGTTTGATCGCCGTCATATCGCCCTATCGCTGCATTACTTGATGTGAGTTTGATCGAGCCCCGGGTAGAGCGGGAAATTCTCCGCAAGCTTGCCCACTCGTGCACGCAAAGCTTGCACATCGGCGTCTTTCCCATCGCGCAAAGCGGTAGCGATAATATCGGCCACTTCGCTGAATTCCTCAGCTCCAAACCCACGAGTGGCAAGAGCTGGGGTACCAATGCGCAGACCTGACGTAACAGCCGGCGGGCGCGGATCGAAGGGCACTGCGTTGCGATTTACTGTAATACCTACCTCTTCTAGGAGAGTCTCAGCGTCTTGCCCGTTCATTGTGGAGTTGCGAAGATCCACAAGCACCAGATGCACATCCGTACCGCCGGTGAGCACTGAAACACCAGTATTGGCTACATCTGCTTCAAGCAAACGATCGGCGAGGATCTTTGCCCCCTCCAAGGTGCGGCGCTGGCGATCCTTGAACGCTTCGGTTTGGGCGATCTTCAATGCTACTGCTTTTGCCGCAACCACATGCATGAGTGGCCCACCCTGTTGGCCGGGGAAGACGGCGGAATTGAGTTTCTTGCCCAAGGGCTCGAACTCTTTGGCCAGGATCATACCCGAGCGCGGCCCACCGATGGTCTTATGAATAGTGGTGGTGACGACATCTGCATAATCCACCGGATTCGGATGCAAACCGGCAGCAACGAGGCCTGCAAAGTGAGCCATATCGACCCACAAATAAGCGCCGACTTCATCTGCGATAGATCGGAATGCTTCAAAATCGAGGGTGCGCGGATATGCACTCCAACCCGCAATGATCATCTTGGGTTTCGCCTCAAGAGCCTTTTCCCGCACCACATCCATATCGATCAGATGGGTATCTTCTTGGACGCCGTAACCAACGATATTGAAGTTCTTCCCCGAGAAGTTGATCTTCATGCCGTGTGTGAGGTGCCCACCATGGGCGAGTTCCAAACCCATCACCGTATCACCGTGTTGAAGAAGCGCATGGTAGATTGCGGCATTTGCCTGAGCACCAGAGTGGGGCTGCACATTGGCGTAGCCAGCATTGAATACGGCTTTGGCTCGATCACGGGCAAGATTCTCAGCCACATCTACAAATTCGCAGCCACCATAGTATCTCCGGCCAGGATAGCCCTCGGCATATTTATTCGTGAGAACTGATCCTTGTGCTTGGAGTACCGCACGTGGCACGAAGTTCTCGGACGCTATCATTTCAAGAGTTGAGCGTTGCCGGCCAAGCTCGTTATCAAGCACCTGCGCAATTTCAGGATCGAGATCAGCGAGCTGGAGATTCATAACATCATTGACTGCCATCTGTGGCGTTCCTCCTGTGTGTAGCACTCATCTAGCACTGATCGCAATGCCACCCAGGCGAGCGACGGCTTTGCGCAATGGTGTGTTGCTTCCCGCTGGTAACCAGCTTCGGCGCCAGTTGCAACATCGATAGTCTAAACCACGACCGTATCGGCCGCCCTTCGTTTCGGATTGTGAGCGGGCGAGTCCCAAAAAGTACGGTATCCTATTGGCGTGACTCAATCATTGAATGAAACCGCCGTAACCGCGATTCCGCCTGCCATGAGTGCCAACGCACCTCGTGAGGAGCTCGTATTCACTCTCTCATGCCCAGATAAGCCTGGCATCACGTATGCGATCACAGCTCTTCTTGCCAGCGTGGGCGGCAATATCCTCGAGTCACAGCAGTTTAATGACGCCGAATCAGGCAGGTTTTTCGTGAGGATTCGAGCTTTCGTCCCACACGGCAAAGCCACAATAGACGCCGCTTTTGCTCAGCTAGCGCACAACTTTCAGATGACGTACCACATCAGCGAAGTGGCTCATCCTATGCGTACCCTCATTATGGCGAGTAAAGAGCCACACTGCCTGAGCGATTTACTTGCGAAACAACGCGAGGGCCGCCTTCCGATTGAGATCACGTCGATTGTGTCAAACCATGAAGATCTGCACTCATTAGCAGATTTCTATGGTGCTGATTTCCATCATGTACCGATTACGAAGGATACAAAACCGCAGGCCGAAGCCGAGCTTATGCGAATTATCGAAGAGCAAAACGTAGAACTCGTAGTGCTCGCCCGCTACATGCAAATCCTTTCGCCTGAGCTGACGGAAGCAATGGCCGGGAACATCATCAACATCCACCATTCGTTCTTGCCGAGCTTCAAAGGGGCTCGCCCTTACGTGCAAGCTCATCAACGTGGTGTAAAACTTATCGGCGCTACCGCCCACTACGTTAACGCCGACCTTGACGAAGGCCCAATCATCGAGCAGGACGTCGTGCGCGTGAGCCATGCAGACACACCCGCACAGCTCCAAGCGAAAGGAGCCGAGGTGGAACGCCAGGTGCTTTCACGTGCAGTGCTCTGGCACGCTGAACATCGAATCTTGCTCAACGGCTCTCGCACCGTCGTCTTCGCGTAGGCTAATTCGAGGCACCAGATACCTGCGGGATCTCTCTATCCACTATCCACGCTCTACAGGCGCTCTATGCGTTGGTGTATTCGTTGGGCTGATCGTATTGCGATCCTATGCGCCGATAGCGTTCGGGTTCGTTACCGGCGGAAGCGTAGACCACGGGAAATCGATCCACTTATCGGTGTGCTTCCACACATAATCAGGCACCATGATGGAACGCGACTTGTGATAGATCGTAGCCGAACGCGCTTCTTCAACGCGCACTGCCTCGCCGTCTCCTCCCTGAGCAATCCCCTGCTCTTGAATCAGCTCCATTACTAGCTTAAGCGTCTTGCCCGAATCGGCGACGTCGTCTATGACAAGCACCTTCTTACCGCGCAGAGCTTCGGTTTCCATCAGTGGCGGAATCAGCACTGGAGCCTCAAGTGTTTCGGAAATACCAGTGTAGAACTCCACATTCATCGTGCCAATCGCTTTCACACCGAGCGCATAAGAGATCGCGCCGGCAGGCAGCAATCCCCCTCGTGCGATAGCAACCACAAGATCTGGCATCCAGCCAGATTCATATACCTGCTGGGCGATGGCGCGCGCCGCGTCTCCGAATCCTTGCCATGTGAGGGTTTCACGTGCGTTGTCCATATCGAGATTTTACGCCTACACGAGCACCTCAAACATCTTGCACATGTGTGAGAGATATGACTCTCAAAGCTACTACAATCAAAGAAGACGAGGAGGCCGGTATGAAGATTGTAGTAATCGGCGGTGTAGCCACAGGCATGTCTGCAGCAATGCGTGCAAAACGAATCGATCCAAGCGCTGACGTATCGGTGTATGACGCCGGCCTCTACGTATCGTTTTCAAACTGCGGTATGCCCTATTACTTCGGGGACGTCTGCGAACGTGAGGATCTGATCTCACGCCCACCGGAGTATTTCGAGGCGAAAGGAATCCGCGTACACACAGGCGCACGAGTAAGCGCGATTGATCGCCGTGAAAAGACGATAACTGTGGAGCGAATACCGGGTGGTTTTTGGGGCGATGACGCCGATGCTACAGACGCCGCAACAAGCGTCGTCTCGTACGACAAGCTCGTGTATGCGCCAGGAGCAGCGGCCATCACGCCGCCAATTCCAGGAAGTGAACTCGGCCATCCTCTGCGGGTTATTGAAGATATGGATGCCATCGAAAGGGCGCTCGTTGAAGCAGAGCAGCGCATCCTAGAGCACGCCACAGATACTGATGAACATCAGCGTTCTACTCACAGCGCGCAACAGCCTAAGCCTGTAGCTGCGATTATTGGAGCAGGCCCTGTTGGCATCGAGATCGCAGAGAATCTCATCCACCGCGGGTTTGCTGTGCACGTCATATCTCGCCCCGCACATGTGTTGAAACCGCTTGCTGGCGATCTTGCCCAGCGCGTCGAAGAAGAACTCACTGCACACGGTGTTCAGCTGTATCTCGGTGATGCCGCCGCAAAGATTATCGAAATCACAGATGAGCAGACTCCCAACAGGTA
>JALFZJ010000009.1 GCA_022783665.1 Arcanobacterium sp.
TGTTGTGGCTCTGCATGAGCGGCAGATCCAGCGTTGATGCCCGCACTTGTCGTTACCGTTTCTCACCATGCCCGCCCCGCAGCTAGGGCAGTGTTTCTTGTTCGATCCCATACCCACCAGTATGAAACCGACTTTCATCACTACTTTTCCCCGTCACCACGCGCGAAAACCGGAACGAAATCAATAACTTATGTCCAACCAAAAACTCGAGTCGAAACGACTTTTCACACAGAAAACCCCGCCACAGCAACGAAAAACAGCAAAACCATCAATAACAATCGTCCACTAGCCCTGGTTTGGTGATGATGGTTCCGAACAGTGATTGTGCCATGATCGCTTCCTCGTGTGGTGGTGCACCCATCGTATCTTAAGAACATCCACAGAACATCCGCTAAACCCAAAAACTGCCTAAAACTGCCTACTAAACCCTACTCGATTATTAGGACTTTTCGGCTTAATATCAACAAAAATCCCGCAATCTCAAGGATTGCGGGAAAAGCCGAGTGGAGCATACGGGATTCGAACCCGTGACCTCTTCCATGCCATGGAAGCGCGCTACCAACTGCGCCAATGCCCCGCAACTCGAACAAGTTTACTGTGCTTGCTGGTGTTTTACAAATCGCCGAACTCGCCGTCTCCATAGATACGGTTATATGAGCGCAGCCGCCACGGAATCTCCGCCTCAGGCCGAGGCACCATCAATGCCCAATGGCAATTATCCATGCCATTCATCACATTCCACCGAGAGGGATCCAAGCCGAGAAGGGCGATGATGCCGGTAAGAATACATCCGCCGTGGGCAACGAACACAATCACATCATCTTCACGAGATTGTGTAAAAGCCTCACGAACAGCCGTACTAAATCGCGCCCCACACTCTGTGCGAGATTCCACTCCAATACCATCAGAGGGATCTTTCCCCTGGCGCCACACCTGCCAATCTTCCGGCCACTGCGCACGGATCTCCTCGGACGTCATGCCCTCCCAGATACCATAACTACGTTCGCGCAGGCGCGGATCAATCATAGGCTCCACACCTACAAGGTCTCCTAACACGCGCGCAGTGCTTCGAGCACGCGCCAAATGAGAGCTATAGATTTTCGTCGGCTTCATAGCAGCAATATACGGAGCAACGAACTGTGCTTGTGCGATCCCAGTCGCATTGAGGGGCACGTCCGAGGCTCCTTGAATTCTTCGTGCCAGGTTCTGATCGGTTTGGCCATGCCGCCAAAAGACAAGCCGTTGCACTACCTCATCCAAACCTTCCTGAGCACCTGCTCATGCTTCTCTATCCCTCTTTAATGCCCATTTAGGCACAACCGCTCGTAGTCACAATGCCGACGCGTCCTATTCCGAGGCGCACCTAAACAGTTAAGCGCGCACCAAAACAGCCAAGCCACCTCACCACCGAACCAGCAGCTGCTCGTCCACCCGCGATAAACTCAATTACCTAAATCAGAAAAATCGAAATACTGAGAAAGGGATGATTCCTTGTATTCAGGTTCGACTGTCACATCACTCGGTAGCTCAATTTCGGGCTGGTCTCCCCATAGCTTTTCAAGCGCGTAATACTCACGGTCGTCATCTTGCTGGATATGCACCATAAGATCGCCAAAATCGAGGATTACCCAGTGCGCCTCGCCCTCGAGCCCCTCACGCCGCAGCCGCTTATGCCCTGATTTTTCAACCGCCTCCTCCACGGCGTCTACCAAAGACCGCACCTGCCGCTCAGATGACCCCGATATAACAAGGAATGCGTCTGTTAGCACGAGACGCTCAGAGACGTCGATCGCGCTAATATGCGTCGCCTTTAGTTCACTCGCCGCGCGTGCAGCGGTGATGGCCATATCTATTGCGTTTTGTGATGCTGCCACAATCCCTCTCAGTACGTCGCGTTATAGCTATTCAGCTCTTCACTATTGGAGTATATGCAATACTGCTGGCAGCGCGTCCAAACCGCCGTCGCCAACACCCATGCTGAAGAAAGTGGCGTTGATCCACGCACCTCCCAGATAGCCCAGAAGCGCGCCCACAATAATCAGGATTGTGAAGAAAATCCATGTACGCTTGGGGCTCGATTGAGGCTCTTCAACTACATTCGGATTAGCTGCGCTTGGCTCGGCGCCATCGCCAGCAGCCTGATGTACTACAGGCTCAGGCATGGAATCGCTCAACTTGTTGCCAGCCCAAGTACTCTCGTTTGGCTCAGAATCAGTACTTGCAACTGCCACGTCACGATCGCCTTGATCAGCCGACGCATCGCTACTACCGGCACCACTCGGGGTTTCGTCTAACTCTTCTTGCGCGCCATATGCGTGAAGGCGTGAATCCTGGCCGTCCTGCGAATGATCCTCAGCCGAGGCGCCTCCCTCGGTATCCGAGCCTTTATCAGCGTCAGCGGCACTACTACTCGCCTTGCCGTCCTCTACATCTGGTACGCCTGTGGCGCTATCGGTGCCACTAGCATCGCTCTCGCCACTACCGGCGTTGGAAGCCGGTCCAGTATCCGGCGCCTCACCTGGGCGCTCCATCGGCTGCGAGTCCGTGCGCTCATCTTCGCTGCGAGGATCACCTTCCGCGTTCGCGAGCTCGCCCGAATCACCGTCACCGTGAGCGTGGTTTTCGCTACGCGTATCGTCGTCAGTAAACCGCTCAAAGACGGAGCGCCGTTCAGGTGCGCTCGTAACTTTACCCTGAGCGCCGGCCTGAGCGTTTGGATCGCCAGTTCCCGCCTCGCCTGCATCAGAAGCTGCAGATTCGCCAGCCTGGGCTTGAGCGGCTTTCTCCTCTGCTGCTTGTTGCGCCCGAAGAGCTTCACGCATCTCGCGGCGAGAAGGCCGGCGTAAGTGCAACTCCGAGGTCTCTGTAACAAGCGACGGTGCGTCAGTGTCGCGTGCTGCAAGTCTCCCTTGTTCGCGGAGCTCCTTGCGGCTCAGACGAGGTGCGTCGTCCATCGTTCCCCTTTCCCACACCATCAACAATGTGGTGGAGTATATTGTTCGCTTTCTACTAAAGATGCGAGCGATGTCGTGGTAGCCTGTTCGGGCTTATACAAATGATACTTCGATATATATTGAACCACACCATCGGGTACCAAATACCATACCGGCCGATTTGCTTTCGCCCGTCGCCGGATATCAGTTGAGGAGATCGCCATCGCCGGTACCTCTATTAAGGTTATCCCATCTTCGGGCAAGCCGTCGGTATTCAATGTATGCCCTGGCCGGTTCACGCCCACGAAATGTGCGAGTTCCCATAGCTTGTCTGGGTCTTTCCACGACAAAATCTGCGGCAACACATCAGCGCCCGTGATAAAGAACAAATCCGCATCAGGATAGGCCTCTTTCATATCGCGCAAGGTGTCGATTGTGTAGGTAGTACCCTCACGATCCACGTCTACACGCGAAACGGAAAACCTCGGGTTGTTCGCCGTGGCAATCACCGTCATCAGATATCTATGTTCAGCCAGCGTGACGTGCCGATCCTTTTTGAAGGGCTGCTCGCCTGTAGGCACAAATACTACTTCATCGAGTTCAAACTCATGTTGGACTTCCGATGCCGCCACAAGGTGCCCGTGATGGATGGGATCGAAGGTGCCACCCATTATCCCTATTCGTTTGCGATGCGCATGTGAAGTCACTGTGCCTCTTTTCGCCGGTATGGTTCGTATATGCTCGTGTAAGTTACGCGATGAAAGATGCCGCTGGGCAGCGTCCCCTTCCGCGATCGGGTTTGCTCTGCTCGCCCTGCCTTCAGGATCGAATCTGCCCGTCTCCCATCACGATCCATGTGGTTGTGGTGAGTTCCGTCAAGCCCATTGGGCCGCGCGCATGAAGCTTTTGGGTAGAGATACCGATTTCAGCGCCGAGACCGAATTCACCGCCGTCTGTAAAACGCGTAGATGCATTGACGATCACTGCCGCTGAATCCATCGATTCGATAAAGTGCTCGATGGCGGAATAGTCCTCACTGACGATCGCCTCCGTATGCCCACTACTGTATAGGGCAATATGGTCAATGGCTTCATCAATCGAATTTACTACGCGCACTGCAATTTCTGGTGCGAGATATTCTGTAGCCCAATCATCATCAGTTGCGGCTTTCACGCTGATGCTACTCGGCGCACTGCCTTGGATATAGGAATCCCCGTGAATAACAACCCCTCCGGCATCGAGCTCCGCCACAATCATAGGCACAAACTCTTCGGCCACATCACGGTGAATGAGCAAAGACTCCGCCGCGTTACATACCCCAACGCGATTGAGCTTCGAGTTCTTCACGATATTACGTGCTTTTGCCAGATCTGCCCCAGCATCTATATACACATGCACATTGCCTACACCGGTTTCGATCACCGGAACTGTAGCTTCACTCACAACCGTGCTTATGAGCCCGGCTCCTCCACGCGGTATCACGAGATCAACAAGCCCGCGCGCATGCATAAGCGCTACTGCCCCATCGCGGCCGTATTCGTCAATAGAGGCTATGAGGTCGTGCGGGAAGCCTGCGTCAGCTACGGCGTCTCGAATCAAAGATACAAGCACTTCGTTCGTATGAATCGCGGCAGACCCCCCGCGCAACACTGCGGCATTTCCAGATTTGAGTGCCAGTACTGCGGCGTCTACCGTAACGTTCGGGCGCGCTTCATAAATCATGCCGATCACGCCCATGGGCACACGCTTTTGCATCAACCTCAGGCCATTTGGGAGCGTCCTACCACTCACAATCTCACCCACAGGATCAGGAAGTTCTCGTACGTGTTCCACCGCGCTAGCAATGCTCTCGATACGTTCCTGCGTAAGGGTGAGCCGATCCACGAGACCTTCTGCCATCCCGGCCTGCCTGCCTGCCTCTACATCTAGAGTATTGGCGCGTACAACATCGGGAGCGGCGCTTCGTAGTTGTGAGGCTATCGCCGTGAGTATCTCGTTCTTCGCGATGGTAGACGCCGATCGAAAACGTCGTGCTGCATGCTTGGCTCTGTGAGCGAGCTGGCGCACCTCTGCGTCTACATGAGTTGGTGTTACGTTCTCCATGCGCTACCTCACGGGAATAGAAGTGCTGATAATACGTTAGGCACAATGATAAAGAAACACGTGGCTAAAGTCAGGTTTTAGCCGCATGTGAAGCGCTAGTGGAAGAATGAGGGCATTATGGCAACCGTAGAGGTGACGGCGCAAAACTTCAACGATACCGTTAAAGAAGGCACGGTTCTTCTCGATTTTTGGGCTTCCTGGTGCGGTCCGTGCCGCAACTTCTCCCCTGTGTTTGAGGGGGTATCGGAAGAGCACCCAGAGTATACCTTCGGCAAGGTCAATACGGATGAGCAGACGGAGCTCGCACAGGCATTCCAGGTGATGTCGATCCCAACGTTGATGATTTTCCGTGATGGTATCCGCATTTTCGAAGGTGCAGGCGCATTAGATAAGCATTCGCTTGAGGATCTCATTAAGCAGGCGGAAGGCTTAGATATGGATGAGGTTCGTGCAAAGATAGCTGAGATGGAAAAAGACGCCGCGGCAGAGTGACGCTACGTTAGGCTTCTCGTGGCGAGCTGCGCGGGCGTAATGCTGATAGCACCTAGCATATCACGGTCGTTAGCCCTGCACACTCAGGCTTCTAGCCCTGCGCGTGCCTCGACGAGAGGTAACACGCCTTTCATAATCGATGCGAGGTCGGTGGGGAATGAAGCAGGAATAAACGTAATACCATCGGCAACACCGAGCCCTACAAGACGCTCGATGGCATCCGCCACGTCATACACCGTTCCGATCACAGATGTGATACCTGCGAAAAGCTCTTCGCCGTTCATCGCGGCGAGGAGCTTCGCTCTTTCTTCGGCGGCCTGAACGCTTGATGAGATGACGACGCCCACATCAGTAACCACCCGCACGTCACGGCCGTATTGGGAAGCGGCGTCTCTCAGGGCAAAACGCAGCGCACGCCCGTTATGCACATCGTTCGACTGCAAGCGGATTGAATCAGCGATCGAGGCGAGCACATCCACGTATTGCATTGTGAACTCTGGATTACGCACGAGCACTCGCACCTTCAGCCCGTGTTCGCGCGCCTCATCAGCGGCAGCTTTTAACGCATCGAAATCGGAATCATCATACATTCTGATCAAGACGCCTGGCCAGACGTTGCTGCTATCGGGGATGAAAACGGAGGTGAACTCTTTCGTGCCGCGGCGCACGGCTGATGCATCGGAAGGCACAGCCGCAATGATCCCTGCTTGCGAGACCTCGATAAGGCGCGTAGCAACACTGAGCGCATCAAAAGCATGGTCTTTCGATTCGTCTGGCCCCATACGGAAAGAGTCATTAAGAGTCACATAGTCGATGCCGCCACGATAGGCTGCGCGAGCCGTTGATAGGAGTCGAGGATAATTGAGCTTATCGGCTGGTAGATCGATGCTGATTTCCTCGTTTGCACGATTGCGCACCACACCGAGGTCTGAAAGATCGACGCCCACGATTGCCGACGTGAGCATATCTGGTAGCAGCGTTTGATCGCTTAGATCGATCTCAGCGCTGTTCTCAATAGCTCGTCGAATAGCAGATACTCGTATCGTCATATCATCAATCCATTATTAGGCATTGTCTGACGAATGCTCGTCCTCAATATGATACACACAAGCATAGGAACTAATCGACGTGTAAACTTCGAATTTTAGGATTGTAAAATAGCTCACGCCAAGATGGACGTCTCGCCTACCGAGCTCAGAGTGTGACGTTACCCTGATTCGAGCAGCTCACGGCTCACGCATCGGCGCCATATCGTCACGGTGCACAATAGGGCGCGGAGCTCTCTCATCCTGCTCTGGATCAACGAAACGGCGCACCTCTACATCCGAAAATGCGCAGAGCCCTCGTGCCACCTCTATGCCCGCGCGATCGACGATCTGCACGAGGTCACCGGCGGCAAATGAGCCATCCACAGCGTCGATACCTACTGCAAGCAGTGACGCTCCGCCCTTACGTAAAGCAGCGGCTGCGCCGTCGTCTACAGTAATCGTGCCGTGGCTCATCGCTGAATAACGCAGCCATAACTCTCGGGAATTTACCCTATGCCCCCGAGGAGTAAACCATGTACCGACGACCTCGCCAGTTAGCGCTCTACGCAAGTCCGCGGTATTGGCCAGTAATACGCCTACGCCTGCGCGAGTGGCAATATCAGCAGCTGCCACCTTCGTGCGCATGCCTCCGGTACCTACCTCTGAGCCTTTGCCCGAAATTGTGAGGCCTTCTAGGTCTTCTACGCGGTTCACTTCAGATATGAGGCGAGCATCTGGATGATGCGGCGGCGCGGTATATAACCCATCTACATCGGTACATAAGATGAGAGCGTTGGCGTTCACAAGGTGCGCCACGAGCGCCGCGACTCGATCGTTGTCACCAAAACGCAGATCGTCAGTCACCACGGCGTCGTTTTCGTTTACGATAGGCACCACACCGTAGTGCAGCAAGCGCGTCAAGGCAGCCTGCGCATTTGCGTAATGTTTACGATTGACGACGTCGTCTTGTGTGAGAAGCACCTGCCCTATAGTGATATCCCGGCGCGCAAAACCATCAGAATAGGCAGCCATCAATCGCTGCTGGCCTACCATTGCCGCGGCCTGTTGATCTTGCACACCCTTGGGGCGGCGGGTAAATCCGAGAGGCGCAAGGCCAGCAGCGATTGCCCCTGAGGAGACGAGCACAGTTTCTTGCCCGCGCTCAACTGCGCCTGATAGTACATCAATGAGTTCTTCGAGTTGGTGCATATTGAGCCCGCCGTCGCGCGCAGTAAGAGACGACGAGCCAACTTTCACCACTATGCGTTCGGCTGAGCTCAATAGGGCTCGGTTGACGAGAGGAGAAATCATCATTCACCGCTTCGCGAATCTGAATCAGCAGAGGCATCAGTGCTCGGGGATGTCCAATGCCCGCGTTCACGTTCCATCCAGAGCTCCTGACGAGCAGCTTCTTTGGCGTCCATAAGCTCGTGGTAGGCAGCTTTGCGCTCTTTGCGGCTGGCGCGGTGGTTTTCTTGGAGGCGAAGATCGGTGCCACGCCTGCCGAGAAGTTCGGCGCCTGCCTGAATGGTAGGCTCCCAATCGAAGATGAAGCCACCTTCATCTGGGCCAATCACCACCATATCCCCCGCTTGAGCACCCGCCTGCAGAAGCGCTTTTTCAACTCCAAAGTTGTTGAGCCGATCGGCTAGATAGCCTACAGCTTCATCGTTTGAAAAATCAGTCTGGCGCACCCAACGTTCTGGTTTCTCCCCGCGAATCTGGAAGTATTCATCCTGGCCATTTCTCTTACGGGTCACAGTGAAACTTTGAGATTCTTTTCCTGCGAGCGGGCGGATAACCTGCCGTGTATTGATCACAGTGGCAGATGCTTCACGCTCTCGCACCACATTGACGATCTTCGCTAGAGCGAAGCCAAGCTCGCGAAGCCCTTCATGGGTTACGGCTGAGACCATGAATACCGGCAGCTTGCGTGCTTTGAGCTCGCCCTTCACAAAATCGGCGAGCTCACGCGCATCGGGCACATCTACCTTATTGAGCACTACCACACGCGGCCGTTCCATCAAAGGTACTTTACCTTCAATAGGCGGGATACGACTAGCGTACTGTTCAAGCTCATGTTCGAGCGTATCAAGATCGTCTACAGGATTGCGCCCTGGCTCCATAGTGGCACAATCAAGCACATGTACGATCGTGGCGCAACGCTCGATATGCCTCAAAAACTCAAGCCCAAGCCCCTTTCCTTCTGAGGCACCCGGAATCAGACCGGGCACGTCGGCCATCGTAAAACGATCATTGCCTGCTTCAACCACGCCGAGATTAGGAGCCAGCGTAGTAAACGGATAATCGGCAATTTTGGGGCGAGCAGCACTCATCGCAGCAATCAGTGACGATTTCCCTACCGATGGGAAGCCCACGAGCGCGACGTCAGCCACCGATTTCAGTTCAAGGTAGATATCACGAGCCTCGCCTTCTTCACCCAGAAGAGCAAAGCCTGGGGCACGGCGCTTAGGCGTGGCGAGGGCGGCATTGCCAAGCCCGCCTTGGCCACCCTCCGCGGCAATGAACTCGTCTCCTACCTGTACGAGATCGGCAATCACGTTGCCTTCGTCGTCTTTGACGACGGTACCCGCCGGCACAGGTACAATAAGATCTTCTCCGCGTTTGCCGTGGCGCAAATCCCCTTCGCCGGGCTTTCCATTACCAGCACGCAGGTGCGGGCTGTGGTGCAGATGGAGGAGCGTTCGTTCTTGCCCGTCTACGCGCAGGATAATATCGCCTCCATGGCCTCCGTTGGCACCATCAGGGCCGCCGAGAGGTTTGAACTTCTCACGGTGCACCGAAGCGGCACCATTGCCTCCTTTTCCTGCCTGGAGGTGTAGGGTTACACGATCAATGAAGTTTGCCATCTAGTGTGCACCATCTGTTCTTGTGCTGGATAATGATGTGCTACGCTACCGCCCTCAAGCCACACCCTGCACGATTCCTACATGGAAACGCGCAAACGGGGCGGTCATCGCGCCGGTCATAATACAAGGAAGGAGTAAAACCAGTGAATCTGGTTTTACTCCGTACCTATAAACAAATTGAAATATGCGAGATTTAGGCGTCTGCCAATGCTACGTTGACGACCTTGCGTCCGCGTTTCACTCCGAATTCCACGGTGCCTTGTGCAAGCGCGAACAGCGTGTCATCGTTGCCGCGGCCAACATTGGCACCCGGGTGGAAATGGGTACCGCGCTGACGCACGATGATCTCGCCCGCGTTTACAAACTGACCGCCATAGCGCTTCACGCCGAGTCGCTTTGCGTTAGAATCGCGCCCATTGCTTGTTGAGCTGGCGCCCTTCTTATGTGCCATGATTCTTGACCTTTTCTCTATCTAAGCTCGTTAACGGAAAACCTCTAGGGGTTCCGGATCACTTAATGCCGGTGACCTTAAGGCGGGTCAACTTCTGGCGGTGACCCTGGCGCTTGCGGTATCCAGTCTTATTCTTGTACTTGACGATCGTGATCTTCGGACCTTTTTCATCACGCACAATCTCTGCTGTTACCTTGGCGGAAATTCCATCGGCGGCAGTGGTGATCTTGTCACCGTCGACGAGCATGATCGGCTCAAGCTCGACCTTGTCGCCAGCTTCGCCTGCCATCTTGTCCACAACGAGGATGGAACCAACGGACACCTTCTCCTGGCGGCCGCCTGCCTTCACAATCGCGTAAACCACGTTCTGCTCATCTCTGTCGATTCGGCTGCAATGATATGTGCTCATAACATTGCACTTAAAAACTACTGGCACGAATTAACGCGCCGACACTACAGCTTACTGAATCTAGGAAAACTAAACAAGTTTCACAAGATTGATACTCACCACAGTGCCACCCCACCAATAGTGCCTAACTCTTCTTCGAAGTCTGCCAGGCACTCTCCGTCTGGGAGCAAACTCACGCTCTTAAGCATCCTTCTTCACCGGAAAGCTCATAATCGCTGAGCTTGCACTCGTTTTCGGCACAATCGTACCAGCGGACGTCACGCGCTTGGCAACGGCTTTCTTTTTCCCGTCTGCCGGCGTCTGCAACGCTTTCGATACGCCCGACTCTGTTTCTCGGTTTTCCTCTCCCCCGGCTAAGGAGCGACTCGCCGTCACGTCAGAAGCTCCTGCATTAGAAGCCTGGCCGCCCAGCGAGCGCTGATCCGAGGCATTGTCTGCGTGTTCAGGGCCATTGCCGTGTTGCCCTTCGTGCTTGTGTGCCGCCGCAGCAATATTCGCGAAAGCAGCCTTCACTTCCGCCTGCTTGGGATCCGCCTCAGCTTGTGCAGCTTCACGGCGCTGTTTTTTCATGAGCTTCGTACGCGGCGCCTCTTGGTTCACTACAGAGTGAGGATCCGGCGTCTCTCCTTTTTCCACAGGATGATCATGGGCGATATATCCACGCCCTTCACATGCCTCGCACACAGTTGAGAATGCCTCAACAAGGCCTTGGCCTACGCGCTTGCGAGTCATTTGCACCAATCCCAGCGAGGTCACTTCCGCCACCTGGTGCCGTGTACGATCCCGCCCTAGGCATTCCACCAAACGGCGCAATACGAGTTCCCGGTTCGCTTCGAGCACCATGTCGATAAAGTCGATCACGATAATCCCGCCGATATCGCGCAGACGCAATTGGCGCACAATTTCCTCGGCGGCTTCAAGATTATTACGCGTCACGGTCTCTTCGAGAGTGCCACCAGAACCAGTAAACTTTCCGGTATTAACATCGATCACCGTCATTGCTTCAGTGCGGTCGATCACGAGCGTGCCGCCCGACGGGAGGAACACTTTGCGATCAAAAGCCTTCGCAAGCTGTTCATCTACTCTGTTGGCTTTGAAGATATCGTCATCCGAGCTCCAATGCTCGAGCCGATCCTCAAGCTCGGGAGACAACTCGTGCACATACTGATGGATGGTTTCCCACGCAGTATCCCCTTGCACGCGTAGAGCATTGAAGTCCTCATTGAAGACGTCGCGCACAACACGCACAGCGAGTTCTGGCTCTCCCTTGAGCAACGAGGGAGCATTCTTTGAGCTCTTTGACTTTGCTTCAATATCAGTCCATGCCTTGACGAGGCGTTCAACATCGGATCGCAACTGCTCTTCGCTTGCGCCTTCAGCCGCAGTCCGGACGATCACTCCATGCTCCGAAGGAACCACCTCACGCAGGATCCGCTTCAAACGGATCCGCTCCTTTTCGGGGAGTTTGCGTGAAATACCCGTCATAGCACCACTGGGGACGAGCACGAGATGGCGCCCCGCCAGTGTAATCTGCGACGTCAATCGGGCGCCCTTATGCCCGATGGGATCTTTCGTCACTTGCACGAGCACCGTGTCGCCTGATTTGAGCGCTTCTTCAATCCGGCGCGGTTTACCTTCGAGACCCGCCGCCTCCCAGTTAACTTCGCCCGCATAGAGCACCGCATTGCGGCCTTTTCCGATATCAACGAACGCGGCCTCCATTGAAGGCAAGACGTTTTGCACGCGTCCGAGATAGACATTGCCCACCATCGAGCTTTGGGTATGGCGTGCCACATAGTGCTCTACAAGTACACCATCTTCGATGACGGCGATCTGGTTGAGACCATCACGCTCACGGACGAGCATCTCGCGGTGCACAGATTCGCGCCGCGCAAGGAACTCCGATTCGGTTATGGTATGACGCCGGCGTCCAGCTTCGCGCCCTTCCTTACGCCGTTGGCGCTTAGCCTCCAGGCGCGTCGATCCTTTTGGTGCCACAACGCCGTCATCTGAGGTTTCACCCGCGCCACTCGAACTCGTTGCGCTCCGCCTACGGCGACGGCGAACCACCGTCGAGGAGTCATCATCGGCGCTCGAGCCGCTGTGTGATGACGCGTCTGTCTCGTCATCTGAGGAGCCTGATAGATCGTCGGAAGCACGTGATGCTGAAGCATTTGACTTGCGCGTTGTAGAGGCACCAGTATCCTCATCGGCTTCCGTGTGGCGCTTACGTACGCGCTTGCGCTTGGTATCGCGGTTTGCCTCGTGCTCGCTACGCGTATCCTCACCCCGAGAATCTCCAGATCCAAGCGTATTGTCTTCTGTATCCCCGGCAGCGTCGTCATCATTGCTTGTGGAACGAAGCGCTCGCTGGGAGACGGCGTCGTCTGCGCTCTTGCGGCCCCCACGTGACCCGCGGCGCGACTTGCGTGCTGTGCTCGGGGCATCCTCGCCGTCGTCACCACTATCACTACTAAAGGAAGATGTATCACCCTCAGTACCGGAGCCAGCTCCGTGATCCTCATTGTTTCTCGTTACTCGCACTCGACGCACTTTCTGTGCTTTCTCAAGGTCAGGAGCTTGGAAGAGCAAAGCCGTGGCAGACGGCGGCACAAATGGCGGTTTGACATGTGAATTGGATTCACTCGACGCAGAGAAGCTCACGCCAGAAAAAAATGGCGAGGCCGCTGTATTATGCTGTGGTTCGGCTTTTTCAGCCATGGGTTACCCCCTGAGTATGGCACATGCTTGCATCCGTGCATGCCGCATACCATGTTGATCGATGTGCAGGCATCAAGCCGTGCACACGCAAGATTCGTGTTCGCGTCATCGATCCGGCAGCAACGCAGAGCGGCGCACAGGTATCGACGATGTTCGAGTACGATGCATTACTCGAGTCCATGGAGATTCTACCTCACGAGCACGCCAGTATATAAGACGTATCTGCGTGGCTTGTGGCACGCAAGGATGGCACGGCCGGTGGCCCCAGATGGCCAATCCGCGAGCAACAGGAATTACGCAATACAAGTCTTTCTGAAATGATTCCAGCATTCCGCGCGTGAGCACATACGAGAAACCCTTGATATTTAGCCGTTTTCCAGATACGTTAGGTCTTTCGGCTTATATGACTCATTCCAATCTGCGAAGCGCCGTGGAATAAATTGAAAAAATGCTGGGAAATGCCTCATGATGGTAAGTAATGAAAGCAATAAACGGCTAGTTTCTGCCATATTCGCACTACTGGCCATGCGATCTGTTCAACTCATCATACGGTCGAATGAAAGGTGATACGGTGGATGCTCTCCTCCTGCTACGCTGGCAATTCGCAATCACGACGGTCTACCACTTTATTTTGGTGCCGATCACGATTGGTCTTGCTCCACTCGTAGCGATCATGCAGACCAAATGGCTCAAGTCGGGCGATGCCAAGTGGCTAAAGCTCTCTGAGTTCTTTGGCAAGATCCTTATTATTAACTTTGCACTCGGTGTTGCTACTGGTATCGTGCAGGAATTCCAGTTCGGTATGGGCTGGTCGGAATACTCGCGTTACGTCGGTGATATCTTCGGCGCGCCTCTCGCCTTCGAGGCATTACTTGCGTTCTTCCTTGAATCCACATTCTTGGGTATTTGGATTTTTGGACGTGGCCGGGTCACGCCCAAAGTACACACTGCTGCTATCTGGCTCTTCGCAATCGGTTCTGATATCTCTGCACTATTTATCTTGGCCGCGAACTCCTTCATGCAAAACCCAGTGGGCACATTCTTCAACCCTGAGACTGGGCGTGCGGAACTCGACGGCATGGGCGGCTTCTTGAAGGTTATCTTCTCCCCCACATCCATGTATGCGTTCTTCCATACCTTCGCAGCATCGCTACTGGTTGCTGGTTCACTCATTACGGCTATCGCCTTGTGGTGGGTGGTGCGCAACGTGAAGTCCGGCAACATCTCTGAAGCCAAGGAATTGTGGAAGCCAGCAGCACGCTTCGGCCTCGTTACCATGTTGATTGGCTCCATTGCTGTTATTGGCACCGGCCACTTTGCAGGTCAGCACATTATGGAAGTGCAGCCCACGAAGATGTCGGCAGCCATGGGCGTATTTGACACTGAAGAAGCAGTGCCACTCGGTTTGATCTACACCGGTGGCGAGAACGTCGTCACGTTGCCGATTCCAGGCATTGAATCCTTGATGGCAACGAATCATCTCTCTGGCCCTGAATCCGCCATTGAGGGCACGAATGATCTCCAGCAACAGTTCACTGAAAAGTTCGCGGAGGTCTACGGTACGGACGTCAACTACATTCCAAATATTGCTCTCACCTTCTACTCCTTCCGCGCAATGATGGGCTTCGGTTTCATAAGCTTGATTTTGTCGATCATCGGGCTGGTTGCGATTAAGGGCGATAAGCTACCTCAGAGCACGGGTATGGCTCGGGTATTTATCTGGACTGTGCCACTGCCAATCATCGCTTCGACCTTCGGCTGGATTCTCGCCGAATCGGGGCGTCAGCCATGGGTGGTCTATCCAAACTTCCCTGTAGAGGGCGATCTCCCTGGCGGTGAGATGGTTCAGCAACTCACAATGTACGGTGTATCGCAAACCGTTCCAACGGTGCAGGTTGTTCTTTCTCTGGCGATCTTCACCTTGCTCTACCTGGCACTCGGTGTTGTGTGGTTTATGCTCGTCAAGCGCTATGCACAAGAGGGCATTGATCCGTCGAAGGAAATCAACACCGAAGTGATCGACGATTCTGTAAACGACGCGAAGCTCAGCTTCGCATACTGAGGAAAGGAGCGATAGATAATGGAACTTTCATTCTTGCAACTTCTGTGGTTCATCCTCATCATCGTTTTGTGGATCGGCTACGTCACTCTCGAAGGCTTCGGCCTTGGTACAGGCATGCTCCTTAAGGTTCTCCCGAAGAACGATAAAGAGCGTCGCCTCATGCTCAACACTATTGGCCCTCACTGGGACGGCAACGAGGTATGGCTCCTCACTGCCGGTGGCGCAACGTTCGCCGCATTCCCACAGTGGTACGCCACAATGTTCTCAGGTATGTACTTTGCGCTTGTCGCAGTGTTGCTGTGCTTGATTGTACGTATCTGCGCGATTGAATGGCGTGGCAAGGTCAACTCCGCCAAATGGCGCAATACATGGGACTGGATTCATTGCGTAGCCGCATGGGTTGTGTCGTTGCTCTGGGGCGTTGCATTTGCAAACCTCGTACAGGGTATGAAGATTGAGGTCGGCCACTACGAAGGTGCAAACTTTGTGGCTGCCGATCCTACTGCCATCGATGCCGCATTGCAGGCGGGCGATCGTCACTTCCTCACCGGTGGCTTCTTCTCCCTCCTCACGCCATTCACCATTCTCGGTGGTCTCGTAGTTCTCACGCTGTTCTTGAACCACGGCGTGCTATGGACTGCTTTGAAGACGCGCGGCGATATCCGTGAGCGTGCGCTCAAGCTGGCGGTGAAAACCGGCTTGATTTCCACCGCCCTCACCGCGATCTGGGCTTTGTGGGCTCAGTTCGCGTATTCGGTAACTGGGTTGTCGTGGATTGCACTCGTCATCGCTGCGCTGCTTCTTATCGGAGCGCTTGCGCTTGTTACCAAGGGTAACGAAAAGGGCGCGTTCTTCGTGCACTTTGCGGCTCTCGCCGTATGCGTCGTCTTCATCTTTATGACGACGGGCTTCAATGCTTTGAAGTCGTCGATTGATCCGGCGTATCACCTCACTCTCGTTCAGGCTTCGGCGACGCAGCCTACACATATCGTGATGGTGATTGCGGCGGTGATCTTCGTGCCGATTGTTCTCGCATACACGATCTGGGCGTATATCAAGTTCTCGCGTCGTATCTCGGTAGATAACCTGCCGGATAAGCCAGCAGGCCTTGATTTCGCCAACGTTCGCGAATTCGAGACGGCGCGCTGATCGTGAAGCGCCGCACTGCAGCGAATTAAATACCTGATAGTGCGGCATTCGATCACTGAGCATTCGAATCACTATATAGCGGAGTGGAACCGGGAATCCTGGTTCCACTCCGCTATTATGTATAGAGGTATCTCAACGAGCATGGGAGTTCACGAGTGAAACCTTTTGATCCGCGGCTACTGAAATACGCGAAAGAAGCACGAACTTATATCGCCTTGCTTGTTGTGCTTGGTTTTCTCGCCACTGCTTTTATAGCAGCTCAGACTTTCTTGATCGCCGCGTCAGCAGCTCCTGTGTTTTACGGCGAGAAGACTCTTAACGATGTGCTCCCCCTTATCGGTGGGTTGGGAGCCGTCATACTTTTGCGCGCAGGGCTATCTTATACGCAAGCAGCTTTCGGCCATCGCTCTGCAGTGAAGATTATCGCTCGTATGCGCGCTTCTGTGCTTGATCATGCAGGTGCGCTCGGCAACCGTTGGCTCTCTCAAGGCAATACATCCCGTGTGGTTACTCTCGCTACAAGAGGGCTTGATTCGCTTGAAGCGTACTTCGTGTCGTTTCTTCCGCAATTGTTTTTGTGTGCCACGGCCACGCCTGCACTTATTATCGTGATCTTGTATCTCGATTGGGTTTCCGCCATTGCTATTGTGCTCTGCATTCCACTCATTCCGATTTTCATGGTACTGATCGGTAAGATGACGGCGAGCTACTCGAGTCAACGCCTGAAATCAATGGAGCAGCTCGGTACACAGATGCTGGATTTGCTTTCCGGCCTTGCGACTTTGAAAGCCGTTGGGCGTGAACAAGCTCCTAAGGCGCGTGTACGTCTGCTCGGAGATCGATTTGCGAAAAAGACGATGCAGACTCTTTACGTCGCTTTTCTCTCCGGTGCCGCCCTTGAGTTTCTTGCTACCCTCTCCACTGCGATTGTTGCTGTGGAAGTTGGCTTCCGTATGGTAGCTGGCAATCTTATGCTCTTTGAGGGTCTTGTGATCATTACTCTTACACCAGAGGTGTTTAAGCCGCTACGCGAGGTAGGTACGCAGTTTCATGCCTCTGCCGATGGCGTGGCAGCGGCTGAGGAAGCTTTTGAGATTCTCGAAACGGAGCTTCCATTAGACTCTGCGCCAGGCAGTGAACTAGTTGGCGGCGCTGCACATGCCGTAGGCGTCTTTGCTTCCTCTCCCTCTTCTCCCTCCTCATCTGGCGGGAGCAACCCTGATGAGCCCTCGTCGTCTTCTGGCCAGATACCCGATCTCGATCATGCTGTGATCGCATTTGACGCGGTGAGCGTGAATGCGCCTGGTAGGGCAACCGTCGCGCCATCAAATCTGAGCGGTACGATACCGCCGGGAAAGGTGACGGTACTCGAAGGTAAATCGGGGTCTGGCAAGTCTACAGCCGTGCAGGTTCTGCTCGGCACGATACTGCCAGACGCCGGCACCATCCGTATCGGTGATCGTGAGCTGCGCGATTGTAGCCGCGAACTGTGGTGGGATAACGTCACGTGGGTACCACAGCGCCCTGCAATCGTGCCCGGCACAATCCTCAACAATGTACTATCCCACTCCGCCAGTGAGCCGGAACCGGCCGATAGATTAAGCACGCAGGTGCGCGCAGATAGTGCTGCGCCGCCAACGCTTCCACCAGAAGTGCTCCGTGCCGCACAGACCACAGGTTTCTTGAGCGTCGTTGAATCCCTACCCGCAGGCTGGAATACACGTATCGGGCAGGGCGGGGTTGGCCTATCCGTCGGGCAAAGGCAGCGTCTGGGTCTTACCCGTGCGCTCCTTTCACCGAAGAAACTCGTTATTCTCGATGAGCCCTCCGCTCATCTTGATGCGATGAGCGAAGAACACGTGGCGAATGCAGTACGTGAGCTCAAGGCCAACGGCCATACGGTACTTGTG
>JALFZJ010000071.1 GCA_022783665.1 Arcanobacterium sp.
CGTGAAATGCGGTTTTATCGCTGATACCCAGATTCTTCGCATCGTTGAAGCCCGCGGCGCTACCTTGCTTCACGCACATTCTGAGTATCTGCCCGAGCTGATTCGCAGGGCTGTGCAAGTCAAGGCCGATATTGTGGCTCGCGATTTGCGCGAATCCGGCCTTCGGGAAAACCTCAATTATGGGCACACTTTTGCCCATGCGATTGAGCGCAGTGAGAAATATACTATGCGCCACGGGGAGGCCGTTGCGATCGGATGCGTATTCGCTGCCGCGCTTGCTGAAGCATCGGGTCACGCCAGTAGCGGGCTTGTTGATGAACATCGGAATGTATTGCAGCGCCTTGGCCTGCCGGTCTCATATACAGGAGCGAGCCGCACTGAGCTAATGAATGCGATGTATTCGGATAAGAAAGTACGGAATAACAAGTTGAGATTCGTTGTGCTCGATGCACTGGGGGCACCTTCACGCCTTGTGGATCCCACGCCTGAAATGCTTGACGCCGCGTTCGAAGCGGTGGCAGGGTAGGTGACGCACGTTATCCGAGCCATACACGTTATCCGAGCCATAGTTTAATCGGCGATAACGCGGATGGGCCGCAAAGACGTTATCCTAATTCATGGACGTATTTCGGTACATGAGCTTCACCCGCTCTCGCGGGCGCAAGCTCATCAACAAGAAGGGCGATCGTGGCTACTACAAATGACCTCAAGAATGGAATGGTGCTGAAGATTGACAACCAGCTATGGCAGGTTGTGGAGTTCCAGCATGTGAAGCCTGGTAAAGGCCCTGCTTTTGTGCGCACGAAGTTGAAGAATGTGCTGTCGGGTAAGAATATTGATAAAACGTTCAACGCAGGTGTGAAGGTAGAGACCGCCACGGTTGATCGCCGCGATATGCAGTATCTCTACCATGACGGTTCGGATTATATCTTCATGGATCTCGATACCTACGAACAGCTTCCCGTCAGCGCACAGGTAGTCGGTGATGCGAAGAACTTCATGCTGGAGAACCAGAACGTGATCGTTGCAACCAACGAGGGTACCGTGCTTTTTGTGGAGCTTCCCGCATCGGTCGTGCTAGAGATTACCCATACAGAGCCTGGTCTTCAAGGGGATCGCTCCAACGCGGGCACGAAGCCGGCCACTTTGGAAACTGGCTACGAAATTCAGGTGCCGCTTTTCGTTGAGCAGGGTACGAAGATTAAGGTCGATACGCGAACGGGTGAATACATTAACCGTGCCTGATACACCTGAGAAGCAACATACGCGCAAGCATCGCCCGAATCCGAAGCGGAGCGGGCGATCTTTGCAGCGTAGCCGTGCGCTTGACGTTCTTTTTGAGGCGGATACGAAGAGCATGCGTGGCGAGGAAATCATCGAGCTCCTCAATGCGCGCCAGAGCGTCTCTACCTCTCATACACCCATCGGCGATTATGGTGCCACGATCGTGCGTACCTATGCAGAGTGGGAAGACGACGTTGATTCGATTATTGAAGCTGCCTCCCCAACGTGGGCACTCGACCGAATGACGATTGTGGAGCGTTCCGTACTACGCATTGGCGCAGTTGAATTGATGTATCTTGATGTGGATTTGCCAATCGTCGTGAAGGAAGTCAATTCTCTGGTTCGGGAGTTTTCCGAAGAGAAAGCCATCAAATTCACCACTGGCATCCTCAACAGGATCAGTGAAATCTACACGATGGAGCGCTCGGGCTTGGAGGATCACTCACCAGCTGCGCAGGCATCGGATACACAGGCATCGGCTACGAAGGGCCGAGTGTTCGTCGTAGCGGGGGCATCGGGCGTAGGCAAAGGCACTGTATTGCGCGAGCTACGTTCACGCTATCCCGAATTGTGGTATTCAGTGTCTGTCACAACCCGTGATCCTCGGCCGGGTGAAGTTGATGGCGTGGACTATCACTTTGTAAGCGATGCAGAGTTTGATTGCCTCATCGAACGGGACGAACTCCTCGAATATGCGGTAGTCCATGGCATGCATCGATACGGTACGCTACGTGAACCCGTGATTGAAGCATCCACGCAAGGCAAGATAGCGATTCTTGAACTGGATCTTGCAGGTGCACGGCAAGTGCGCAAGAGCCTGCCAGAGGCTGAGCAGATATTCATCCTTCCGCCGTCTTTTGAAGAGCTTGAAGCGAGGCTTGTGGGCAGGGGCACTGAAAGTGCGCAAGAGCGAAGCCGACGGTTGGAAACGGCGCGCGAAGAAATCGCTGCTCAAGATGAATTCGACTACGTGATCACGAACTCGACAGTGGCACAGGCCACCGATGAGCTCATTAACATTATGCATTTGAACGGGTAGAATGCTTACGTTTAGTGTGAGCAAATACAATGTGAGAGGTATCTATGTACGGTACAACGCCGCATCCTGAAGGTATTACCAAGCCGGCAATCGATGATCTTCTATCGAAGGTCGATTCAAAGTACACTCTTGCTGTGTATGGGGCTGCACGTGCACGCCAAATCAACTCCTACCGCTGGGAGCTAAAAGCAGGCGAAGGGAACCTTTCTCATATTGGCCCACTCGTGCCGGCTTCTGCTGAGGACAAGCCGCTCTCTGTTGCTCTTGAAGAAATTGCGCAAGACAAACTGCGCATGACGCCTCGCGGTGAGTAGCCCCTACATATTGGGTGATCGCTGATCTAGAATCGGTATATGAATTCTGAGCAGCACCCACGTCGCATTTTACTAGGTGTGAGCGGCGGCATCGCAGCCTATAAGGCTGCCACGCTCGTACGGCTTTTGCGCAAGGCAGGGCATAATGTGCAGGTCGTTCCCACGCCTAACAGTCTTGCTATGGTGGGCAAGACCACGTGGGAGGCTTTAAGCGGGCAAGCAGTTTATATTGATGTGACGGAACACGCCGAAAACGTGGTTCACGTCAACTCTGGGAAGACCGCGGATCTTGTGATCATTGCGCCTGCGACGGCGCATACGATAGCGAAGATTGCCCACGGATTTGCAGACAATTTGTTGACGGCTTCTGTGCTCGTAGCAACGGCGCCGGTACTCATTGCTCCAGCGATGCATACCGAAATGTGGCTCAACCCTGCCACTCAGGCCAACGTGAATCTGCTCAGGGCGCGGGGCTTTGAGATCATAGGGCCAGCAGAGGGGCAACTCACGGGAGCTGATTCTGGCCCAGGGCGCATGGTGGAACCTGAGCAGATCGCTCAGCGTGCACTAGATCGCCTCGCATCGCTTCCACCGCGTGAAGTGGCTGAATCTGCATGGCCTCAGGCAAGAGAGGCTGACGCTTCTGATCGCGGTATTTCTCACACCGATTTACCGCGTATGGAATCTTTCAGGCAGCGCCTGAGCGAAATGACCTTCCTGATCAGTGCGGGCGGAACCCACGAACCCATTGATCCAGTGCGATTTATAGGAAATCGATCGACGGGGCGCATGGGTGTAGAACTCGCACGAAGCGCATCTGCTTTAGGGGCGCATGTAGAACTCGTTGCGGCGAATATAGATGAAAGTATTCTTGCGCAAGTCGGATCTGGTGTACACATCACACGAGTATCGAGTACGGCCGAGCTTCAAGACGCAATGGACAGCAAAGCATCTGAGGCAGACGCAATCATCATGAGTGCCGCAGTGGCTGATTTTCGCCCGCAACATAGCGACGCGAACAAAATCAAAAAGGAAGGCGACTCTGGGTTGCGCATAGAGCTTGCACAAAACCCTGATGTGTTGAAAGGGCTTGTGCGACGTAGAGCCGAGGCGTTACGTGCCACGGATCGCGGGTATAAAGCGCACCAGCTTATCGTCGGTTTTGCTGCCGAAACGGGCAATGATGCGAAGGATCATCTGCAACTAGGCAAAGAGAAGGCTCGGCGTAAAGGCGCAGATCTTATGATGATTAACAAGGTGAGCAACTCGCTCGGCTTTGGAGATGTAGAGACGACGGTAGTTGCGGTAGATTCAAAAGGTAACGAACGCGGCGAATTCATTGGCACAAAACGACGTGTTGCGCAGCAGATTATTCGCCTGGTGATAGAACAGATCGAGGAACGATGACGGGATTTCAGCAGCCTTTCACATCTGAATCAGTAACTGAAGGCCATCCGGATAAAATATGTGATCGTATCTCCGATACGATTCTCGATGCAATGCTTGCGAAAGATCCCGATGCTCGCGTTGCCATCGAAACTGCCGTCACCACTGGCCTTGTGCATGTGCTTGGTGAAGTGACGACGAGCGCTTACGTTGAGATTCGTGAATTGGTGCGCGGTGCCTTACGCGATATCGGCTATACATCGTCACGAGTTGGTTTCGATGCGGACTCATGTGGAGTCGAGGTATCGATCGGTCAACAGTCCCCAGATATTGCAGGGGGAGTCGATCATGCTCTCGAGACGCGCTCGGGGGGAGCATTCGAAGACTACGATGCTCAGGGCGCGGGAGATCAAGGGCTCATGTTTGGCTATGCTACAAATGAGACCGAAGCATTTATGCCTATGCCGATTCATCTTTCACACCGGCTTGCTGAGCGCCTCACGTACGTGCGCAAGAACAATATCGTGCCAGGGTTGCGCCCAGACGGCAAGACGCAGGTGACGGTAATGTATGACGGCGCCGGGCGCCCAACGGGCGTAGACGCAATTGTGGTATCTACGCAGCATGACGCAGAGGTAAGCCATGATTGGCTCGATAAGCAGATTCGCCAGTACGTGATCGAGCCAGTGATGTCACCTGTATTTGAGGATTGGGATGAGGCACGTGTGCTCGTCAACCCTTCAGGCCGCTTCGTGATCGGTGGCCCAATGGGCGACGCCGGTGTGACGGGTCGTAAGATTATCGTCGATACCTATGGTGGATTTGCACGTCATGGTGGAGGAGCGTTCTCAGGCAAAGACCCATCGAAAGTGGATCGCTCGGGAGCTTATGCCGCGCGCTGGGTAGCAAAGAACGTCGTGGCTGCAGGTCTGGCTGATCGTTGTGAGGTACAAGTTGCATACGCGATTGGCAGTGCACATCCTGTATCAGTGCGAATCGAAACTTTCGGTACTGAGAAGGAAGATCTCGGGCGGATTCACAATGCAGTATTGAAAGTGTTTGATCTTCGCCCGCTGGCCATTATCGACGAGCTCGATTTGAAGCGCCCGATTTATGCGAAGACGTCAGCTTACGGGCATTTCGGTCGAGATCTTCCAGAGTTCACGTGGGAGCGAATCAATCGCGTTGATGACTTGCTCCGCGCTCTCTAAGGCGAGCGCTCCTTTTCGCCGTTGAACTCATGTGCGGTGTGCACATCGTCGAGCGCCTAGCGAGTCAGCGGCACTAGTGCTACAGCGAGAGGCGTGCTATCTGGTGCGATCTCGAAGGCGCCATCCAAAACGTCATATTTTTTCGATGCTCCTCGTATGGTGAAATAGAACTATGGTAAGTAGCCGGGAGTACGGAGATGATTTCAGGGAGCTATTGCAGCTGCCTGGGTTTTCCGTGCAGGATGAGCTTCTTGCGATACCCGCTGTCACGCATACCGTCGATTCTGATGTGCCCGATCCCGTGGCGCATGTAAGAATCGTCGACTCTGCCTTGCCTGTTGATCAGGTATTCGATTACGAAATCCCCCGGCACATGGCAGAGGTACGAGTGGGGTGCCGCGTTGTAGTGCAATTTGGCTCCCGAAAAGTGGATGCCTTGATCATTGCCAGGGATTCACAGACGGCGATGGGGCGCAGCTTGCGTCCCCTCCTGCGCGTCGTATCGTACATGCCAGTGTTGACGCCACGCATATTGCAATTGTGCGAGACGATAGCGGCGCAATACTGCGGGCCAATCGCTGACTGTCTACGCCTCGCAGTACCACAACGCCATGCGCGTACGGAGAAAGAGTTTGTAGCGCATGAGGCGCAGATGGCGTCTTTCGACCTTCCCAGCAGTGACGATGGGATTTACGCTGATTACGAGTGCGGTGCGCAATTTCTTGACTCGATCCTCCAGCGAGATTCCAGCTATGCCACAATGCATCTTCTTGCCTCACACAGCTATGCAGACGCCGTCATCCCAGCAATTACGGCTACGCTCAGCACCCAAAGAACTGTACTCGTATTAGCTCCCACTCCGTATATCGCAGATCGTATGCGAACGGAACTCCAGCGCCGCTTCAAGGCGCACACAATCGCATACTTGACTGCTCAGGACGAACCCGCACTACGCTACGAGAATTTCCTCATGGCGCTGTCGGGGACTGCAGATATTCTTGTGGGTACGCGTTCTGCGGCCTGGGCGCCGATGGATAATCTTGGCCTGGCTATCATTCTCGATGACCTCCATAGTGCATACCGTGAGAGACGCAGCCCTTATCCTCATGCGCGAAGCGTGCTGCGTGCGCTGTGTGAACTCTCTGGAGCTTCGATGCTATCAGTGAGCTACTGGCCGAGCCCTGAAAGCCTCGCTGAGGCGCAGGCCGGTGGCGCTCTATACCTCCACGGGCATACCAACACCATACGCGCAAATATCCCGCAGGTGCTTGCTGCTCAAGATTTTGCTCGCGAGGAAGATATGCATGGGCGGATGCCCGATTCTGTGTTTTCCGTCGTCCGAGAGGCTCTTCAGGCGGGGCCGGTGTTGATTTCCGTTCCGCAAGCAGGATACTTATCCGTACTCGTATGTGCCAGATGTTCCCAGCTTGCACGGTGTGGCGAGTGCGGGGGTACTCTCGAGATTCCTGATCCTTCTTCACGGATTCGCTGTGTCCGATGTGGTTCTAAATACGATCAGTTTTCGTGCCCACGCTGCGCAAATCACACCACTCGTGCCCTTCGCGTCGGCTCATCGCGTACTGCAGAGGAGATAGGGAGAGCCTTCCCAGGGATCACAATCAATGTATTCAACCCCAGTGATCCATCATTCAGCGTTGATGCCACCCCCAAAATTGTTGTCGCAACGACGGGTAGTGAAGATCGCATTGAGGGAACGTTCGCGGCAAGTATTCTTCTCGACGCACACTACCTTCTGCGATCTATACGTTCGGAAGCCGAAAGCTACTTTTTGCGAAGTTTAGCGAAAACGGCATCAGTAACGGCTCGGCGAGCAAATGGGGGCGTCTTCCTCATCGTGGGGAATGTGGACGCTACTATTATGCATTCCTTTGCGCACTGGGACGCTCGTCAATGGTGGGGAAGCGGTGCACAGGAGCGAGCACTGCTTTCACTTCCTCCCTATGCCGTATGGGTGGCCGTCTCTGGCGACGAAGACAGCGTGCTTGGCTTTACCTCGGCATTTCGTTCCATTGTTCTTGCCAATCGTGCACAGGCAGGTAGTGACAATGGTTCTGCGGCTATCGGCTCATTACCCGGCTCATTACCACACCGACTCACTGATGAGGGCGGGCTTGCGTATGGAAACACCGTCGATGGTTCGAACGAGGATTTAGAGACACTGTTACTTGGCGGGATCCACGATCTCATTCCGGGTGTGAGCATTCTTGGGCCGCATACAGCCTACGATGGAAGCTACGAACTCTACTTTCGATGTGATCCGAAAGATATGCCGCAGATGAGCGAGAATATACGCAAAGCCCGTGCTCTCACGAGAGTGAGCAACAAGAACCACAAAGTGCGAATCGTGGTGAATCCTTCACTGTGATGCCACATCAATAAGGCGCGCGCTATCCTCTGCTGAACGAATCGTGAAGAATTCTTCACCGTAATGCCTCGAGATGAACCTCAATGCCATGACATCGAGCGGGCGTTGGGCGCCACTGGAGATTGTGATGCCTGTTGTAATGCGTGGCCGGGAACCTGCAGGGGAGTGCTCGAAAACCTTCAGAGGTGCACGGCATTTCTCGGATCTGCGGTACCTTGCTGGCAACCCGCGCGCTACATACAATACAAAGGTGCGCATAATATTTGCTGGAACCCCCGAAACCGCCGTGCCCTCCCTCCGCGTTCTTGCTCAGGGGCATGACGTCGTAGCCGTCCTCACCCGAGCACCGGCGAAAGTTGGACGCAAAGCCGTCATGCAGAAATCAGCCGTCCACACCGAAGCAGAACACCTCGGAATACCGGTGCTCACGCCGCCAACCTTGCGCGATCTTGACGTTCAACATGCAATCGCTCAATATGAGCCCGATGCTGTAGCGGTCGTTGCCTATGGGCTACTCGTTCCGCCATCACTTCTCGAGGTTCCACGCTTTGGCTGGCTTAATCTGCACTTCTCCTTGCTCCCACGCTGGCGTGGTGCAGCTCCAGTACAGTATGCGCTTCGCCATGGCGACGATACAACGGGCATCACCGTGTTCCGGATCGATTCGGGTCTCGACACGGGGCCGATCGCAGCTCAAGAGGAGTACCCTATTCCTCCTCGTGCCAAGGCCAACGAAGTACTTGATGAACTAGCAAGGCGCGGAGCGCACCTTCTATCCGACGTGTTCACGAGTCTTGAATCGGGCAGCGTGAACTTCACTGGGCAGCGCGGGCAAGTGAGCTATGCCCCGCAGCTGACCTCTGCCATGGCGGAGATAGACTGGCATGAATCTGCCACATCGATCGCCAATGCTGTGCGTGGCTACACTCCAGAACCAGGAGCGTGGGCATTGCTCAATGGTACCCGTATCAAAATCACCGATGCGAAGCAGATAGCTTCATATGAAGCGCCGGATATTCCCGAACTAGCAGAGCTCATCGACGCAAACGGCGCTGCCCCAGGGCAAATAGTATCCACGAAGAAGCACGCATACGTATGTACTTCACAGGGTATCCTTGAACTCATCACCGTCTGGCCTGCCGGCAAGAAACCGATGCGTGGGGCAGATTGGGCTCGAGGGCTACGCAGCGCCGAGCCGCCGCATTTTACGCCGTCTGCTCATCGCTTACACGCCGAAAGTGCGAATACACAGGTCGAAAGGAATAGCGATGAGCGATAACGCACGCCCAAGCAATTGGCGCCCGGGCAGACGCGCATCCGATCGCGCACGCAACGCCGTCTTCGATGTGCTCATGGATGTGTATGTGGATGGGGCATACGCAAATCTTGTGTTGCCAAAGATCACGAGTGTGCGTCACTTTTCCAAACAAGACGCCGCTTATGCAACGAATCTGTGCTACGGCACTTTACGCCTCCAGGGGCGATGGGATGCTATTTTGGCGCACTGCATCTCCAATCGCCGCATATCAGAGATTGATACTGCCGTACTCGCTCTGTTGCGTATGGGCACGCACCAGCTTTTGGAGTTCCGAACTCCACCACATGCTGCAATTAACGAGACGGTGATGCTCACGCGTAACCGAGTAGGCACAGGTGCTTCAGGATTTGTGAATGCTGTGCTTCATCGAGTGAGTGAACGTAGTGTGAACGAGTGGATGGATGTGCTCGTCCAAGACGCCGGAGGGAAACGTAACACTGTGGCTTTCCTGGCTGCATGGTACTCTCAGCCCAGGTGGATCATCCGCGCACTGGATCAAGCGCTCAAAGCCAATGGCCGTGCCCACAAAGATCTTATTTCTGTGCTTGAATCCGTCAATACCCCAGCACAGGTGGCGCTAGCGGCTCGAGGCATTTCGGTATCTGAGCTTATTGACGATATTGAGCGCGGGAAAATGGCTGGCAGACCAGGTGAACTCGTCGATAGCGCCGTCATTCTCGACGCAGGAGATCCTGGGCATGTATTTGCCGTACAAGACCGTCTCGCTGGCGTACAGGATGAGGGATCACAACTCGTGGCACGCGCACTTGCGGGCGCACCGATCGTAGGTGAAGACTCGCTCTGGCTCGATATGTGTGCCGGCCCTGGCGGCAAAACTGCCACGCTTGCAGCGATTGCCACGAAACGTGGCGCACGGATCCATGCCAACGAACTCCACCCACATCGCCTCGACCTTGTAGAACAAGCTACCGAGCCGTGGCGCCGTATCGTGGCCACTCGGCAAGGCGATGGGCGCGAGCTTGGAGACGAAGAACCGCTCATGTATGACCGCGTACTTATCGATGCGCCCTGTACGGGTATAGGTGCTCTGCGTCGCAGACCTGAAGCACGGTGGAATAAAGACGCAGGCGATGCTATCAATTTGGCGAAACTCCAAGGGGAACTCCTCGAATCGGGCTGGAAAGCGGTGCGACCAGGAGGCATCATTGCGTACTCCACATGCTCGCCGTATTTGCGTGAAACACACGATGTGATCGACTCATTCGCGCAACGCCATGAAGAGGCGGAATTGCTCGACACCGCGAGTATTGCAGGTGCGCAGGCTCTTATGGCGTTGAATTCGCCGAACCAGTACCTACAGTTGTGGCCCGATCTACACAACAGCGATGCAATGTTTTTAAGTGTTATTCGAAAACCACAATGACGCACCCGAACCAGCTATTGACCGCCGACGATTCCACACAGGGAAAAGAGCAATGCCAATTCGATTGAGCCCATCCATTTTGAATTCTGATTTCGCTGATCTCAAAGGAGAGCTAGCGAAAATTCGCAATGCAGATTGGGTACATGTGGACGTTATGGATGGCCACTTCGTGCCGAATTTGACGCTTGGAGCGCCTGTCGTTGAATCGATTGCGAAGGCCTCACCTCTGCCGGTGGATTGCCACCTTATGATCGACAACCCTGATCGATGGGCTCCCGACTACGTGAGTGCCGGCGCGCAGTCGGTTACTTTCCATGCTGAGGCAGCTCAAGCGCCCATACGGCTTGCACGTGAGATCCGACTGCTCGGTGCCCGTGCGGGAATTGGGCTACGGCCATCAACGCCAATTGAGCCATATCTCGATATTCTCGGCGAGTTCGATATGGTGCTCATTATGACTGTTGAACCAGGATTTGGCGGCCAGAAGTATATCGCACAGATGCAGCACAAAATCGAACGCACACGTGAAGCCGTACGCCGTAGTGGCACCGATGTGTGGATACAGGTAGACGGCGGAATATCGCGATCGACGATCACCCACGCTGCCGAAGCGGGCGCCGATACTTTTGTGGCTGGATCGGCAGTATTTGGGGCTGACGACGCATATCACGAAGTAGAGGTTTTGCGCTCTTTGGCGCTTCAGCATACGCACGGGTGAATGCTATACTCAGTGTGTACATACGTGTGCACCGGGGTCAGTGAAAGTCTGAACCGGCGGTGATAGTCCGCGAGCCCTAAGTGAATCAATTCAGCCACTGGCACCGATCACTGGGTTGATGAGGTGAAAGTCCTCAACCGACGGTTATAGTCCGGATGGGAGGAGCACATGCGAGGTGCCTTATGGTGCCTCGTTCTTCCTTTGCCGCCGGGCATACCTACGTACATTTGGTAGGAAACATAACGCGAGATCGGCAAAGATAGCACATGAAGACACGATATTGGCTGGCGCCTGTGCTGCTCGGTGCGTGCATTTTGGGTGCCTGGTTTATCTTTACCACCGCTGGAATCATTCCGGCGTATGTGCTTCCCACGCCGCAGCTTGTGTTTTCACGACTTGTGTTTGGGCTCTATCAGGGATTCTTGACTCAAGCCCTCCTGCAGACGATTGTAGAAGCTCTCATAGGGTGCGTGCTGGCAGCCTCAATAGGAGTTCCGGTGGGGTTAGCCATTTCGCACTGGCGCCCACTGAGTGCCTCCGTGGAGCCATATCTCGCCGCATCCCAGGCAATTCCTGCAGTTGCTCTCGCACCGCTATTAGTGATGTGGGTGGGCTATGGGCTAGTGCCCGTGGTTATTCTGTGCACGATTATTGTGGTGTTTCCTATCATTATTGGCACGGCTGTGGGCGTGCGCAGCATTGATCCAGACGTCGTTGGAGCGGCGCGCCTCGATGGGGCAGCAGGGCTCAGGCTCGTCACCTCTATTGAGATTCCGATTGCTGCACCAGCGATACTCGCCGGCTTGCGCAATGGATTCACTCTTGCCATCACCGGCGCGGTGGTGGGTGAGATGGTGATTGGTGGAATTCATGGTCTAGGTGTCGAACTCATCGCGGCCCAACATTCCAACGATGTGCCGGCAATGTTTGCAACAATCGTGCTCCTCGCGCTCGTCGCGGTGGCATTGTATTTGGGGATCAGATCGATAGAGAACAGCGCCATTCGTGCGGTCTGTGGAGATTGAGAATGGAAGAATCGAGGCTCGATGAAAAGGCTTAGTGTACTGATACTTGGGTTGATACTTGCACTTGGTGCGTGTTCTGGCGGTGCTCATAAGATGGGCGATCGGGATGCGGGTGCGGCAGGCAATGGAGATAAGCCTACAACGATCACAGTCGGGCTGACGTACATCCCCGATATACAGTTTGCCCCATTGTACGTCGCCGAAGCTCAGGGCTATTTTGAGGATGAAGGGCTTAACGTTACACTTCGGCACCACGGCGCCCAAGAAAACCTTCTCGGTGCGCTCCAATCTGGCGAGGAGGACGTCGTCTTCGCTGGCGGGGATGAGATGATGCAGGCCCGTTCCACGGGGGTAGACGTCGTCAATTGGGCTACATTGTATCAAAACTATCCGGTGGCTCTTATCGTGCCTGAGGATTCGCCCATACACTCATGGAAGGATCTGGAAGGTAGAACTGTAGGGCTGCCTGGCCCGTACGGAGAGAACTATTACGCGCTTGTGGCCGCGCAGCGCGAATATGATCTCGAAGGCAAAGTAGAAGCTGCGTATATCGGCTACACGCAAGCTACAGCTCTTGAAAAAGGTGAGGTAGACGCCGTCATTGGATTCTCGAACAATGATTCGGTAGCTTTGGCGAGCGCAGGTATCGCCGTTCGCACTATTCCATTTGCAGACGATAGCGTGCCGTTGGTTGGCGTCGGCTTAGGATCTATGGCAGATTCGCTGGATGTGCCAGCGTATGCGCGCCTCCTCGACGCGCTCGATCGAGCCTATGAATTTGCGCAAGCAAACCCCGAAGAGACCCTTGATATCACGCAGACCTACGTGCCGGCACTTTCAGACCCAACGCAACGGGAGATTGCTGCCAAGGTGCTCGATGCGACGCTTCAACTCTACGGGGGAGGTAGCGGCTTTGGCGCTCAAAATCCCCAGCGCTGGGAGAGCATGTCAAAGCTATTTGCCGAAACGGGTATTACTGAGCAAACTGTGCCTGCTGAAGAGGCCTATATGCTCGATGTTATTAATGCTCGGACGCCTGCCACGAACTGAAGCGAATCTCGGTAGGCTAAGAACGTGAAGAATTTCGATGATTTATTCGATGAACTCAAAGAAAAGACGGCACGCCAGGATCCCAACTCGCGCACTGTACAAGAGCTTGATGCTGGGATTCACGCGATTGGTAAGAAGATCGTGGAGGAAGCAGGCGAGGTATGGCTTGCTGCAGAACACGAAAGTGATGATGCACTCGCCGAGGGGATATCGCAGCTTATATATCACCTGCAAGTCGTCATGCTCGCTCGCGGGTTAAAACCCACCGACGTCTACACATATCTTTAAGCATCATCAGGTGCCCATATATCGATAAGGACGACTCCTCATGCTTCGTATTGCTGTACCCAATAAAGGCTCGCTGGCAGAACCGGCCTCACAGATGTTGCGAGAAGCGGGCTATCTTCAGCGACGTTCGACTCGTGACCTCGTGATGATTGATCACAACAATGACGTGGAGTTCTTCTATATCCGCCCACGCGATGTTGCTGTGTACGTCGGTGCGGGCACAGTGGATGTGGGGATCACAGGGCGAGATCTTCTTATCGACTCCGGTGCACATGCAATAGAGCATCGGGCACTCGGGTTTGCCCGATCAACTTTTCGATTTGCTGGGCCTGACGGCGCATTTGGGTCCATCGCAGATCTGGCGGGTAAGCGTATTGCCACCTCATATGATCAGTTGTTGCGTCTTTATCTTGATGAACACGGCATTGATGCGACGATCGTTCACCTCGATGGCGCCGTAGAGAGTTCGGTACGGCTCGGAGTTGCTGATGCTATTGCGGACGTCGTAGAAACCGGCAGCACGTTACGCCAAGCAGGTTTGGCGACTTTCGGCGAACCTTTAGGATCATCGGAAGCTGTATTGATACGTAACGCTGATCTCGACGCTCACGATGAGCTAGACATCCTTGATGGGCGCCTTGAAGGGGTGATTATGGCACGGTCATACGTGATTATGGATTATGACTGTGCTCTAGAGAATCTTGACGCTGCGGTTGCGCTCACCCCTGGATATCAGTCACCAACGATTTCTCCTTTGCATGAGGAAGGATGGGTGGCCGTGCGCTCCATGGTGCTTCGCTCCGAGATGAATCCCGTGATGGATAAGCTCCACGCTGTGGGCGCACGCGGAATCATCGTCACACCCATCCTTACCTCAAGGATCTAAACGTTGCAGCGCTTTCAACGAATCGCTTCAAAGCCCTTTTCGAGGTCGCGGATTAGATCGGCTGCATCTTCAAGCCCTACCGATAGCCGCACGGTGCCCGGTGTGATACCTGCCAGGGCAAGCTCCTCATCGGTGAGTTGGGAGTGCGTCGTTGATGCAGGATGTACAACGAGGGAACGCACATCGCCGATATTTGCGAGATTCGAGAACAGCTCAAGAGCATCTACGAATTTCTCGCCGTCATCGCGCCCGCCTTTGAGCGTGAAGTTTAACAACCCCGACGCCCCTTGTGGCACGTATTTTTGTGCCAGTTCGTAGTAAGGGGAGGAGGGGAGTGAAGCGTATGCTACGGCTTCGACTTGTTCCTGCCCCTCCAAGAATTGCGCAATCTTCAACGCATTCTCGCAGTGCCGTTCGATGCGCAGCGAAAGCGTCTCAGTACCAAGCCCGATAATCCACGCATCGATTGCCTGCAGTGAAGCGCCAATATCGCGCAGCAGTACCGCTCGGGCGCGGGTTGTAAATGATGCTCCGCCAAGATCACCCCAGACGATGCCATGATAAGAATCATCAGGTTCAGTGAACTGGTTGAACTTGCCATTCTTCCAATCAAAGGCGCCGTTTTCGATAATGACTCCGCCTAGTGTGGTACCGTGCCCACCGAGGTATTTGGTGACTGAATGAATCACGATATCGGCTCCCCACTCGAATGGCCGCAGCAAATATGGTGTTGGCACCGTATTATCCACAATGAATGGAATATCGAATGAGTGCGCGACCTGCGCTATAGCTTCAAGATCGAGTACATCACCTCGTGGATTTGGCACGGACTCCCCGAAATAAAGCTTCGTATTCTCCTTCGTGGCGGCTTTCCATTCTTCGGGATCGTTCGGGTGTGCAACGAAAGTGACGCTAATGCCATACTGGCTGAGTGTATGCTTAAAAAGATTCGTCGTGCCACCGTATAGTGACGACGAAGCCACGATATGATCGCCAGCAGTAGTGATATTCAATACGGCAAAGGTGATGGCAGCCTGCCCTGAGGCTACAAGCAACGCCGAGGTGCCACCTTCGAGGGCTGCAAGCTTTTCTTCGACCGCCTGAACCGTGGGATTCGTTATGCGCGAGTATATCGGGCCAGCATCACTCAAGGCGAAGCGGTTCGCCGCTTGCTCGGCAGAGTCAAAGACGAACGACGTCGTCTGATGGATCGGCAAAGAGCGCGAACCATACGTTGGATCCGGCGCCTGACCTGCATGAATCTGGAGGGTATTGAATTTCCATTGCGATGATTGATTCGACATTATGCTTTCCTTTGAGAAAAGCGAGCCGGAAAAGCTTGAAATCCGCCGTGCGCTCTACCAACAGCGCATTAGCTAACGCGTGCTCAAAAGGTAGCAGCTGATCGATAGACGACGTGCATTGATTATTTACCTGCCACGCACGCATATACTGTTGTGAATCCGAAGCCCGCCAGCCCGCAATAGTTGATTGTGGACTAGGAGCGCTCAACTTAGCTCATTTGCGTGTAGCTCATGCAGTTGACGTGCATCTCCGCACAAATACTTGGGATTGTTGCGGGGCTGTTACGCAAGCTGAGGGAGTGAGCGCTAGCTGGGCATTCGCATTCGTTTAATCATGTTTCGAGAGTAAACGCACTGGCGGGATGTGTCTAGCTAGTCCGCCACGTGATCGAATACCTCGCTTGCATAGAATCCGGCTACGCCTGCGCACACAAAGCTTGCAGGATCTTCCTCGAGGCCGCGCCCCATAGTAGAGAGTTTTACTGGTGATTGCGCCAATATGTCCGAAAGGCCGGCGGTGGATATTGTGCTCAGTTTGAGATTCGGTTGTGCACGTAATTCAGCCACATGAGCATTAAATGTGTGATAGAAGTCATCTGAAAGAAGTGCTGACAGTCGCTCACCAGATGAAAACTCAGGCACAGGCACAACGCACCGTCTGGTGACGACGTCTTTAAGCACCCGAAGAGTATGATGAGAAATACCAAAATGACGCGATCGTCTATCCGCATTTGAGGAGCGTAACGCGGCAATCGGCGTACCTCCCAGAATCCCTACCGCATTGAGTGCTTCACCAACATTTGTGCCAGAAAACCCCCATTTTGTGCCAGTGCCGAGATTTCCTGGGCCTTGAGCGACGATCGTCACGTCTGCATGGCATACGAGACGAGCGGCAAGGAGGGCCGTGTATATGTTCACGGCTTCCAATGATCCGCCGTATGCTTGCCCACACGTGATTGTGCCGATGATAACCGAATCGCGTTCGAGGCGCGCAGCGGTTTGTGAAAACCACGCCGGCAGCGAACCCCCATCAGTCATCACGTAGGCAATGCGAGCCTCAGGCGAGCGTG
>JALFZJ010000014.1 GCA_022783665.1 Arcanobacterium sp.
CTACCCTCAAGAGATGCTGCGCCTTGAAACCACGCAGAATGCTCTCACAACGCGCGTGATCGATCTCGTGGCGCCAATTGGTAAAGGTCAGCGTGGTCTCATCGTTTCCCCGCCCAAAGCAGGCAAGACGATGATTATGCAGCAGATCGCCATGGCAATCGCGAAAAACAATCCTGAGGTGCACCTTATGGTGGTTCTCGTGGACGAGCGTCCAGAAGAAGTCACCGATATGCAGCGCCTTGTGAAAGGTGAAGTTATCGCTTCCACCTTCGATCGCCCTGCATCGGATCATACGATCGTGGCCGAACTTGCCGTGGAACGTGCGAAGCGCCTGGTAGAGCTCGGGCAAGACGTCGTCATCCTTCTCGATTCGCTCACACGCCTCGGCCGTGCATACAACCTGGCCACTCCGGCATCTGGGCGGATTCTTTCCGGTGGCGTAGACGCCGGTGCGCTCTACCCGCCGAAGAAGTTCTTTGGAGCGGCGCGCAATATCGAAAATGGCGGTTCGCTTACGATTATTGCCTCGGCTCTTGTGGAGACGGGCTCGAAGATGGACGAAGTGATTTTCGAGGAGTTCAAAGGTACAGGCAATATGGAGCTTCGCCTTTCGCGCCAGCTTGCTGATCGCCGTATCTTCCCGGCCGTGGACGTAAATGCGTCAGGTACGCGCCGTGAAGAGCAGCTCTTTAGTCCAGAGGAACTGAAGATTGTATGGCATCTGCGCCGCGCATTGGGCACGCTCGAAGTGCAAGAGGCTTCAGATTATTTGCTTGGGCGTTTGCGCAAATCTCAAGCAAATAAGGATTTCTTGATGTCTGTAGTGCGAGGCATGCAAGCATCAGAATAGAGCAGAGTAATGCAGTTGCTCACCGAAGTGGAATAAAACTCGCTGAGCGTGCTTTAATAAAACGTCGGCTTCTGGTTCACCACTCGCCGTATTCAAACGCTTAGCCTGCTACAAACACATAGCAAGTTACAAACGCACAGAAAGCGAAGATTTGAAGACGCAAGGCCACCTCGCCATCGAGAGCGAGAGCCGCGTAGTGGACCCAGAGCATCAAACGATCCAAGGAGAATAATATGAAGCAGGGAATCCACCCTGATTATCACGACATCACCGTGAGCTGCACCTGTGGCAACGAATTCCAGACCCGCTCCACCTACCCAGGTGAGCACCTGCGTGTGGACGTATGCTCTGCATGCCATCCGTTCTACACGGGTAAGCAGAAGATCCTCGATACTGGCGGCCGTGTGGCACGCTTCGAGGCTCGCTACGGCAAGCGCGTGAAGAACAAGTAGCTTTACAGTAAACCGCCGGCGTCGTGCTGCTGTTGCAGTGCGTAATGCCGGCGGTTTCTTTATGCGGCTCTCCCGATGCTTGCTTTTCATCTTGGTGCCGATGGCTCCCACACAGCGCTGAGCGCAAGTGGTGCTTGAGAGTAGGAGATGCCAAGATCGCGGGCGCAGGCTCCAGACGTTAGAAGCAAAACGTATATGAACACAACGGCGAAGGTAGAACGATGGCAGACGTCAGTGCCACGAATGATGACTTCTCAGCAGCAGAAGCAATGTATGGTGAGTACCGCGATATTGAACAGCAGATGGCATCACCTGATGTGCTCGCAAATCCAGCGAAACTGAAATCCCTAGGGCGGCGCTACTCCGAGCTTGGCAGAGTCGTAAGCCGGTACGAGAAATATCAGGCAGCGCAGGCTGATCTTGACGATATGCGGGAAATCATCAATGCCGGTGGTGAGGATGCAGAGCTATTCAAAGATGAGCTTCCAGCTTTGGAACAGCGTGCCATCGAGGCTGCCGAAGATCTACGTGATGCTCTTATTCCACGTGATCCTGACGATTCTCGCGATGTGATTCTTGAGGTGAAGGCAGGTGAAGGCGGGGAGGAGTCTGCGCTCTTCGCTGCAGATCTACTGCGAATGTATGAGCGTTTTGCGGAGCAAAAAGGCTGGGCTACCCAGATTCTTTCTGCCACTACCACTGAACTTGGCGGTTATAAGGACGTTCAGCTCGCCATCAAATCCAAATCCGTGCCCGAGAATCCAGAAGACGGCGTCTGGGCTCAGATGAAGTGGGAGGCGGGCGTACATCGCGTTCAGCGCGTGCCCGTCACCGAATCGCAAGGCCGCATCCATACCTCAGCTGCGGGCGTGCTCGTGTTTGCGGAAGTAGACGATCCAGGTGAAATCGAAATCAACGATAACGACCTGCGGATCGACGTCTTTCGTTCATCAGGTCCAGGTGGCCAAAGCGTGAATACCACCGACTCCGCGGTGCGGATCACGCACTTGCCCACGGGTATCACGGTGAGTATGCAAGACGAGAAATCCCAAATCAAGAACCGTGAATCTGCGATGCGCGTATTGCGAGCTCGTCTGCGTCAAAAACAACTCGAAGAGCAAGCTGCAGCGGAGGCGGAGCAGCGCCGCTCGCAAGTGCGCACTGTTGATCGCAGTGAACGCGTTCGCACATACAACTTCCCGGAAAACCGCATTTCCGATCACCGCACAGGCTACAAGGCCTACAATCTAGACGCAGTGCTGAACGGCGAACTCCAGCCCGTTATCGAAAGCTTGCAGCACATGGATGAAAACGAGCGTCTTGAAGCGGCAGCTGCTCAGGCAAATAAGTGATTCATGTGCGCATACCCTGATCAGACACAAACCTGCTTGCGCGCAGCCATCAATGTGCTCCAGCAGGCAGGCGTATCGAGCCCGCAATACGATGCACGCGAACTTCTTGAATATGCTCGTGCGCATGCATCAGATGTGCCACGTACTGCTGCGGGTGCTCAGCTCCGTGACGAATTGCAAAAGGACGCATCTCAAGCGGATACAGAATGCGACGTACGCCATTTATTCGCCGAGCTTATTAGGCGCCGCAGTGCACGCGAACCGCTGCAGCATATTCTTGGCACGATGTATTTCCGCTATCTAGAGCTCGAATCGCGCCCGGGAGTGTTTATTACCCGCCCTGAAACGGAGCTTGTGGCCGAAGCTGGGATGAACGCAATATCAGATACTTCTCATGCCCGTGTGCTCGATTTGTGTAGTGGCTCAGGCGCTATAGCCATCTCGATCGCCACTGAGATGCCTGGCACTAGCGTATGGGCGATTGAGAAAAGTGATGTGGCGCACGCCAGTGCGCAGCGGAATATCGCCAAATATCAGGCGAACGTGCACCTCATTCATGGCGACGTCTTCGAGGCGGAACGGCTTCTAACTCAAGAGGCTAATAGACCCCACAGCCCACGCTGGCCAGCGCACAGCTTCGATCTGGTAACCTCTAATCCACCGTATGTGCCGATGAATGAGCTGCTTTCACCAGAAGTGCAGGCTGATCCTCCTGAAGCTCTTTTTGGTGGTGGAGACGCCGGCCTCGACCTTCCCCTCGCGCTCATCCCACTCGCTGCGCGATTGACTGCGCCTGCCGGCACATTCGTAATGGAACACGCAGAGCACCAAGCACAAGCGTTGCGTGACGCTGCGCGTGAATACTTCCACGAGGTAGATACTGGTTACGACTATACTTCCCGCCCGAGGTGGCTTCTCGCCCGACGCCCCACAATCGCCTAGTATTAATGAGGTGACGGGTTAGCAGGGCAGCACAGTGCGTAAACGGCACCGCTTAGCTGATGCTCGCTCAGTAGTGGCTGCGCCCTGAGAAGAAACACACCGAGAAGGCTTTATGGAGATTTATCGCGCAGATCAGCCCAGCGAACGCGCCCTTGCGCTCGCCTCGGCTGCGGCGGCAGTATGCCACGGGGAAGTGATTTGCCTGCCTACCGATACGGTGTATGGCATCGGCGCCGATCCTTATAATGCAGACGCCGTCACGGCTCTCCTTGCAGCGAAATCTCGTACGCGTGCAATGCCTCCGCCCGTGCTCGTACCCAATTGGGAGGTGGGCAGGCAACTTATTGCGTGGCATCCAGCGCAAGCTGAAAGCCTGATCGAAGCCTACTGGCCAGGTGCTCTGACGCTCATTTTTCCTGCGCGGCAAAGTGTAGGCTGGGATCTGGGCGAAACCAACGGCACTGTTGCTCTGCGCATTCCAGATCATCCGGTGGCCCTAGAGTTATTGGGTGAAACTGGCCCATTGGCGGTAACGAGCGCAAACAAAACGGGTGAGCCTCCGGCGTCTACCATCGAAAACGCCGTCTCCCAGCTCGGTGATGCCGTTGCAGTATATATAGATGCCGGCGGGGCTCCGGGCGGTGTGCCTTCAACGATTTTACGTTTCGATCCTGAGCATGATGGTGTAGCGGAGCTTGTGCGCGAGGGTGCCATAGCACCCGCCGATATAGAGCGCGTCTCTCACCTGGAGGTTCGCGGATGAGAGTGTACGCCTTGGTACTGATGATCGCAGCGGTATCAACGTATTTGTTGGTTCCGCTCGTATTGCGCGTCGCAATCGCCGTTGGTGCTATCACCCAACTCCGCTCGCGCGATGTGCATAATCATCCCATACCGCGCCTGGGCGGTGTGGCCATGTACCTCGGGTTGGTAGTCTCCTTCGTCATGGCATCCCAAATCCCTTATCTGGGTAATGTGTTTGCCCGTGATTCTGGCGCATGGGCGGTACTCGCTGGCGCTGGCGTGATGTGCTTGATCGGGGTCTTAGACGACGTCTGGGAGCTCACGTGGTATGCGAAGCTTGCAGGCGAAGTGATAGCCGCCGGAGTGATGGCGTGGTTCGGTGTGCAGTTCGTTTCTCTACCGATTTTCGGGCTGACGGTAGGTTCCATGCGGCTGACCTTATTCGCCACGATTATTGTGGTTGTGGTGGTTGTGAACGCCGTGAATTTCATTGACGGCCTGGATGGTTTGGCAGCCGGAGTCGTAGGAATTGGGGCCTTAGCCTTCTTGTTCTATGCATATTATTTGACGCGCCTGGCATCCCCAGGAGATTATTCATCGGTGGCTACGGGCGTCGTGGCAGGGCTTGTTGGGATTTGCATCGGGTTTTTGCCGCACAATTTCCACGAAGCGCGCATCTTTATGGGAGATTCTGGTGCGTTGATGCTCGGCACAGTGATTTCAGGTGCAACTATTTTGGTTACGGGTCAAATTGATCCGGCGAAGGTAGATACGGCGTTTGCGGTGCCCGCATATATGCCGATTATGCTGCCCGTGCTCGTGTTGATTATTCCTGTTGTGGATATGGTGTGGGCTGTGATTCGGCGAGTTGCGCAGGGAAAATCTCCTTTTGAGGCAGACGCCGGGCACCTCCATCATCGCCTTCTGCGACGGGGCCATTCCCATACGGCTGCCGTATTAGTGTTGTACATGTGGGCGGGCTTAGTATCTTTGGGATCCGTGGCTACTGTAGTGTATCCCACGCGCATGTGGATTCCCGCTCTTGTGCTCGCTTTTGTCCTAGCGGTTGTGATTACTCGGAGGAACTTTGGTAAGCGCTATATCGTCAAACGCGAACGTGAGGAGAGCCTTAATGAGCACCGCTCAGGCGGTGAGCACCGCGATATTGACTCGATGAGTGCCCGATGAAGTACTCCTCGCGAACTCATGAGGCGGGAAAGCGGCCGTCTGCCGAAGCAATCATCACGCGGGCGACGCTCGCAGCCGCAGGAGCGGCCATAGTGTGTACGGCAGTTGTGGCTCTTGGTGTGTACTTCGTGCTGCCGGGGTATGGGTATCCTCTCGCTACACTGGCAGGCGGTGCGATATACGGCGTCATTGAACTTGCATCCCTCGGCGCTTTCTGGCTTGCCGTGCACAGATTCGAGAAGTATCAAGCGCCGGTTTTGATCGGAACGTACATTGGCAAGATCGTGATGCTTGTGGCGGGTTTGCTTGCCATAGGCCGCTTTGTGGAGGCGCGTATCGCAGGGCTGAGCGTTGCTGGGAGCATCATTATTGGCCTCATCGCGCTTGCTGTTGTGGTGATGCGCAGCCCTGGCCCAGACTTCGATGAACCGATGTGACGTAAATTAATAGATCCCTTTGGCTGTGGGCGAAATCCTCATGTAAAGTAAAGGAGTTAGGTTGGCGACGCCTCAGGCGACGGTGCTTGATCACTTGCTAACGAACGTACTGGTTAAAGGTTGAAGAGGATTTCGTAAGAGTGAACGCTTTGCTCGGGCTTACCACGCTGCCAATCTTGCTCTCTGCGGGCGAGGGGAGCGGCTTCGAAGCTCCAACTTTGGAACACGAATTTGATCCCGCCCCATTTTTGTTTGCTGGTACACCGTTTGAGATGAACCGCATCATTATGGTGCGGATGATCGCTGCGCTCGTGCTTGCGGCTATCCTCATCATCTACGCTAAGCGGGCTCGTTTAGTGCCAACTCGTGGGCAGAACCTCGTTGAGTTTCTTCTGAACTTTTCCAAAGAAAACATCGCTGAGGAGCTCCTTGGAGCCGATGCGAAACGCTTTCAGCCCCTTATTATGACGATCTTCTTGGGCGTCTTGTTCATGAATATCACGGGCGTATTCCCGGGGCTTCAAATCGCCGGCACGTCACTGATTGGTATGCCGTTAATCTACGCGCTTGTAGCGTATGTAGGTTTCATCGCTGCAGGGATTAAAGCCATGGGCGGGCGCTTCTTCAAGGAGCAGCTCATGCCTCCGGGCGTTCCGTGGCCCATGTATATTTTGATGATTCCGCTCGAGTTTTTCTCAACCTTTATCCTCCGCCCAGTTACCCTCACCGTTCGTCTCTTGGCAAATATGGTGGCGGGGCACTTCATCCTCGTGCTGTGCTTCGTGGGTACCCACTATCTCTACTTGCAGATGGGCGGCGCCGCAGGCCTTGGCTTAGGCACTCTCACTCTTCTCGGAGGGATCGTATTCGTGATCTTCGAGCTGTTTATCGGCGCGCTTCAAGCGTACATTTTCGCGATGCTTGCGGCGTCTTATATTTCACTGTCTATCTCAGAGCACTGAGATAGCCGAAACAAAACACAGAAGGAAAGAATAAATGATTACTGGTAGCCTCGCCACCATCGGCTACGGCCTTGCTGCAATCGGCCCTGGCATTGGTATCGGCCTTATCGGTGCTAAGAACCAGGAAGCATCTGCGCGCCAGCCGGAGCTCAAAGGCTTCTTGCGTGTAAACATGTTCCTCTCCATCGCTTTTGCTGAGGCACTTGGCTTGATCGGCTTCGTTGCTGGCTTCGTATTCTAAGTGAGCGCAATGTTTAGTACGACGATTTTAGCGGCAGGCGATTCGGGCTTCAGCCTTGTGTGGCCCGCGTTGCCTGACCTTCTCTGGGGAACGCTTGCGTTTGTGATCGTCGCCGTTGCCGTCTACAAGTTTGCGTGGCCGACTTTTTCGAAGACGCTCGATGAGCGTACGGAGAAGATCGAAAACGGACTTCAGGCTGCTGAGCTGGCACGTGCAGAAATTGCGCAAGAGCGCGAGAACCTCGCCAGTACAGTTGTTGATGCACATCGTGAGGCTTCTGAAATTCGTGAGAAAGCTCAGGAGAACGCGAAGTCGATCATTGTGGATGCACAGGCGAAGGCGCGATCAGATGCAGATTCGATTTTGGCTGGTGCGCAGCAGCGTATCGCGGCTGATACAGATGCAGCCTCGCGCAACCTGCGTTCAGACGTCGGCATTCTGGCCACCGAGCTCGCTGGGCGCATCGTCGGAGAAGCAATGACTGATCAGGAAATGGCGCAACGTGTGATTGATCGTTTCCTTGATGACCTTGATGCCACCACTCCTGCCTCTGCTCAGGTGGGCAATAGGGAGGCGTGATGCGGCGAGGTAGTGAGGACGCACTTGCACGAGCCCGCGATAACTGGGATGCGGCACTCCGCCAGTCTCCTGGCGGCGAGCTTGACTATGCTCGAGAGCTATTTGCTTTGCGCGATTCTCTCGGTCTTGCGCCCGCATTGAGTGCAGCACTTGAGGATCATACCCGTGAAGACGCCGATCGTGTAGACCTAGCACGCGATGTTTTCAGCGGCAAAGTCTCTGACCTTGTGGTCGATTTGCTTTCCGGTTTGGTTCGGGAGAATTGGTCCGAAGACGGCGATCTGTTCGACGCTATTGAGTCGCTTGCAGTTGAGTCTGTGCTTGCTGGTGCCCAGCGGGAAGGTATCCTTGCAACGGTTGAAGAAGAGCTCTACATGGTGCGTGGCATGCTCTCTCAGCAGCGTGAGCTTCGATTGGCGTTGAGCGACAAATACCGCACAGTAGCCGAGCGTCAACAGCTAGGCGAACGTGTGTTCCACACGTTGAGTGGTTATACGCAACAGCTCCTGACGCGAGGCATCGAGCGTACACATGTGCGCCCTTTAAACACTTCTCTTTCGTACTATCTGGCAGCTAGCGAGCAGCGTGCAGACCATCTGATCGCTTCCGTGACGGCGGCCGTGCCGTTCACGCGTGAGCAAGAGGAGCGCCTGATCGCTATTTTGGAGCGCAAGTACGATGCGAAGGTGAAGGTTCACATCACTTTGGATCCGAGCATTGTTGGCGGTGCACGGGTTCATATCGGAAACGACGTCATCGATGGCACTTTGCGGGGTCGGATTTCGGCAGTCAAAGAGGCTTTCACTAAATAATTGATTTTCTTGCGGTTTTACCGCTTCGAGCGAAGGAATGAGGAATGGCTGAACTTAAGATCCAGCCGGAGGAGATTCGGGCCGCGCTTGACTCCTTTGTGAATTCATACGAACCCACAAAGGCGGTGAGCGAAGAGGTTGGCCACGTGATTCTCACGGCGGATGGTATCGCCCGTGTTGAGGGTTTGCCCAGTGCAATGGCTAACGAACTGCTCAAGTTTGATGATGGCACTCTCGGGCTGGCAATGAACCTCGAAGAGCGCGAAATTGGCGTTGTGATTCTCGGTGACTTTTCAAAGATCGAAGAAGGCATGGCAGTGCGCCGTACCGGCGAGGTTCTTTCCGTGCCCGTAGGCGATGGCTATCTTGGCCGCGTGGTTGATCCACTCGGCAACCCGATTGATGGCCTTGGTGCGATTGAGGATCTTGGGGAGCGCCGTGCACTGGAGCTCCAGGCGCCGGGCGTTATGATGCGCAAGTCTGTAAACGAACCGTTGCAGACCGGCATCAAAGCTATCGACGCGATGATTCCAATTGGCCGTGGTCAGCGCCAGTTGATCATCGGGGATCGTAAGACCGGCAAGACGGCAATTGCTGTGGATACGATTTTGAACCAGAAGGCAAACTGGGATTCAGGTGATCCGAATAAGCAGGTTCGTTGTATCTATGTGGCTGTGGGGCAAAAAGGCTCAACTATTGCCTCTGTGCGTGCGACGCTCGAGCACGCCGGTGCGCTAGAGTACACCACGATTGTCGCGTCTCCTGCTTCTGATCCAGCTGGCTACAAATACCTTGCACCGTATACGGGGTCGGCTATCGGCCAGCATTGGATGTACGAAGGTAAGCACGTTCTGATCATTTTCGATGATTTGTCAAAGCAAGCTGAGGCCTATCGAGCCGTGTCCTTGCTTCTTCGCCGTCCGCCGGGGCGTGAGGCTTATCCAGGTGACGTCTTCTATCTACACTCACGACTGCTCGAGCGGTGCGCAAAGCTGTCTGATGAACTCGGTGGTGGTTCTATGACGGGTCTGCCGATTATCGAAACGAAAGCCAACGACGTCTCGGCGTATATTCCGACGAACGTTATTTCGATTACCGATGGTCAGATCTTCTTGCAGTCCGATCTGTTCAACTCAGACCAGCGTCCCGCTGTAGATGTGGGTATTTCGGTGTCGCGCGTCGGTGGCGACGCACAGGTGAAGGCAATGAAGAAGGTTGCCGGCACGCTCAAGATTACGCTGGCTCAGTATCGTGCCCAGGCGGCCTTCGCCATGTTCGCATCGGATCTCGACTCGGCCACTCAGCAGCAGCTCACTCGAGGCGCACGTCTTATGGAATTGCTCAAGCAGCCGCAGTACACCCCGTATCCGGTCGAAGATCAAGTGGCCTCGGTATGGGCTGGCACCAAAGGATATCTTGACGATATTCCGGTGGAAAAAGTACATGACTTCGAAGAGGGCCTGCTTGACCATCTTCGGCGAAATACTTCGGTACTCACGACGATTGCCGATACAGGCAAGCTCGAAGCCGAGACTGAAGATGCGCTCAAAGACGCCCTAGAAGAGTTCCATACGCAGTTTGCGGTAACATACGGTCTCCAGCCCGAAGAGGAAGAGCCCGCAGAGAAGTCGCAAGAACAGATCGTTCGCGCGAAGAGGGGCTAAGCTGTGGCGGGTATTCAGCGTATCTATAAGCAGAAGATCCAGGCGACGAGTACGCTTGAGAAGGTCTTCCATGCAATGGAGCTCATTGCAGCTTCACGCATCGGGAAGGCTCGCGATGCAGCGATGGGTCAAGATCCTTATACGCAGGCGCTGATCAAATCGATTCAGACGGTTGCAGCGCATGCTAACGCCGATCATCCACTCGTCACGGAACGCACCGATACTAATCGCGTGATCGTATTCGTTGTGACCTCGGATCGTGGAATGGCAGGGTCCTACTCCTCCTCTGTGCTTCGAGAGACTGAGCGCCTCCTTGAGGAACTCAAAGAGGCAGGAAAAGACCCTGTGCTCTACGTGGCTGGACGGCGCGGTGAGTCCTACTTCCGATTCCGCGGAGTTGACGTCGAACGGTCATGGACGGGTGAGTCCGACAAGCCCAGCGGCAGAACCTCCCAAGAGATCGCAGATGAGTTCCTCTCGCGATTCCTCGCTCCAGCCGACGCCGGCGGTGTTGCCGAGCTGCACGTCGTCTACACGCGCTTCATCTCAATGGTGACGCAACACGTGCACATACGCCGTATGCTGCCGCTGCAAGTGGTGGATGCGGATGCGGACGACGCCACGAGCGTGGACGATACACCGTTGTATGAGTTCGAGCCTTCGGCACAGGAAGTGTTTGATGGTCTGCTTCCAATGTATGTGTCGCAGAGGATTCATGGAATGCTGCTGATGGCTGCGGCGTCAGAGCTCGCCTCACGCCAGCAAGCGATGCATTCAGCAACTGAGAATGCGCAAGATCTTATCGGTAAGTACACTCGCTTGGCGAATAATGCGCGCCAGGCCGAGATTACAACAGAGATTACAGAGATTATCTCTGGCGCTGACGCGCTGGGGAAGAACTAAATCCCGACAACCCAAGCCCGCTAGTCGGGACTAATCAAGGAAGAAGCAATGAGCACGGAAGAAACACAAAACGTCTCCACCGGTCGCGTTGTGCAGGTTGTGGGCGCTGTGGTGGATATTGAGTTCCCGCCAGACGCCCTCCCAGAGATCAACAATGCGCTCACGACGGAACTCGATCTTAGTGGTCAAGGTGAAGGTGAATCGAAGCTAACGATGTATCTTGAGGTGGCTCAACACCTCGGCAACAACATCGTGCGTGCAATCGCGATGAAGCCTACTGACGGGCTAGTGCGTGGAGCAACCGTGGTGGATACTGGAGCGCCGATTTCGGTGCCCGTTGGTGACGTCACCAAAGGGCATGTATTTAACGTCGTGGGCGAGCCGCTAAATCTCAAAGACGGCGAAACTCTCGAAGTGAACGAGCGTTGGCCGATTCACCGCAAGGCACCAAACTTTGATGAGCTCGAACCGGAAACCAAGATGTTTGAAACGGGCATCAAGGTGATCGATCTTCTCACCCCGTATGTGCAAGGCGGCAAGATTGGCTTGTTTGGTGGCGCAGGCGTGGGCAAGACGGTGCTTATCCAGGAGATGATTCAGCGCGTAGCGCAAGATCACGGCGGCGTGTCAGTGTTTGCTGGCGTTGGTGAGCGCACCCGTGAAGGTAACGATCTCATCAACGAGATGGAAGAGGCCGGGGTTCTTGAAAAGACGGCGCTTGTGTTCGGCCAGATGGATGAACCGCCAGGGGTGCGTTTGCGTATTGCTCTGTCTGGTTTGACGATGGCCGAGTACTTCCGCGATGTGCAGAACCAAGACGTGTTGCTCTTCATCGACAACATCTTCCGCTTCACGCAGGCTGGTTCTGAGGTGTCGACGCTGCTGGGCCGTATGCCTTCCGCCGTGGGCTATCAGCCGACGCTTGCGGACGAAATGGGTGCCTTGCAAGAGCGCATTACGTCTACACGTGGTCACTCGATTACATCTCTGCAAGCAATTTACGTGCCTGCCGACGACTACACCGACCCGGCGCCCGCAACGACGTTCGCTCACCTCGATGCTACGACGGAGCTTTCACGTGATATTGCATCACGCGGCTTGTATCCGGCTGTGGATCCTCTCACCTCGACGTCACGTATTCTCGACGCACAGTATGTGG
>JALFZJ010000032.1 GCA_022783665.1 Arcanobacterium sp.
GATGAGCCGCTACTCTCACCTGCGGCATGGCTTATGCCTACTGTGTGGGTGGCCAGTGGGCAGATGGGCGCAAGGAATCGATGGCGGCTGCGCACGGTTGCGCTCACGATCACTATCACAATGCTCTTGTATTCAGGCTCGGTAGTAGATCTCGGGCGCGCTGCGGCTTTGGCTGCAGCGATGATTGCCACGATGCCGGGGAGGCGTGGGCGTGCGCTGAGCGAGATGATTCCAGTGATTTCCCAGCGCGAAATACGCTCGCTTGTGGCAATCGTGGTGGTAGCAATCAGCGCCGGCCCTACGCTAGCTGCTGCTACTCCTGGCTCGCATGCGCCGCTGTCGTCAGTTGCTGTATTTGCTTGGCCGGCCGACGATTTCACTGCACGTATCTATGGCATTCCAGCTGCGATCTACAATCAAGCGCCGCTTGTGATAATGGTTGTGATCGCTCTGGCTCTTATCAAAGGTAGGCGCGCTGCGTGGTGGTGTGCCCTGATCGCAATGCTTGGGTATGTGGTTTCATTCGTCACGGAAATGATCGTGTTCACGCGATACGTGAGCATCATTGACCTTCTGATACCTATGCTAGTTACTGTATTGCCGTGGATCGGCGCGATTGCTGTGCTTGTGTTGCTTCGCGAGCATTTCGCTGCGTGCTCCTCTCGTCTGGCGATGCGCCACGCTTTAGGGTGGATTTCCGTGACGATTGCTGGTGGTTTCGCGTTGTGGATGGCAAGCGCATTGATCTTCTCTGATCGGTTCGATCCCGCCATCACGCCGTGGCTTGCTGCGTCCACCTACCCGCAACGTCTGCTACCTCCGGTACTGATGTGGGTGCAAGCAGAAGATGTGTATGCTATCGACGATCTCGCATGGAATCTGTTGAATGTGCCAGGAATGCTCGTCTGGCTGATCGCCGCTTTCATCTTGTACAGAGCTTTGCAAGCGACTCCTCGCGCTGAGCACTCTGCTGATCGTATTGCAACGTGTTTGAGTATGCGCGATATGCTTTCGCGAGGTTCAGGAGATCATCTTGCATGGATGACGACGTGGCAAGGCAATCGCGTATGGATCGATCCTGCCGGGCGGGGTTACGTGGCCTACAGGATGTATAAGTCGAGCGTCGTCACCGTAGGAATGCCGGTCGTGAACAAGATACCGGCAAGTGGCCTGGGAGTTCCCGGTGATGCAGAGCAATCATCTCAAGCCAGTATTGCCGCCGATGTGCGCACGATTCAGGATCAACTCGCTGCAGCATTCGATTTCTATGCTGCAAGTGAAGGCTGGGTAGTGGCATGGTATTGCGTCCCGAAAGACTTCGCCCTCAAGCACGGCAAGGCTGTGCAGGTAGCGGAAGAGGCCGTCGTCTATACGGAGCAATTACCGTTTAGGGGGAAGAAGTATCAAGATATTCGCACTGCTCGCAACCATGCGCAGCGCGAAGGGATCACTGCTCAGTGGGTGTCGTGGGATGACGCTGGAGTGCTGATTCGCGCGCAGATTTCGGCGCTGTCTGAAGAATGGATAGCACAGAAGTCTTTGCCAGAAATGGGCTTCACGCTCGGGGGAATCGATGAGCTTAAGGATCCTGCGGTGAAGCTGATGATCGCTGTAGACGAGCAGGGCAGAGTACATGGCGTGACGAGTTGGCTCCCCGTATTTGAAAATGGCCAGCAAAGCGGATGGATGCTCGACTTCATGCGGCGCGACAATCGCGGTTTTAGGCCAGTTATTGAATTCTTGATTGCGGCTACGCTCGAGCAGGCGGCTGAGCAGGGATTGGAATGGATTTCGCTGTCGGGGGCGCCTTTGGTGCGAGCGAAGGAGCGTTATTCGCAGGGAGCGCAGCTCGGTGCGATGGATTCGGCTCTCGATACGCTCAGTGGTGTGATGGAACCGCTGTATGGTTTCCGCTCCCTTGCCGCATTCAAATCGAAGTTCTCTCCGCGTGATGTGCCGTGGTATATGAGTTATCCAGACTATGGCGCGATACCGGCCATTGGGCGATCGCTCATGCAGGCGTATGTGCCAGATATGTCTGTTGTAGCGGTTACAAAAGCAGGCAAGATACTTGTGGATTCGATGCGATCAGCCGGCGAATGAGTAGAGCGTGGAACTGGATTGTGACGAGCCAAATGCCGTGGAGGCAGGCCGCTCGAGCTAGGCGGCATAGAGCGAGCCTGGAAGGTTCTTGATGGTGAAAAAGTGTGCAGTAATGGGTTTGTTAGGATTGTGATATGACGAAGTTGATTGCTGATGAGATACCTTTTCGCCGCATTGATCCGCGGTATCGCACAGTAGAGATGATCGTGCACGCCATCGTGCTGGTGGTGTGTACGGGAGCTGCAGTAGCTGCGGCGCTGTTAATTCGCTCTGTGGTGCCGGCGTATGTAGCGTGGGGAATCGTGATTGTGGTGTTCGCGCTGTGTGTGTGGGCGTGGCGGCTTAGCCTACGCCGAATCAAAGTACTCGGCTACTTTGAGGCGAGCGATGAACTGCTCGTGCGCAAGGGCATCATGTTTCAGCATCTCACCGTTGTGCCGTATGGGCGGATGCAGCAGATTCACGTATCGAGCGGGCCGCTTATGCGCCATTATGGCCTGGCGAAAGTGCAGCTTGTAACAGCCTCCTCCGATACTGATGCGCGGATCCCAGGGATCTCGGCTGAGGAAGCTGAGCGTCTGCGTAAGAAACTTACGGATCTTGGCAATGCGAAGCTGGAGGGGCTGTGAATTCTATTCAACCAGGTGCGCGCGGCACTTCAGGGGGCGACAGCCAGGGCGTGGATAGCCTTCAGTGGAGGCGAGTGCATAAGATAACTCCGCTTACCCAAATGGGTGCGATATGGCTGGTGCTCGTTGTGGTGGTAGCCAATGGGCTATCGGGTGCTGTACAAAACGGAGGTTGGCGTGAGCTTCTCGAACAGAGCTCGTATGTGCCTGTGCGCTTTGTGTTGTGGGGGTTAGCAGCGCTGATCGGTGTATCACTGGTCGTGCTTGCCGTATCGTATCTGGTGTGGCGTGCCACTGCGTTTGCGATGGACAATACTGGAGTCCATTGGCGTAGCGGTATTTTGCTCAAGAAACATGTGCAGGTGCGGTGGGATCGCGTGCAGTCGGTTGAGATTCAGCAAAAGCTTTTCGGGCGCATTTTTGGTTTCGGTACTGTGCGTGTGGAATCGGCAGGCTCGGAAGACGACGTCAACCTTGGGTTACTTCGTATCGCTGATTGCGTGAGCCTGCGTTCGGAAGTGCTTGGGCGTTTGGAGGCTGCCCGTTCAGGGCGGGCATACGCGGCGGATTCTTCTGGCTTTGCCCACACTGCCGGTGATTCTGTGCGAGGAGAATCGGCTTCGGACGATACTCTGAACGCTGCTCTAGCAAGTACGGATGGCGTGCAGGATACCGGTACTGACCAGGGTATCGAGGCCAGTGGCATCGAGTATGGCGGCAGTACAGCGCAGATGGAACCGGGCGGCATTTCAGTAGGTGTAGCTCCTGGTGCCGCTGGAACACAAGCGAGCCAGTACACGGATGCGGCGGCGTCTGGCATAGAAAGTGGCGGTGAGCCTCCCCGCTCGCAGATTATTTATGAGCTAGGCGCAGGCCGCCTCGCCGTAGCAAAACTCCTCGATCTATCCACGATTTTCATGCTCTTATTCGTTATTGGCGGCGGAATTGGCTCCGTATTCGTCGACTTTTCGATATTCGCGGTGATCGTGGTGTTCGCAGGTGCATTGTGGGCATTTTTGAAGAGTCTTTTTGATGAGTTCGGTACGCGGATCTCCCTTTCGCGCAACGGTTTACGCAAACGCTCCGGGCTCACGAAACTGGTTACACGCACGTATCCTCCGCAACGCGTGCATGCCTTTATGATCGATCAGCCGATCTTGTGGCGGCTAATGGGCTGGTGGAGACTCTCTGTGAGTGTGGCTGGCGTGAATGCGAGTGATGTGAATGATCTAGTGCGCGTATTGGCGCTCGCGGGCACGAAGAATGAGATTTTGCGGGTGATGTGGGCGTTGTTGCCGTCTTTGGGTGCGAGCAATGATGCTGAGCTTACTGAAGAGGCACTCGCTGCCAAGAGTGAGCCGAAGTTCTTTAAGGGTGCGACGCCGAAGGCAAAGTTGCTCGATCCGATCTCATGGCGTTCACGCGGTGTGGCTCTCACAAATAATGTGATGGTAATCCGCTCTGGCAGATGTCATCGTAAGGTTTCCGTAGTGTTGCAGGATCATACGCAGTCTCTTGGTATCACTCAAGGCCCAGTGCAAAGGCGCCTCGGGCTTGCCACGTTGAGGGCTGATCTTGTGCTCGGTACGGTGAATTCGAGGGCTAAGAATCTTGAGCTCGCAGATGCGCGTGAGTTTTTGGAAGAAGAACGCCTGCTTAGTGCCCAGGCGCGAGCTCTAGGGGTAAGTGAATCACTCAACGAGTGGAAGGCGCGCGTCGGCGTAAACTAAGCGGCTACACTGAGCCCTATGAACACTACTGGACGCATGGGTATCGGAATCATATCGGCTGGAAAAGTAGGTGTGATTCTTGGAAAAGCGCTGCGCGCTGCCGGGCATCAGATCATCGGAGCGTATGCTTCTTCGCCCGAATCGCGCGAGCGGCTAGAAACCATCCTTCCAGGAGTTCCTGCGCTGAGCGTGCAACAGATTGTGGAACGCAGTGAGATGGTGCTGCTCGCGCTACCAGATGATGAACTTGCGCCACTTGTTGAAGGTTTAGCAAAGCTTGGAGCATGGCAGTCCGGCCAGATCGTGGCTCATACTGCAGGGCGCTACGGTGTGAGCGTGCTCGATTCGGCTCGCGAAGCAGGCGCGTTGCCTGTAGCGATCCATCCGGCAATGACGTTCACAGGCACATCAATAGACTCATATCGTTTGCAAGGGTGCCCTTTCGGGGTAACGGCGACTGCTCCATTACTACCGATCGGGCATGCGCTGGTGACAGAAATGGGAGGTATGCCCTTCACGATAGCTGAAAGTGATCGCGGCGTATATCACGCGGCGCTTGCTCATGGTGCAAATCATCTCGTTACGGTAGTTACCCAAGCAACGCGAATGCTTGAATCGATAGGTATTGAGCAGCCAGGCGAATTCATTCGCCCCCTCGTACATGCTGCGATGGAGGGCGCACTTGAATCAGGTGAAGCATTGCTCACTGGGCCGGTGGTGCGTGGGGATTCAGGTACGGTAGCCGAACACCTGCACATCTTACGCGAAGTGGCCGAGGCGGATCCTTCAATGGCTGATATTGCTCCGAGCTACACGGAGCTTGCAGCGGCCACCACGCGGCGGGCTGAAGCCCGCCGCGTGATCACGGCTTCCACAGCGGAGGAAATACTGAAAGTGCTCGGCAAGGATTCAAAGAGTTAGAATAGGTGGCGTGCGCATTACGAAAACCCGCGCCGAATTGCGCGACACACTCAATGAGCTAGATGGCACCCGTGCACTTGTGATGACGATGGGCGCCCTCCATGAAGGCCATCTTTCCCTTGTGCGAGCAGCGAAAGAAGCGGCGGATCACGTGATCGTCTCGATCTATGTGAATCCATTACAATTCGCGCCCGGTGAAGATTTTGAGGCATATCCTCGAGATCTTGATGCGGACGTCGCTTTGCTCGACACCGTGGGTGTAAGCGTTGTCTTCGCGCCGAGTGATAGCGAAATGTATCCACATGCTCCGCTTGTGAGGATCGATCCGGGGCCAGTGGCGAAAGTGTTTGAAGGAAAGACGCGCCCGACGCATTTTGCTGGCGTATTGCAAGTGGTGCACAAGGTGTTCAATCTGGTGCAGCCAGATGTGGCATTCTTCGGGCAGAAAGATGCCCAACAGCTTGCGCTTATCCGCACGATGGTACGTGATCTCGATATGCCGCTCGAGATTCGATCCGTGCCGATTAAACGAGAGGGCGACGGCTTGGCAATGTCGTCCCGCAATACGTATCTTACGCCTAATGAGCATGCCCAAGCGCTTGCTCTTTCGCGTTCACTGCGTGCAGGCGAGCGCGCCGCTATGAACGGGGCTGATGCGTTAGAATCCATTGATGCTGCACGCCGCGAGCTGGGCGCAGCAGACGGCGTGAAGATCGACTACCTCACCGGCGTCAATCCGAATACCTTTGAAGAGATCAGGGATCGAAGCTACACGGGGCCGGTTCTGCTTGCGGTGGCCGCATGGGTGGGGAAGACTCGCCTCATCGATAACCTTGAAGTGAACGTTAAGTAATTCTTCGGCGCCGAAGCACACTGGCACATGTGAAAGAGATGCGTTCTAAGGCGATGCGTCTTAATATACGAGGGCACTGGCTAGTGGGCGAGGGCACTGGCGAAGATGGAGGAGGATAGCGCAATGAATGAGAGCCATACAGGGATACGAATGCGCACAATGGTGACGGGCAAGATCCATCGCGCGCGGGTTACAGGTGCAGATGTGAATTATGTGGGTTCGGTAACGATCGACTCTCAGCTACTCGACGCTGCCGATATTCTGCCCGGTGAGCAGGTGAGCGTGGTGAATGTAACCAACGGCGAGCGGGTTGTAACCTACGCTATTCCTGGTGAAGCCGGCAAGGGAGAAGTTGTGCTCAATGGCGCTGCAGCGCATCAGTTTTCTGCAGGCGATATCGTGATCATCATGTGCTATTCGCAAATAGACGACGCCACGGCACGTACGTTCGAACCTAAGATCGTATTCGTCGATGAGCACAATCGCGCAGTGGAATACTCTACCGATCCAGGCCAGGCACCTGAGGGTAGCGGGCTTGGCACGAGCGCTGTGCCGATTGAGCGCTGATTTTCGCGCAGATTCGCCTGTGGGGTAATCTAAAACCTATGAATACTACCCCTCGAAATCCACAAAATGCTTCAAGCCGTGATGATCTCCCTGAGCAGGTCAAAGTGCGGGAGGCGAAGCGCGAGAGGATGAAGCAGGAAGGCCGTGAACCCTATCCGGCCGAGCTGCCGATCACGAGCAGTATTGCAGCAGTCCGTGCGCAACATAGTGAAATCGAGGTGGGAGCGGAACTCACCGATGAAATCGTAGGAATCGCAGGGCGGGTGATGCTTATGCGCCCTTCGGGAAATATTGCCTTCGTGGTGTTACAAGCCGGCGACGGGCAGCGCCTACAGGTGATTTTTTCATTGGCCAATGTGGGCAAAGAATCACTCGATGCACTCAAAGCAGATGTAGACCTCGGCGATCATCTCTTCGTACGAGGATATGTGGGATCTTCTAAGCGCGGCGAGCTTTCCGTGTTCGCTCAAGAATGGCAGATGGCTGCCAAGGCGATTCGTCCACTCCCTAAGACGTTCACGAATGAAGCCGGCGAGGAAATGACGCTTAACGAGGAAACGCGCGTGCGTAAGCGTCACCTCGATCTGATCACTCGCCAGAGTGCTCGGGATATGATTCGCATCCGAGCTGCTGTGATGCGTTCGATTCGCCGCACATTTGAAGAGCGCGAATACATCGAGATTGAGACGCCGGTACTCCAAGCTCTGCATGGTGGCGCGGCGGCTCGCCCGTTTACTACGCATATCAACGCATACGACGAGGATTTGTATCTGCGTATCGCCACGGAGCTCTATCTGAAGCGAGCAGTTGTAGGCGGCGTTGATAAGGTGTACGAGATCGGGAAGAACTTCCGTAACGAGGGTGCCGATTCTTCTCACTCCCCAGAGTTCACCGCGCTTGAGGCATACGAAGCATACGGCACATACGATACGATGGCTGAATTGACGAAGTCTCTTATTCAAAACGCGGCACAAGATGTATTTGGTACTCTCACGGTTACTCTTGCCGATGGCAGCGAATATGATCTTGGTGGGGAATGGGCATCACTCGATCTGTATGGCTCGCTCTCTGAAGCATTGGGCGAAGAGATCATGGTAGAGACGCCGCGCGAACGGCTGGTAGCGATTGCCGAGCAGCACGGTGTTAAGGTGAAGGATTACGCCGTCAATGGCAAAATCGTTGAGGATATTTGGGAAGAACTCGTAGGCAATACGCTGTATGCACCTACTTTTGTGCGCGATTTCCCTGAAGATACCTCTCCTCTCACCCGCTATCATCGCTCCAAGCCGGGCTTAACGGAAAAATGGGATCTGTATATTCGTGGCATGGAGACGGCTACAGCTTATTCAGAGCTCGCCGATCCTGTGGTTCAGCGTGAGCGTTTGACGGCGCAGAGCCTTGAGGCTGCTAATGGTGATCCCGAGGCGATGCAGCTCGATGAAGATTTCATTGAAGCGATGGAACAGGGTTTCCCGCCCTCAGGTGGTATGGGAATGGGGATTGACCGTCTGCTGATGGCGCTTACGGGCCTTGGTATCCGCGAGACGATTGCTTTCCCATTTGTGAAGCCTGCTGGCAAATAGGTGGCTATCGGTCTGGGGCGGTGCTAGGCGAGCAGATGCATCTGGCGTTTATATATCCGCGTAAGGTATGTGAACGCCAACGCCAAGCCGGCTGGGCCTTCGAGCGATATCAGTAGGCTAAACACGATCGCCTGTGTGGCGACGTCTACCACAGCGCAAATGATTGCGAAACCGAGCGCAAGCACGATCGCCAAACCTACCCCGTAGGATGCGAGACGCCGGATGGAGAGGATGCGCTGAGCTTCACCGTCGAGGAGATCTGAGCTTGGCTGATCAGAATCGAGGGGCTGTGAGCCGGTGCCGCTCAGGGCGTCAGTGTATGCAGGATCCGTAACTGTGGTTACGGTGTGCGCGGAGCGCTGTTGAGCCTTGTGTGATGCAAGGATTGCGATAATCGCCACCACTAACACCACTACGGCACTGGCAAAAATCGGCGATGCAGCGAGTAAGAACTTAGTTTCGGGTACCGAAATAAACAGCAACATCGACATGATGAGCATCGTCAAAGCGAGCAGGGCGAGTAAGCCGCCAGTGCGCATTATTCGTATTTCGGTAGTGCCTCCCATGGCACCCATACTACGCTATTCCGAAGGCTTAATGAACATTGCGATTTAAGCATTTTGGGGCAGTCTATAGCCTGATTCGGTTTGTTCTATGAGGCCATCGGCAACCAGCGATGCCAGTGCAGAATCAAAGAGCGGATTGCTAGTAGCTGCGGCGTGAAGTTCTGCATAGCTCAGCGTGGATTCGCCTGCTCTTCGTAGTGGCGCCATGATCTGCCCGCGCGCTTCGCGCAAAGTGCCGGTGAACTTTTGCGTCTTGCGTGTGTGGCGATAGGTATCTTCCGGGTAGCCGTTGTGACGCCACGCGCACCACTGGCTAGCTATACACTCATCACAGCGTGGAGATTTTGCCGTACATACCAGCGCACCAAATTCCATGATTGCCGCATTCCACTGCGCGCTCTCTTGGGCACTTTCCGGCACGAAATGCGTGGCGCGTATGCGCTCAACGGGTTTTTCTGACGGGGCTGGAAGGGCTTCCCCGTGCCATCTGGCCAGCACGCGCCGGATATTTGTATCGAGCACCGTTGTGCGAATCTGAAAGGCGAATGCGAGCACAGCGTCTGCTGTATAGGCTCCGATTCCTGGAAGAGCTAGCAGTTCGCTGCGATCACTGGGCACCTGGCCACCGTGGCGTTCTACAATGCGGCGAGCGCAATCACGTAAGCGAAGAGCACGGCTCGGATAGCCGAGCCGATCCCAGGCTACGATAACCTCCGCAGGTGAGGCGTGGGCGAGTGCCTCTGGCGTTGGCCACTGTTCCAGCCATGCGTGCCAGGCCGGAGCAACACGGCTCACCGGGGTCTGTTGGCTCATCACTTCACAGACGAGAATTGCCCACGGCGCGACGTTCGGCTTGCGCCACGGAAGATCACGAGCATTACCTGCATACCAGCCAATAAGTTCAGTTTGGATGCGTGCGATGCTGGTTGGTGGGAACTGATCACCACTTGAGGCGTGCGTACTTGGTGTATCGGCGTGATCGTGTGTGAGGGTATCGGGCATGTTCACAGTGTAACGGTTATCGGCGTGGACGTTTCGTTTTGATGGTGGTAGCAGATACCTTTACGTATATGGCGCGCGAGGATAAAACGGATGGGCTGCGGGATCGCTATCGGCAGCCTTCAAGTGATACGCATCGGGGTGCACGAAAGAACGGTAAGCCGCCGAGCAGTGCCCGTGCGCTGCATGATGGACAACGCGGCAGTAGAGCACAAAAGCGGCGCACATCAGGTAATTCAACGCGCGCAGGGCACTTAGATGGTGCCAGCCAGCAGCGCAGAACGCGCGCTGCTTCGCATGGTGCTCGCAGCGCACATTCTTCCCCAAGCGGCTCGGGTTCTCGCGGTACGCAACGCGTCCGCAGCACACACGGCGGCGCATCGCACATGCAAGGGGCAGGTAACGCGCAGCGCCCAGCGGGGAGGCGTGAGGCGATGGGCAGTAACGCTTCGTCTCGCCGTATGCAGCGCTCGCGCCAAGCCGCCAGACCTCCTATGGATCCTGCTACGAAAAAACGCATACGAAGAATAATTATTTGGGCGGTGATTGCTGCCGTTATCGTCGCCGGCGTATTTATCGTTATGAAATTGACGCGTAATACGCTGAGCACCATCGAACAGGCAGTAAAAGCGCCCGATCCTGCTGCACAGTTTATGCCCGTGCCGTGCAGCACACAGATGTTGAGTGTGCAGTACTCCGAGAATCACACCTATGCTGGCAGTGAGGTGAGTTTCCCAATTACGTTGACGAATGCTAAAGGTGAGCAGCCATGCACAATTGATGCGAATTACAACAACATAGAAGTGCAGGTTGTTACCGGAGACGTGCATGTGTGGGACTCACGGAGCTGCAAAGCCGGGCGAGAAAGCCTCCCATTGCTTCTTGACAAAGGGCTATCGCATGATCAGCAGGTGGTGTGGCCAGGTACAGTCACGGGTGAGGATTGCCAAGGCAAAGACGCCGCACAGCCAGGCACCTACCGTGCGAGACTGCTTGTGCTCGGCGAGCAGGTAGGTGAGGAACTTGTTTTCGAGCTTCCTCAAGCGCCACCGCCTGAGCCTGAATCGTAACGTACGCACGCGTGCGGATATGGCACCTCGGGATATGAAACCTAAACCTGCGTGATTGCGAAACCTGCGTGGCTGTATACCCTGCGCGATTGTGCAGCCTGCGTGCGAGTAGCTCATTATCCTGAACTCTCCGGCTAGAGTGGCAGGACGCTTTGCGCTGCTGATCGCACGTCTTTTACGCGGCGAATCTCCATACCCGCTGGAACCTTCGTAATCTCCGCGGCGTCAGGAATAATGGCAATTCGAAATCCGAGCCGCGACGCCTCATTAATGCGCTGCTGGAGGTCTACCACAGGGCGCAGCTCACCTGTAAGTGAGACTTCACCGAGTGCTACCACTCCAGGAGGCATCGGTAGATCCAAGGCCGTAGACGCTAAGGCTAAAGCGATTGCACAATCTACTGCTGGTTCCATAGCCCGAGCGCCACCAATGGTTGATACGAAAATATCTTGCTTCTCAAAGCGAATGCCCATCCGCGATTGAAGTACGGCCAGCATCATAGCTACACGAGAACTATCAACTCCGGCTGTGGTACGCCTCGGAGGGCCGGCGGCAATCACTGAAAGAGCTTGTACTTCTACGGGCATCGGGCGTCTGCCCTCAAGAGTTACGGTAACGCAGGTGCCGGGTACTGTGGAGCTGCGCGAGGAAATGAACAGCCCAGAGGGATCCTCAAGGCCACGAATACCGCTATCGGTAAGCTCAAAACATCCAACTTCATCGGTGGCGCCATAGCGGTTCTTCACTGCCCGTACGAGTCGTAGGCGCGAGTGCCGATCTCCTTCAAAATGGCAGACGACGTCTACGAGATGCTCAAGGGTGCGCGGCCCTGCAATGGAGCCATCTTTGGTGACGTGCCCTACGATCACCACAGGCATACCAGAGGCTTTGGCTATATTGATCACTGCTGTTGCTACCGCCCGTACTTGCGATACTCCACCGGCAGATCCCTCAACTTCCGGATCGGCGATCGTTTGTATCGAATCGAGAATGAGAAGGGAGGGTTGGGTAGCTTGAATATGGCCGAGAATACGCTGAAGGTCTGATTCGGAAGCGAGAAGCAAGTGCGGATCAAGCCCGCCGATACGCTCTGCTCGCGATCTCACTTGTGATGCGGATTCCTCGCCCGTCACGTAGAGCACCTCTGCGTACCCATTCTCTCTCGCACGCGCCGCAGCTCTGGCGGCAACATCAAGCAAAAGAGTGGATTTCCCCACGCCCGGCTCACCTGCAAGCAGCACTACTACGCCAGGCACCAGGCCACCGCCGAGCACGCGATCCAATTCAGAAACGCCAGTGGGCTCTTTCGTAGACGCTTGGGTAGACACATCGGTGATCGGCTGGGCGGGAGTACCAGGCGTGATCGCTTTCGCTGTGTGCCTGATGCCTTGCGGTGCACCAGCTTCTACAACTGTGCCCCACGATTGGCATTCGCCGCAGCGCCCCACCCATTTTGAGGTCTGCCATCCGCACTCGGTGCACACGTACTGTAATTTGCTCTTCGTTGCCATGGGTTCATACTAACGTGGGGCTGGCATAGAAAACTCTGGACGTTTTCCATACGGGCGCGCTACAGGTTCTCACTATTCGCGTCGGTTCACTCTATCCTCACAGGTTCTCGCTATTCCTGCGGGCTCCCGCTATTCCCAGAAAACCTCGCTACCGCCTTATATTTCCCGCTACTGCTATGCCGCCAGCATCAGGTACGTTTAGAGCAGCACTATGAGCCTTGAGAACACAGCACTACGCGCGTTTAGCACAGGATCACGCACGTTTAAGCGGCATCACACGCGCTTAGAAAAGGCTTCAAGAAGCTCACTTTCACCTGAAACAATCAGCGTATCGCCCTGGCTGATGAGTGTTTCATCGCTAGTGTATTCAAAGGGCTGTCCCGGGGATTTCACACCAATCAGCGTCACGCCGTACCGGCGGCGCAGATCGAGCTGGCCTACTGTGAACCCAATCGTATCTTTGGGCGGCAGCATCTTCACGATGGCGAAGCCGTCTTCCATTTCGATGTAGTCGAGCATTTTGCCAGATACCATGTGGGCCACGCGCTGCCCTGCATCAAATTCGGGATACACCACGTGGTTCGCCCCGATGCGGCGCAAAATTGTGCCGTGCTCACGCGAGGTTGCTTTCGCCCAAATCTCGCCAATTTCTAGATCTACCAGATTCGCGGCGATCAGCACCGAGGATTCGAGCTTACTTCCAACTCCCACAACCGCCGTCGTAAAATCTCTGGCGCCCAGTTGGATCAGAGCTTCGGCGGAGCGCGCATCAGCCTCAACCACGCGGAAGCGGTGAGACCATTTTTGAGCAAGCGCGCTATCGGATTCCACAGCGAGCACATCTTTGCCGAGTTTGTCGAGGGTAACGGCGATTGCGGAGCCGAAGCGCCCCAAGCCGATCACGAGCACAGAATCAGTATTGTTGGATGTGCGAGCCATCGTTCCTCCCTCGCTTGTGGCTGTATCAATTCTAGGGCATTACCCGATAATCGGACGCTCTTCAGGAAAACGTATCACGCGGCGGCGCTGGCGCAATGCTAGGGCGGCTGCAAGAGTCATCGTACCGACGCGTCCAAAATACATCAGTACGATCAAAACGGTTTGCCCTACCGGCCCAAGAGATGCAGTGATACCAGTGGATAGCCCGCATGTGGCGAATGCAGAAATAGTTTCAAAAAGCACCGAATCCAGAGCGTAATTGGTGGAGTGCAAGATGATGAGGGTGCCGATTCCCACCATGAACGCTCCGAGGAATGTGGCAGAAATTGCCAGGCGGATGACGTCGGGCGGGATACGTGTTCCGAAAGCTTCCGTATCGCGATCACCATGAGCTTCGGCGAGAATTGCGAGCACGAGCACCGCAAATGTGCCCACTTTGATGCCGCCTGCAGTTCCCCCTGAACCCCCGCCGATGAACATGAGGATATCGAGTACAAACCATGTGGACTCATTCATATCGCCGATGTTTATCGTCGATAGCCCTGCTGAACGGGCGGTTGCGCCGTGGAAAAGCGCCGTCTGCAAGCGATCAAAGAAACCGAAACCGGCCGTCGTCTGCGGGTTTGACCATTCGAAGGCGAGGAGAAGCACCACTGATACGGCGAAGATCGCCCCGTACGTGACGAGCGTGAGCTTGGTGTGAAGTGAGAACCTGCGCGGCTCACGGAAGGTTTGCGAGATATTCAAAATCGTAGGAAAACCCAGGGCGCCGGTAATCGCACCGAGTATTACGGGAATGGTGAAAGCCCAATTGGTCGCTAGCCCGTTCATCCCCTCACTGAAGGCCACGAAACCGCCGTTGTTGAAGGTGGAGATTGCCATGAATGCCGATTGAGCAACAGACTCTACAAGAGGGTGACCCATAGAGAGAAAGGTGGGAATGAAGGCGGCCGTGAGCACGAGTTCCACCGTAAGTGAGGTGAGTACAACGGCTCGCAGAAGTGAACCGACGTCTCCCAGGCGGCTTTGAGTTTCCGTAGCTGTGAGTATTTTCTGCGTCAATCCGATATGGCGTGCCACCGCTAGGCCGAGGAGGGAAGCGAGGGTCATCACCCCAAGCCCGCCGATCTGCATTGCGATGGCGATGATCGTGTGCCCGAGGGGAGTCCAGTACGTGGCCGTATCTACGATCGTAAGGCCGGTAACCGATACCGCTGAGGTAGCGGTAAAGAGCGCTTCAAAAAAAGACGCCGATCCGCTACCAGCCTTCGCGTACGGGATGAGGAGGAGCAGAGTGAAGAGCACAATGATTCCCGCAAACACCAGCATTGCAAACCGAGCCGGTGAGCGTTTGGCTAGCGAATCGACCCAATCGCGAAGGCGATTGGACCGGCGTGCCGGAAGTACATGCCCAGCCACAAGATCGCCTCCTTCGGTGAATGTAGATGGAATGTCGATTGAATGCAGCGGATCAGATCCACTGTGATAGCGCTAGCGATGGGCTCGTAGCGGTTGCCGATAAGTTCTATCGCTTAATCTATCACTGAAGAGTTTATGTATGAATCCGCTAATTCATGTATGATTCTTTCTCAGGAGCAGTATGTATTCGCCGGTTTCTGGTGATGCGCTACTGCGGATATACAGCGCTATATACGTTCGGGTTTAGTATTTGGGTTCAATAGCATCGCTGATGCGCGGGGTTGAAACGAGTCAAGATGGCACAAGGCACACCAGGTATGCCGCAGTTTCTCACTGTGGCAGAAGTTGCGGAAATCACGAGAGTGTCGCGGATGACGGTTTACCGCATGGTGCATTCGGGTGATTTACCGGCAGTGCGTGTGGGTGGCTCATATCGGGTGCCACGCTCGGCTCTTGACCAGTTGCTTGGTATGGATGCCACTGGCCAAGCTGAGGAACGCCGCGAGGCAAGCGGGGCATAGACTTGGGAGCTGATGGCTCGTGCGTGGCGCGTTCACAGTGTGCTTTCGTGATTCGCCACAGGCGCCTGATTCAACGAAGTGATTTCTGGTGTTTTAGCTTCATACTGTAATATGAGTGTGTTCATTGCGGCATGAGCCGTGTTCGTCGATTCTCGGAGGTAACCTGTGGGTTCCGTAGTTAAGAAGCGCCGCAAGCGTATGTCGAAGAAGAAGCATCGCAAGCTACTTCGCAAGACGCGCCATCAGCGCCGCAACAAGAAATGATACGTAGTGGGCTCGGCTAGAAGTGCTGAGCCCACAGCTGTATGTATTTGTCTACATGCACTCGTCTGTGTGTATTCGTGGCAGGTTATTGGGAGGTATCGTGGATTTCACAACTATTCACCTCGTACGGCATGGAGAGGTAGATAATCCTAGCGGAGTGCTGTACGGGCGGCGCCCTGGCTTTCACCTCACGAAGCTTGGCTTGGAGATGGCAGAAGGCGTAGCTCAGGCTTTTCGCACAGGGCACGATGTGCGTGCGGTGGTTGCCTCGCCTCTTGAGCGTGCGGTAGAGACGGCTACTCCGACTGCTCAGGCTTTCGGTTTACCTGTTATTACTGATTCTGACCTGATTGAAGCAGACAATTACTTTGAGGGTCTGCAGCTCAATAAAAACCCCTATGTGCTCGCGTTGCCGAAATACTGGGTGCGCATCCGCAATCCATTCGAGCCCTCCTGGGGTGAGCGGTACCGTGAGGTTGTAGCGAGAATGTCGCGTGCGATTGCGCGAGGTTTAGCTCTTGCGCCAGACGGCGGCGAAGTAGTGATGGTTTCACATCAGTTGCCGATTTGGGTCACTCGTCTGTTTCTCGAAGGGAAGTCCGTATCCCATAACCCAAAGCGGCGTGAATGCTCGTTGTGCTCTGTAACCTCGCTGACGTTTAGCGGCAAGCAGCTCGTATCTGTAGACTATTGGGAGCCTGTGAAGCATCTTCTCGCTCAAGCGCAAGATATGGTGCCGGGCACGTCCGAGGCCGCGCTTAAACGCCCAGATTAACCAACCGTCTGGTCTAAACTCGCAGATTAACCGTTGTGCATGAACGCCCAAGGTTAACGCCTAGTGTGAAGACCCAGATTAACTGCATTACGAAACATACAATTAGATGCCTGCAGTGAAGCGAATTAACAAGCATCGGGCGCGAAAACCACGCTCCTCGCAATAGTTTACGACTCTTGCGAACGCATGCCGTAAGCGTTCAGCAGCTCAAGCGCCGGAAAATCTTATCAGACCCCGCATCAGGTGCAAAGAAAGTGGGCTATTGATCCTTGCGGGTATCGCCATATAGGCCGTTTTGATCATCCTCACCATGATTGCGGTGGCGTGGCT